>NZ_CM178725.1:1152500-1459883 GCF_058680895.1 Caulobacter sp. GSs2 | reverse complement strand
CTGCCTGAAAGCGCCACCGGCGTTCGACAGGTTGTGTTCTACGACGAAGGCGTTGGTGTTTCGGCCGGCGTCGGCAAGGTCGCTGATTTCGCCACCAAGACGCTCGGCGGCGCGCTTGGCAAGGGCCTCGATCGCAAGGTGGAGGCGGCCTATCGCTTCCTGGTCCTGAACTACGAGCCCGGTGACGATATCTATATCTTCGGCTTCAGCCGCGGCGCGTTTACCGCCCGAAGCACGTGCGGCCTGATCCGCAAGATCGGCATTCTCAAGCGCGAATGTTTTGATGTCTGCCCACAAGCCTTCGAGCTCTACGCCGACAGCACCCAAAGCCGCCGCAGTCCGGCCACGGTGCAGTTCCGCGCCCGCTACGGTCACGACGTGGTCTCCGGCGAGGAAGACTATGCCCAATATCTGGACCCCGCCGCGCTGCAGGCGCTGGCGGCGGCCAAGGCGCCGCCAGCCTCGCCGGTGGCGACCTCCACCCTGGAAGAGCTGTTCCAGCACCGCGACACAGCCCAGACCCGAAAACTGCAGATCACCGCCAGGAGCGCGGGGCCAAACGGCGCGGACCGGACGCTGCACACCTATCGACTGATGTATGTGGGCCTGTGGGACACCGTGGCGTCCATGGGGCTGCCCGAGCGCCTGGGCCTGTTCGCCGATGCGGCCAATTCGAAATACCGCTTTCACGACACCGAGGCCTCATCGCTGATTTCCAGCCTGAGGCACGCGGTGTCGATCGACGAGAATCGCAAGGTGTTCTCGTCGACCCCGGTCTCCAACATCGACGTGCTGAACCAGGAATGGGCGACGGCGCGAGGCTTTTCGGTGGGCGATGTGGCGCAGAACCTTGAACCTGACCAGCCTCTGACGCCTGGCCCAGCCTATGTTCCGTATCGCTTCCGGCCCTACCAGCAGCGCTGGTTCCCCGGCGATCACGGGGCGGTCGGGGGCGGCAATCCCGTGCTGGGCCTCTCCAGCCACACCCTGCGCTGGATCGCCGAGGGCGCAGCCTGGGCGGGCCTGGAGTTCAACTGGACGGGCGGCCAGCTGGAAGACGCCCGGACCAGCGTCAACCCGCTGGTCGACTGGCCGGAACGCCGCAAGAAGAACCTGCTGGGCAATCTCGGCGGCTACAGCAATCGCAGCGGGCCAAAGCATATCCGCGAACTGGGCGACACCGCCTACGAGCGCTATTGCCGCGCCCCGGAAGAAATCCCCGCCAACGCCCGCCTGATGGCGGGGCAGCCTGGCCCAAGGCCGCGACTTCCGCCACCGCCGACCTATCCGGCCAACCTGCCCATGGCCTGAAAGCGCAAGACAAGAAAACGCCCCGGCCTTTCGACCGGGGCGCCCTTGTTTCTGGTTCCTGGACCCAGCCTTAGCTGTCCAGGAAGCTGCGCAGCTTGCGGCTCCGCGAGGGGTGCTTGAGCTTGCGCAGGGCCTTGGCCTCGATCTGGCGGATGCGTTCGCGGGTGACCGAGAACTGCTGGCCGACTTCTTCCAGGGTGTGGTCGGTGTTCATGCCGATGCCGAAGCGCATGCGCAGCACGCGCTCTTCACGCGGGGTCAGCGAGGCCAGCACGCGGGTGGTGGTTTCCCGCAGGTTGGACTGGATGGCCGCGTCGATCGGCAGGATGGCGTTCTTGTCTTCGATGAAGTCGCCCAGGTGGCTGTCTTCCTCGTCACCGATCGGGGTTTCGAGCGAGATCGGTTCCTTGGCGATCTTCAGGACCTTGCGGACCTTTTCCAGCGGCATGGCCAGCTTTTCGGCCAGTTCTTCCGGGGTCGGTTCGCGGCCGATCTCGTGCAGCATCTGACGGCTGGTGCGGACGATCTTGTTGATCGTCTCGATCATGTGGACCGGGATGCGGATGGTCCGCGCCTGGTCGGCGATCGAGCGGGTGATGGCCTGACGGATCCACCAGGTGGCGTAGGTCGAGAACTTGTAGCCGCGACGATATTCGAACTTATCGACGGCCTTCATCAGGCCGATATTGCCTTCCTGGATCAGGTCCAGGAACTGCAGGCCGCGGTTGGTGTACTTCTTGGCGATGGAGATCACGAGGCGCAGATTGGCCTCGACCATTTCCTTCTTGGCCTGACGGGCTTCGCGCTCGCCCTTCTGCACGGTCTGGACGATGCGGCGATAGTCGTCGATCGGCACGCCGGTTTCGGTGGCCAGGGCGGCGATTTCGCTGCGGATGTCGACGACCGAGGTCTGGTCGTTCTCGACGAACTTGGTCCAGCGCACGCCCATGGTCTTGACCTGGTCGCTCCAGGTCGGGTTCAGCTCGGAGCCGAAATAGGCCTTCAGGAATTCGCTGCGGCTGATGCCATAGCTGTCGGCCAGGCGCAGCAGGCGGCCTTCCAGGCCGATCAGGCGCTTGTTGATCGCGTAAAGCTGCTCGACCAGGGCCTCGATGCGGTTGTTGTTCAGCTTCAGCGTCTTCAGGTGCAGAATGATGGTCTGCGACAGGGCCTCATAAGCCTTGCGGTCGTTGTTGCTGAGGTCCTCGCCCTTCAGGCGGCTGCCGACCAGCTTGTCCTGCAGCTTGCGGAAGGTTTCGAACTCGCTGGCGATGGCGTCCAGGATGGCCATCACGCCTTCGCGCAGTTCGCCTTCCATGGCGCTGACGGTGGGGCCGGCGCCGTCGTCGAAATCGTCCTCGTCGTCGCCTTCGGCTTCCGGCTTGGGCGCGGCTTCGTCATCGACGGGCTCGGCGGGTTCGGCTTCGGTGTCGTCGGTCGCGGGCTGGGCGGCGACGCCGTTGATGGCGGCGTAGGTGCCTTCAAGGTCGATCACTTCACGCAGCAGGATGCGGCCCGTGCCCAGTTCCTCGCGCCAGACCATGATGGCTTCGAAGGTCAGGGCGCTTTCGCACAGACCCCGGATCATGGTGTCGCGACCGGCTTCGATCCGCTTGGCGATGGCGATTTCGCCTTCGCGCGACAGCAGCTCCACCGAGCCCATTTCGCGCAGATACATGCGCACGGGGTCGTCGGTGCGGTCATAGGCCGACGGCTTGTCGGAGGTGATGACCTGCTGGTTGTCTTCGCGGGCGACGACTTCGCCGCCCTCGTTGGTCTCGGCGTCTTCTTCGGCCTCGACGACATTGACGCCCATCTCGCTGAGCATGGCCAGCGTGTCTTCGATGGCGTCGGGGCTGACTTCTTCCGAAGGCAGCACCTTGTTCAGCTCTTCCATCGTCACGAAGCCGCGGGCTTTCGCCTGCTTGATGAACTTCTTGACGCCGGCGTCGGTCAGGTCGAGGAGCGGACCGTCGCTGCCGGTGGACTCAGGCGCTTCCGTATCGGCCGAGGAATTGTTGCTCATCAAGGTCTCCGAAGTCGGCGCGGCATCCCCCGCGAGACGCGCGCCGAAAAAATTCTAGATCCGAAAAGGTCCCGCCCGCCTGGAGCCGCGCCGTCCTTCGGTGGTTTCCCAAAAAAATCTTGGCGTCAAAGCGCCGCATTGGGTCAGCGCTGAACGTTCGCCACGGAAGAGCGCTCCGCGAGAAACCTCTCGGCGGAGACACGGGCGTGTCAGCGCGGCCTTGTGCGTACGATCTTGACGATCCGCGACCACTTGGGATCCAGCGTCGGCGGCGAGGGTGACATCCTGTTTCGGTAAGGGCGCGCGCGATGCGACGGCGGCCCGCTCGATGTCAATCAGCTGCTTGGCAAATCCTTGAGTCGGCAAATGGCGGGGCGAGGGGGTGGTGTCAAGGGGCGTGGCAGCTCTGCGGTCAACGGATTGCCGCAACAGCCGGCCTATTTTTCTAGTTATGCAATCTAGGGAAGAAAAATTGCAAAAGCACCCTATAGTCGCGCAGGTCTTGACGGCAACTAATTATTGTAGCTACATATTATGGAAATCGATTACGATCCAGACAAGCGATGGCTGACGCTTGAGCATCGAGCGCTCGACTTCGCACATGCGGGCCAAGTCTTCGAAGGCCCGACCGTCAGCGTGGAAGATGATCGGGTCGATTATGGAGAGGCTCGCTACCAGACCATCGGGTGTCTCGGGCCCAAGATCGTCATGGTGGTCTGGACGCCACGAGGCTCTGCGCGGCGGATTATTTCGATGAGAGAGTGTAATGGCCGGGAACGAAAAGCCTATCAAGACGCCGTGGGTTGACCCTGACGACGCTCCGGAATGGACGGCTGACGTCTTCGAGCGTGCTGAGGTTCGCAACGGCGAGCAACTTGTGCGTCCGGCGAGCGGCACGCTGACCAAGCGGGGGCGTCCCAAACTCGACCAACCCAAGAAGCAGATCACCCTGCGCCTCGACCAGGACGTTATCGATCGGCTGCGCGCCGGCGGGCCGGGATGGCAGGGCAGGATCAACGACATTCTGAAGAAGGCCGTGGAGGCCTAACTCTCCCCCCGCCAGAACTCCAGATTGCTGATCTGGCGCTGAAGCACGCCGATGCGGGTGCGCAGGTCGCGGGTGGCGGTCAGGCTGCCGGCGGTGACGGGTTCGTGGCGCAGGGATTCCAGGGCCTGTTCGGAATTGGCGACTTCGATCACCGCCTCGTAGCACGCCGACCACAGGGCCCGGGCGCGGTGCTGCTCCATGTTCGGGTCCAGGAACGGCGCGCCGGCCAGGGCCTGGGCGACGCGCTCAAGCTCGGCGATCTGCGGCGCAAAGCCCCTGCGGGCCAGGATCTCGCGGAACGGGGCGTCGTCGTGCATGTCGTCGACCAGGGCTTCGAACAACTCCAGCGCCAGCGGCCGCAGGCGCGGATCGCCAAAGCCCACCCGCTCGATGGCCTCGTCATAGGGGCGGGCCCAGCCGGGATGGTCGATGGCGGCCACGGCGATGGCGGCGTGGAAGGGATTGATGCGCTCGCCGATCAAGGCGCGGGCGATGCCGCGAATGCCGGGGTCAGGCGGCTCGCGCTTGCCGTTCTTCCACTGGCCGCGCGGGGTGAACGGCCGCCCACCGCCATAGGCCCCGCCATAACCGCCGCCGTCATTGGGCGTGAAGGTCGTGCGTGGGAACAGGGCGTCCAGCCTGCCCAGCAGGTCGTCCTTGTAGGCCTGGGCCAGGTCCTTGTCGGCGATGCTGGCGGCGGCGGCGCGCAGACGCTGTTTCAGGCCGGCCTTGCGCTCGGGCGTGTCCAGCGGCTCAAGATCCCGCTCGCGGGTGAACAACTGCTCGACAAAGGGCGTGGTGTTGGAGACCTGGGCCTTCAGCGCCGCCGGGCCCTGTTCGCGCAGCACATCGTCGGGGTCCTTGCCGCCGGTCACCAGCGAGAAACGGAACGAGCGGCCGGGTTTCAGCAGGGGCAGGGCGCGGTCCATGGCCCGGCTGGCGGCGCGCTGGCCGGCCTTGTCGCCGTCGAAGCACAGGGTGGGCTCGGGATGCAGGCGCCACAGCACCTCCATCTGCTCCTCGGTCATGGCCGTGCCCATGGCCGCCACGGCCGCGACGCCGGCCCGGTGGCAGGCGATGACGTCCATATAGCCTTCCACCACCACCAGCGGATTGGTCTCGGTGGGGGCGGCGGCCTGGGCCGCGTGCAGGATCTTGCGGGCTTCATACAGGCCGTACAGCAGCCGGCCCTTGTGGAAGAGGCTGGTCTCGGGGCCGTTCAGATACTTGGCCCGCGCCGCCGGATCCATGGCCCGGCCGCCGAACGAGACGACCTTGCCGCGCGTGTCGGTGATGGGAAAGATGATCCGGTCGCGGAACCGGTCATAGGGCGCGCCGCCGTCCTCGGGGGCGATTAGCACCCCGGCCTCGACCAGATCGCCCGGCTGGGCGCCCTTGGCGATCAGATAGTCCTTCAGCCCTGTGCGGTTATTGGGCGCAAAGCCGATGTGGAAGCGGCTCCACTCGCTTTCGGGCAGGCCCCGGCGCTCCAGATAGGCGCGGGCGGCCTGGCCCACCGGGCGGCGCAGCTCGCTCTCGAACCAGGCGGCGGCCAGCTCCATCCAGTCGCCCAGGCCCTGGCGTTTCCGGTCTTCCTGGGCGGCGCGGACGTCGGGCTCGGGCAGCACCATGCCGGCTTCCGAGGCCAGCCGCTCGACCGCCTCGGTGAAGGTCAGCCGCTCGGTTTCCTGCAGGTAGCTGATGATGTCGCCGTGCTTGCCGCTGGAGAAGCAGTGGTAAAAGCCCTTGTCGTCATTGACGAAGAACGACGGGCTCTTCTCCTTGGTAAAGGGCGACAGCCCCGCATATTCGCGCCCCTGCCGCCGCAGCTTCACCGATTTCCCGATCACGTCGGAAGGGCGAAGGCGGGACTTCAGTTCTTCAAGGAAGCGGTCGTCGAAGCGCATGGCGGGTGGCCTGTAGCATAGGCCATGGCGCGTGGGCGTTGAATCAAGGGATCGTGAGGGCGGGGACCGCCGCCGCTTTGGACGGATCGCGGTTCGATCCGCTTCGGGCGCCAGGACGATCAGGACAGGGTTCTTCTCCATCCGCTCTCCCCGGCGAAAGCCGGGCCCCAGATTCAGCCTGAGCATTTGGGGATGACGCGCCTCTAGACCTGGCCGACGCGATGGGCGCCTGTGGGTTCGATCTGGGCCCCGGCCTTCGCCGGGGAGAGCGCAGAACTGGGACTGCGGTGATCTCAAGAGGTCGCCTATCCCCGTGCCCGCACGGGGATAACCCAGCCCCGACCCCAACAAATTCAACGCCCTAACCCCGCCGACCACCGTCACGATCGAAAATCGACGCAGCCCCCTCAGAAACGCCCGTATTCTTCTCCTCGCCCCGCCCCTGGGGAGGCCGTCCAGCTGGCGACCTGACGGGGGGTGGGGGCGGTCGAGCGGGTCGCGCCCGTCGGTCGTCGTCTGAAGGCCCGATGGGGTCTGGCGGAGCGGAGCGGTCCTGCGGGGGCCGAACGTGATGAAGCCGGATCCGGACCGCCGGGAACACCCTTTGGCGACGCCCGGCAAGGCGCTCCAGGCGCGGGCTGAAATCGCCCGCGCGGTCCGGAAGGGTCGCTTCCCTTCCGCCCGTCGGGGGCCTCTCAATCGGGAGCGGGTTAAAACCCCGCGCCCCGAGCGGCTCATCGGATAACGATCGCGCGGAGCGCTCCGGCCACGGCCGAAACGGTACTCCTCTACACCCTCATCCGGGCCTGGCCCGGACGCTCCGCCGCCTCCCCAATCTTGCCGCTCAAACCGGCGAGGATGCGAACCCGTGCGTTTGTCAGATCGCCGCTGTCGTCGCGATTTCCTGCCGGCCGATCTCTTGCCTGAACGTCACCACCAGCACGTCGCGCAGGGCGGGGCGGGCGGAGTCTTCGGGGCGGATCGGGGGTGACGCTGTGCAGCACCCGCAGGTCGTCCAGAGGCGCCATGTCGGCTACGGTGACAGCTCACTGAATCAGGCTTTGGCGACGGCGCGCCAGTCAGTCCAAGCGCTCGCTACGAGGTCAAAGCCTTGGGTGAATGGCTTGCGTTGCCACCGAAATCCAAGCGAGCACAGAGTGGCGCTCACGTTAAGTCACTGCATCGGCCCTTGAGGCGTAAGCCGGACCGCAGGGCGCTTGATGCCGATCCACAGGGAGAGGCCAAACAGAAGGGTCAGGACCGGCAGCCACAGCATCCGCTCGGCCGCCGAGGGGGTGACGATATGCATGGCGATGCCGAGGGCCATGTAGGCGCAGACCAGCCAGATCAACCATCGTGGGCCCCACGGGGTCCGCAGGCCGCTGGCGCCCAGGGCGATGCGGGTCATGGCCAGCAGCAGGAGGATCGAGATCACGGGGATCACCCGGACTTTCAGCGGCAGTGCGCCCGACCACTGGCCACCGAGGGTCAGGTGACCCCAGGGCGCGCCCAGGATCAGCGCGATCTGGAACAGAACCACCAGGCTCATCAGGGCGGCGAAGGCCAGTCCGGCGATCTTCATGTCGGCGAACTCGCTATGCAACCCAGGTGTTTGATCACGGGCGTGGAGTGGGGACCAGCCTTGCCAGTTCAGAGCACTTTTCTGATCCGATAGCCACCTTTTGCCTCTTCGCGCTGCGGGCCCCGGACTTGTCAGGGTCGCTAGATTTCCTGCCGGAACGTCACCACCAGCACGTCGCGCAGGGCCGCGCGGTCCGGGTCTTCGGGGCGGATCGCAGTGACGCCGTGCAGCACCCGAAGGTCGTCCAGCAGCACCATGTCGGCCGGAACGGTCAGGGTGAAACTGCCCAGGGACTTGCCGCCAGGCGCATAGATGTCGGTGACGCCGCTCAGCACATTGACGCGGTCGACCAGCATGACGATCACCCAGTCCACCCCGTCGCGATGCGCGCCCTCGGGCGTGGGCAGGCCAGCCTCGCCGGCCCGGGCCTCGATGCGAAACTGGTGCAGCTCCACATGCCAGGAGGCGGGCGGCTGGGACGTGATCGGATGGAAGATCGCAAGCCCCTGCGAGATCACGGCGCGGGTGACCGGATGGTCGGCGATGGCGTCGGTCACGGGGTCGAACCAGCGCTGAACGCCGCCGTTCAGGGCGTTGTAGTCGCGGCTCTGATAGTGCGGCTGATGCGGCTTGCGGACCACGCTTTCAGGCGTCGCGGCGAAGGCGGCGAAGCGGCGTTTCCGGTAGCGTCCGCCGTCGGCCATGAAGCCGTCCAGGCCCAGATCGTTCCAGCTGTCGGCGAAGCCGGCCCAGTCGGTCCGGGCGGCGGGCCCCAGCAGGGCGCGGGTCTCTTCGGCGGGTGAACGCGCATAGCCTTGATCGACCAGGGCCTGGCGCAGCGCCTCAAGCAGATCTGGGGCGCTCAAGCCGCCGCCCCCGGCCGGAACGACAGGCCGCGCTTCAGGGTGTGGGCGATGCGTTCGGCCTTGGCGCCGACCAGGGCCGCGCGGGGCGCGTCGAACAGTTCGGCGCAGGTCAGGTGGAACAGGCCCAGCCACGGGGTGAACAGGCCTTCGGTCAGGCCCTCGACCCGCTGGTGCACAGCCATGGGCGAGCCCTTGTAGCCGCCGTCGCCGCGCAGCACCCCGGCCCAGAACCGCTTCAGCGTCGCCAGATGCTCGGGCCAGCCGTCATCGCCGACGGCCTTCTGGAAGATCGGGCCCAAGCGGTGGTGCTGCTGGACCTTGGCGTAGAAGGTCTCGACCAGGGCGTCGATCTCGGCGTCGGTGAAGGGCGCGGGTTGCAGGGTCATGGCCGATACATGGTGTGGCTTGCCCGCCAGCCAAACCATGCGGTGAATCAAATTGGGTATGTTCCCCAGCTTGACCGTTTCGGCGCTCCGGCGCACGTCTCGCCCATGATCAAGCTGCCGCCCCTGAAGCCCGATTCCGACCAGATGCTGCATCTGGACGCCCTGCGCATCGTCGGGGCGGTGATGATCGTGGTGTTCCACTTCAACCGCTTCATCAATCTGGACGGTCACTGGCAACTGGCCGACGACACGATCAAGACCTTCAGCCTGATCGTCGACCTGTTCTTCGTGATCAGCGGCTATGTGATGGCGGCGATCTATACCGGCCGCCTGACCACCCTGGGCAAGTATGGCGACTTCCTCAAGAAGCGGGTGGCGCGGCTGGGGCCGCTGCACTGGGCCACCATGCTGGTGTTCATCGCCGTGGCCGCCGCCGGCGTGGCGGGCTGGATCCAGGACCGCGACCCCCGGCGCTATGACGCCGCCTGCATCGTGCCCAACATCCTGTTCATCCACGCCTGGGGCGTGTGCAAATCCCAGACCTGGAACTTTGTCAGCTGGGCGATCAGCGCCGAGATGGGGATGTATATCGCCCTGCCGCTGCTGTTCTGGATCACCGCCAGGGGCCGCTGGGTGACCGGCGGCTTGGCGATCCTCAGCCTTGTGATCCTGTTGCAGACCCCGCACGGCGACCGGCCGTTCCATCAGTGGACCTGGGATTTCGGCGTGCTGCGCGCCGTGCCCGGCTTCCTGATCGGCATGCTGGGCTTCCAGATCCGGCCGCTGCTGGCCAGACTGCCTTATCCGAACCTTGTGATGTGGGGCCTGCTGGCCGCTTTCCTGATCGCCTCGCCGCTGAAGGTTCCGCGCGATGTGCTGCTGCTGGTGATCTATGCCGTCGGCCTGGCCGGGATCGCCGCCGACGCCGCCGGACCGGTGGGACCGGTGACCCGCCGCCTGGCACCCTGGGCCCAGCTCAGCTTCACCCTCTATATGCTGCACCCCATCGCCCTGAAGATGGGCCTGGCCTGGGTGGGGCTTGGGATGTGGAACCTGAACGGCGACCTGATGCGGCTGTGGGTTCTGTTCTGGGTCGTGGCCCTGTTCCCGCTGGCCTATCTGTCGCTGATCCTGTTCGAGCGCCCGGCGCGGGACTGGATCGCGGGGCTCAGCTGGCGGAAATCTGGTCGATCCAGTCCGGAAGCGCACTGATCGCGTCCAGCTCGGCATAGCGCGGGTGATCGGCCGGCGCCTGGGCCGCTTCAT
Source organism: Caulobacter sp. GSs2 (assembly GCF_058680895.1). The sequence continues at coordinate 1,449,491 of NZ_CM178725.1, read as the reverse complement.
GCGCCCAGACCAGCGGATAGGGGATCAGCGCGCCCCAGGACCCGGCCTCCAGCGCGGGCAGGATGTCCGACCGCATCGAGTTGCCGGCCATTACCGCCTGCTGGGCGCCCGTGCCATGACGGTCGAACACCCGGCGATAGGTGTCCGCGTCCTTTTCCGAGACGATCTCGACGGCCGCGAACAGGTCGCCCAGGCCCGATGAGGCCAGCTTCTGCTCCTGGTGCAGCAGGTCGCCCTTGGTGATCAGGATCAGGCGATAGCGCTCCGACAGCCGGGCCAGGGCGTGCTCGACGCCGGGCAGGGGCTCGACCGGCTCGGTCAGCATCTCGCGGCCGGCGGCCAGGATCTCGCGGATCACCCGGGTCGAGACCTCGCCATGGGTCAGCTCCATCGCCGTCTCGATCATCGACAGGGTGAAGCCCTTGGCCCCGTAGCCATAGAGCCGCAGGTTGCGCTTTTCCGTCGCCGCCAGCTGGGACTCGATATGCGCCGCGTCGCCATGCTCGGACAGCAGGTCGACGAACCGCTGGTGGGTCAGGCGAAACAGGCTCTCGCAGTGCCAGAGGGTGTCATCGGCGTCGACGCCGACGGTGGTGATGGCGGTAGGGGGCGCTTGCATGTTCTTCCCGTCGCCGGATCGCCGGCGAGCGTCAAGACGCTTGCGGCGGCAGGCCCGCCTATCACCGCCCTTGCATCCGGCCTGATCGCTGTTCAGGTTGGTCGCAAAGATCATAAGCCGGGGAGGCGACCATGGCGTTCGGCGACTATCAGAACGAGATCTATTTCGGCGGCCTGATGCGCGGCGTGAAGCCGACCCTGCCGGTGGACTTCAAGACCCTCGAGGCCCGGGCCCGCGCGGCCCTGCCGCCCTCGACCCTGTCCTATGTCCAGGGCGGCTGCGGCGACGAGTTCACCCAGGACCACAACGCCGAGGCCTTCAAGCGCTGGGGCCTGATCCCGCGGATGATGGTCGACTGCAGCACCCGCGACCTGTCGATCGACCTGTTCGGGATCAAGCTGCCCAGCCCGATCTTCATGGCCCCGATCGGGGTGATCGGCCTGTGCGCCCAGGACGGCCATGGCGATATCGCCACCGCCAAGGCGTCCGCCGCGACCGGCGTGCCGATGGTGGCCTCGACCCTGATGAACGACCCGATGGAAGAGGTCGCCGCCGCTCTGGGCGACACGCCGGGCTTCTTTCAGCTCTATACGCCCAGGGACAAGGACGTGGCCGAAAGCCTGGTGCGCCGGGCCGAGGCCTCGGGCTTCAAAGCCATCGTCGTGACGCTGGACACCTGGGTGACGGGCTGGCGGCCGCGCGATCTGAACGAGGCCAATTTCCCGCAGCTGCGCGGCCACGCCCTGGCCAACTATATGTCCGACCCGGCCTTCCGCGCCCTGCTGGCCAAGCCGCCGGAGGAGGATCCCCAGGCCGCCGTGGCCCAGTGGGGCCGCACCTTCGGCAAGAGCCTGACCTGGGCCGACCTGCCGTGGCTGCGGTCGATGACCAAGCTGCCGCTGATCCTCAAGGGCATCTGCCATCCGGATGATGCGCGGCGAGCCATCGATGGCGGGGTGGACGGGCTCTATTGCTCAAACCACGGCGGCCGGCAGGCCAATGGCGGGCTGGCGGCGATCGACATGCTCAAGGGCGTGGTCGACGCCGCGGGTTCGACGCCGGTGATGTTCGATTCCGGGGTGCGGTCGGGCAGCGACGTGGTCAAGGCCCTGGCCTTGGGCGCGGCGGCGGTGGGCGTGGGTCGGCCCTATGCCTATGGCTTGGCGCTGGAAGGCGTGGCGGGCGTCGTCCACGTCCTGCGCAGCATTCTGGCGGAGGCCGATCTTCTGATGGCGGTCGACGGCTATCCGACCCTGGCCGCCCTGCGCGCGGCGGGTCTGGTCAGGAGCTAGAAGGCCTAGAACGACTGGATGAAAAAGATCGTGGCGCTGATCGGCAGGGCGGCGACAAGCATCAGGCGCAGCGCTGTTTCACCCAGGCTCAGCAGGCTGGTCGTCGAGCCTTCCGTGGTGATGAGGCGGGCGGCGCTGAGGGTCGTCATTGGTCTGCTCCTTGGAAGCTCTATTCATGAGCCCCAAGGCGTTAACGCCGCATAATCTTGAAAGGATGCCAGGCCGCGACAACTTGTCCGTGGGTCGGCCTGGCTCGCGGTTTCAGGGCGCCGCCCAGGACGGTCCCGGCTTGGGCGAGCGCTGGCTGGCGCAGGCTGCGTGGGCCTTGACCACTCTGCGCAGCGAGGCTGGGAAGCGATGCAGCTTGTCATCAGGCCGGATCGGTCGGGCCACCAGGTCGCCGCCGCAATTGGGGCAGGTCCCGAAGAATCGCGTGTCGGCGCAGTCGGCGCAAAAGGTGCACTCGAAGGTGCAGATCCGCGCCTCCTCGCTGGAAGGCGGCAGGTCGCGGTCGCAGCACTCACAATTGGGGCGCAGTTCCAGCACGGGCCGTTCTCCCTGACGTCAATGTGGTGAGCCTTGCACCATAAGGGGTTGAGGCTTGTTCCGACGAGGGGGCTCCTTCGCATATCACGGGAATGTGGCGGCGGGCCCGGACCCCCGTGATCAGAGGGGTTGACCCTCCTCCTTGCACCCCCTAGACACGCCGCCGTTTGCGCGGCGGTCGGGCCAAAAGCCCGACCGCCGTCTTGCAAAGAGATCGCCCGCTTTACCGGTGGCGCGGGGTTACGCCCGGCCCGCCAGTTTGCGACAATAGCCACGCGTTTTTAGGAGGCGCTTCCGAGATGTCCCAAGACCTTCTCTCCCCTCCAGTTCTGCTCAAGGGCGTTACCGGTGTCCTGGCCCTGGCCGACGGCACGATCCTGCAAGGCGTGGGCTGCGGCGCGATCGGCGACGCGGTCGGCGAGGTGTGCTTCAACACCGCCATGACCGGTTATCAGGAGATCCTGACCGACCCGTCCTACATGGCCCAGATCGTCGCCTTCACCTTCCCGCACGTCGGCAATGTCGGGACCAATGTCGAGGACGTCGAGCAGATGTCCGGCGCGTCGGAAACGGCCGCGCGGGGCGCGATCTTCCGCGAGGTGCCAACGGTGCAAGCCAACTGGCGCTCGAGCAGCGATTTCGACGGCTGGATGAAGCGTCGCGGCATGGTCGGCCTGGCCGGCGTCGACACCCGCGCCTTGACCCGCAAAATCCGCGAAACCGGCATGCCGCACGGCGTCATCGCCCACTCGCCCGACGGGGTGTTCGACCTCGACGCCCTGGTCGCCAAGGCCAAGGCGTGGACGGGCCTCGAAGGCCTCGACCTGGCCAAGGACGCCTCGACCTCCCAGACCTTCACCTGGGACGAGGGCCTGTGGTCGTGGCCGGAAGGCTACGCCAAGCTGGACGCACCCAAGTACGAGGTCGTGGTCCTCGACTACGGCGTGAAGCGCAACATCCTGCGGGCTCTGGCCCATGTCGGAGCCCGCGCCACGGTGGTGCCGGCCAATACGTCGGCCGAGGATATCCTGGCCCGCAATCCCGACGGCGTGCTGCTGTCCAACGGCCCCGGCGACCCCGCCGCGACGGGCCAGTATGCGGTGCCCGAGATCCAGAAGCTGGTCGCCAGCGGCAAGCCGGTCTTCGGCATCTGCCTGGGCCACCAGATGCTGGCCCTGGCGCTGGGCGCCAAGACGGTGAAGATGGAACAGGGCCACCACGGGGCCAACCATCCGGTCAAGGACCTGACCACCGACAAGGTCGAGATCGTCTCGATGAACCACGGCTTCACGGTCGACAGCGCCAGCCTGCCGGCGGGCGTCACAGAGACCCACGTGTCGTTGTTCGACGGCACCAATGCCGGCATCCAGCTGACTGGCAAGCCGGTGTTCAGCGTCCAGCACCACCCCGAAGCCTCCCCCGGTCCGACGGACTCGCTCTATCTGTTCGAGCGGTTCGCCGGCCTGATGGCCGCGGCGAAATAGGGCGCTCTCGCCCCCGCCGAACCGGCGGGGGCGGCGTCACAAAATCACTTCCGCACTGTCATGCACCCATCACGCTCCCGGCTGGGGCGCGTGTTAGCGTCGTCGTGTTCCCAGTTCGCTTTGGTTTCTCTTATGGCTCCGGCGAGGACACGTCATGACCAGCAACCTGACCCCCTATGAGCGCATCGGCGGCGAGACGATCGCCCAGGCCGCGCTCGACGACTTCTTCCAGCGCGCCCAGGCCGACGACCGGCTGGCCGACGTGTTCGGTCCGGTGATCACGGCGGGCGGGCGCGCCTTCTTGGCGGTGTCGATGGACGCCGGCCGCGCCGACGGCCGCGACGATGTTGAACCCGCTCTGGCCTGGCTGAGCGAACTGGGTCTGGGCGACGACGAACTGGACCTGGTCATCGGACACCTGGCCGCCGCTCTCGAAGCCCTTGGCGTGGATGATGACCTCATCGCCGAGATCGCCGACCAGGCCGAGTCGCTGCGCGACGCCGCCCTCGCGATCGATCCCGACGAGGAAGATGAGGACGAAGACGAAGAGGTCGCAGCCTAGGTCCCGAACTGGGTGAACGGGACCTTGTTGAACAGCTCCCGTTCCGCCCCACGCGGATCGTCGGTCATCTTCGAGGGTGTGTCGAACACCATCGTCTGGCGTCTGGGCAGGGTGTAGGGCTCCCAGGCCGGTATCGCCGCGCAGTTGGGATTCCCTGTGCGGGCAAAGGCGATGAAGGCGTCGCTCATCTGGTTGGACATGGCGATCGAGTCCGCCCCGCCGTCGGCCAGCGAGCCCTTGGCCGTCACCGTGCCGAACACCAGGGCGATGTCGACGGTGTGGGGCGCGCCCCAGACGCCGCCGTCGCGGGGCGAGCGCCAGTCCACCTGATAGACATAGGCCGGCGCGCCGGCCCTGGCCCGCTCCTCGGCCTGGATGATCGCCGCCTTCCACGAGCGCCCCGCCGTGCCGGCGGCGAAGAACACATCCGACGGCGAATAGGCCGGATAAATCTTTCGATAGGCCGCTACGACCGTGGCCGGGTCGATGTCGATACGGGCGTTGAACTGGCCGGGCAGGCGGGCGATCACGTCGTCCCAGGTCATGTCCAGCATCGTCTTGTCATAGCCGACGAAGCCGCGCGTCTCGTCGTGGGTGTTGCCGCACATCATCGGCACGTCCAGGCTCTGGGGCGCGGCGTCGGGGAAGAACGGGTGGCGGGTCAGGGAGCGCTCGTCCAGCACCGGACCCATATAGACGCCGCCTGAGCCCGCCACGGGGTCAACCGCCTTCAGGCCGTTCAGCATCTGGTCGGCGGGGAGGGCGCGCAGTTGGGCCAGCTCGCGGATCCCCAGCTTGTCGAGGAACAGCTGCGCCCGCTTTGTGGCGTTGAACGGACCGCCCACCGTGACCTGCTGGCCGCTCATGGTGGCGGCGCGGTGGAACAGGCCCTTGGCCGCCGGCATGGCCATCAGGGTGGCGATCTTGGCCCCGCCGCCGGACTGTCCAAACACCGTGACATTGCCCGGATCGCCGCCGAACGCCGCGATGTTGTCGCGCACCCATTGCAGGGCCAGCACGAGGTCCATCTGACCGACATTGCCGCTGTCGGCGACGCTGGGGTCATTGAAGATGCTCGGCAGATACAGATAGCCAAAGGCGTTGAGCCGGTGATTGACGGTGACCACCACCACGTCGCCGCGCTTGGCCAGTCTGGTCCCGTCGTACAGCGGGCTGCCCCCCGAGCCGCCGTTATAGGCGCCGCCATGGATATAGACCATCACCGGCCGCTTGGCGCCGTCGGCGAGGCCGCGTTTTTCAGCCTTGGCGGGCGTCCAGACATTCAGGAACAGGCAGTCTTCCGACAGCGCCTCGCCGTCCTCGCCCTTGCCGGTCTGCATTGAGGCCGCGCCATAGGTCAGGGCGTCCTGGACGCCAGTCCAGGGCAGCGGCTTGACCGGCGGCATGAACCGCCTGGCGCCGCCGGTGTCCGCCCCGTAGCGCAGGCCCTTGAAGACATGGACCCCGTCGCCGCTCGCCCCGCGCACCTTGCCCGCCGCAGTCGCCACGACCGGTGAGCGCGCCGCGCCGGCCGCGAAGCCAGCCGACGGGGCCAGAGCCGCCGCGCCGGCGGCGATAAGCAGGCCGCGCCGGACGAGGGTGTGGCGGGTGTCCATGGGTATCCTCCGACGGCTTCTGGCGAGCTTGGAGGCAGAGGTATCACAGCCCATGACACCGGTGGACAGGATTTACAGGCGAGCGATCGCGCCGGCGTGAGCCTTGATCACCGCCAGGGTCGAAACGTCCGCGTCGAACACCCCGAACAGGCCCTGTTCCTCCTGCGGCGGATCGCCGACGAAGTGGGTGTCGCCGCGCTTGAACCAAGCGTCGGGCTGCTGGGCGCGGCCCTCGCCATTCCAGGCCCAGAAGTTGGTTCCGGCCACCGGGCCGCCGGCCTTCATGTCGGCCAGGGTCAGGTCGAAGATCGTCTGGTAGAAGCGATCCTTGTACGTCGCCGGCGCGCCGGGCGTGAAGGCGCGGTCGTCGCGGATCAGGCCAAACTCCTCGATGACCAGCGGCTTGTTCAGGCCCTTGGCCAGGGCGATGTGGCGGGTGACGTACTCGCGGCACTTAGCTTCGCCCGCCTCGTAGGTCCCGGGCTGGTTCTTGAAGTCTATCCAGCTCCAGTTATTGGGCCAGACGTGCAGGGTCATGTAGTCGATGGAGGCGGGCCTATGCGCCTCGACCACGCAGGACTCGCGCTCCAAACAGCCCATGGCGCCTTCGCTGCCGGTCGAGACCAGGTGCTTGGGATCGATGGTCTTGATGTAGGCCGCCGTCTCGTCGATCCAGCGGTAATAGGTCGGCAGGGTCTTGACCCCGAACGCTTCCGTGCCACCCGGACGCGGCTCGTTGGCCAGTTGCCAGGCCATGATCGTCGGGTCGTCGCGATAGGGCTTGCCGGTGACGGTGCTGGTGCGGCCGACCACGGCCTTTATGTAGTGGCGGAACAGGGCATTGGCCTTGGCATCGCCATAGAACCGGGCCGAATAGTCAGGATATTCCGGCCAGGGATGGGCCGGGTCGCCCTGCTGGAACCAGGTCCCGTTCCCGGTCCAGTTCAGATAGGCCGGCATGCCGCCTGACCAGTCCCAGAAGTTGTTGAGATAGATCACGGCCTTCATGTCGCGCTTTGCCATCTCGGCCAGCAGGACATCCAGGCCCGTCAGCAGGTCGGCGCTGTAGTCCTCGCCGGGGCCGCGGAAGGTGGGGTCCATCGCCACCTTGGCCGGCGACGTCTCGCCCGAGCCCAGGACCCGCAGGTTGGTGACGCCCAGGCTTTTCAGCTTGTCGAGCTCACGTCCGAGGCGCGCGCGATCCCCATAGGCGGCGGGGGAGCCCAGCCACGCGCCGTACCAGAGATTGCTCCCGACGAAGCGATAGGGCTTGCCGTCCAGAACCAGTTTGCCGTCGGCTACGCCCACGAAGCCCTTGGGCTTGGCGGCGGCCGCGCCCAGAACGGGCGAAGCTGCGAGAGCGGCCAGAAGCGCGCGGCGGGAAAGGGTCATGGGCGTCCTCCGGAACGCGCTCTGCGGGCGCGTGCCGGAGGACCATGCCGTGTCTCGATACCGCTAACAACCGCCTGGTGGCGGTCGTCGCACGACTACAGATTCAGCAGCGCCGGATCGCCGCCCTGGGCCGTGATGTTGACGCTGACCGCCCGCTCGACCGCGTAACGCAGCAGGGCATGGGGGCCGCCGGCCTTGGGGCCGGTGCCTGACAGGCCTTCGCCGCCGAACGGCTGGACGCCGACGACGGCGCCGGTCATCGAGCGGTTCACATAGGTGTTGCCGGCCGGGACCAGGCGCTGGACGTCGGCTGCGAAGCTCTCGATCCGCGAGTGTATGCCCAGGGTCAGGCCATAGCGGCGGGCCGCCAGCGCGCCGGCGACCTGTTCCAGGTCTTCGGGGGCGTAGCGCACCACGTGCAGGATGGGGCCGAACACCTCGCGCTCCAGGAAGTCGGCGGCGGGGATCTCGGCCAGAACCGGCGCGAAGAAGGCGCCGGTGGCGGGGGCCTGCAGGACGTGCAGGATCTTGGCTTCGCGCTTGAGGCGGACCCTGTGCCGTTCCAGCGCTTCCTGGGCTTCGGCGTCGATCACCGGGCCGACATCGGTGACGGCCAGGGCCGGATCGCCCAGCACCAGGGCGTCCATCGCACCCTCCAGGCCGTCGATGATGTGGTCGGCGGTGTCATGCGGCAGGAACAGCAGACGAAGCGCCGAGCAGCGCTGGCCGGCGCTGCCGAAGGCCGAGACGATCACGTCGTCGATCACCTGTTCGCGCTGGGCGGTGGTGTCGACGAACATGCCGTTCAGGCCGCCGGTCTCGGCGATGAACGGGACGATCGGCCCCTGCCTTTGGGCGAGCGTCTGGTTGATGCGCCAGGCGGTCTCGGTGCCGCCGGTGAAGGCTACGCCGTCCAGCGCATCGTGGGCGGTCAGCACGGCGCCGACAGTCTCGCCGCGCCCGGGCAGCAGGGCCAGCAGGCGGGGGTCCAGGCCAGCGGCATGATAGAGCTTCACGGCCTCCATGGCGATCAGAGGGGTCTGTTCGGCGGGCTTGGCCAGCACGGCGTTGCCGGCGGCGAGCGCCGCAGCGATCTGGCCGGTGAAGATGGCCAGCGGGAAGTTCCACGGGCTGATACAGACAAAGACGCCGCGACCGGCCAGGCGCAGGACATTGGTCTCGCCGACCGGGCCTTTCAGCAGTTCGCCCTCGCCGAATTGATCCTCGGCCAGCACCGCATAGTAGCGGCAGAAGTCGACGGCCTCGCGCACCTCGGCGATGCCGTCCGACAGCGTCTTGCCGGCTTCGCGCGACAGGATGGCGATCAGGCGGTCGATATTGGCTTCCAGGGCGTCACCCATGGCGCGCAGGACCTTGGCGCGGGCGGCGCCGCCCGAACGATCCCACGCTGGCTGGGCGGCGCGCGCCAGACTGAAGGCCTGGTCGATCTGCGGCAGCTGGGCCTCGGAGACCACCCCCACGACCCGGCCTTCATCGGAAGGGCTGACCACCGGCTGCGGCGCGGCGCCGGCCGTCATCCGGCCGCCGATCAGTGGGCCCGCTGACAGGGTCACGGCGTCCAGCGCCGCCACGGCGGCGGTCAGGCGCTCGCGGTCGGCCTTGATGGAAAGATCGACGCCGGCGCTGTTCCGGCGGCGATCGCCATAGACTTCGATCGGGGTCGGGATCTTGGCGTGGCGGTCGGGATGGGCCTCGACGGCGTCGATGGGATCGACGACTACCTTTTCCACCGGCACCCGCTCGTCGAGCAGGGCGTGGACGAAGCTGGTATTGGCGCCGTTTTCCAGCAGGCGGCGGACCAGATAGGGCAGCAGGTCTTCGTGGCCGCCCACCGGGGCGTAGGCGCGCAGGACGATGCCGTCATAGAGGTCGTCGGCGGCCTTATACAGAGCCTCGCCCATGCCGTGCAGGCGCTGGTGTTCGATCTTGACGCCGGCGTTCTTGGCCATACGCACCACGGCGGCCAGGGTGTGGGCGTTGTGGGTGGCGAACTGGGCGTAGAGGTGCGGGGCGGCGGCGATCAGGGCCTTGGCGCAGACCAGGTAGGAGAGATCTGTGGCCGGCTTGGTCGAATAGACCGGATAGTCCGGACGGCCGGCGACCTGGGCGCGCTTGATCTCGCTGTCCCAATAGGCGCCCTTGACCAGGCGCACCATCAGGCGACGGCCGGTCTCCTGCGACAGGGCGGACAGGCGGGCGATCACCTCGGGGCAACGCTTCTGGTAGGCCTGGACGGCCAGGCCAAGACCGGTCCACGCGCCCAGCTCCGGCTCGCGGCACAGGCGGTCCAGCAGCTTCAGCGACAGCGCCAGGCGGTCGGCTTCCTCGGCGTCGATGGTGAAGTTGATGTCGTACTTGGCGGCGATCAGGGCCAGACGCAGGACGCGGGGATAGAGTTCGTCCCAGACCCGGGCTTCCTGCGTCGCTTCGTAGCGCGGGGTCAGGGCCGACAGCTTGACCGACACGCCATGGCCGGCCTCGGGGCCGACGCCGTTAGACAGTTTGCCCACCGTCAGTATGGCGTCGGCATAGGACTTTTCATAACGCTCGGCATCGGCGGCGGTGCGGGCGCCTTCGCCCAGCATGTCGAAGCTGCAGATGTCGTTGTCCTGCGCAGCGCGCTTGATGGCCGCCTCGATGGTGCGGCCCAGCACGAACTGCTCGCCCATGATGCGGATGGCCTGGCCGACAGCGGCGCGGATGACGGGCTCGCCCAGGCGGCCGGCGATCTTCTTGATGAAACCGGGCAGGTCCTTCTGGGCCTGGTCGTCGGGCTCGACGATCTTGCCGGTCAGCATCAGGCCCCAGGTCGAGGCGTTGACGAACAGGCTGTCGGAGCCGCCCAGGTGGCTGGCCCAATCGGCCGAGCCGATCTTCTCGGCGATCAGCTTGTCGCGGGTATCGTCGTCGGGGGTGCGCAGCAGGGCCTCGGCCAGGCACATCAGGGCCAGACCCTCGCGGGTGCCCAGGCTGAACTCCTGCAGGAAACTCTCGACCACGCCCTGTTTGCGAACGCTGCGGCGGGCGCCGCGCACCAGGGCCTCGGCCTCGGCGCGGACGGCGGCGCGATCTTCGGAGGTCATCGCCTCGGCGGCCAGAAGATCGCCGATCACGGCGGCTTCGTCGCGATACTTGCCGTTGTCGAGGCTGTCCCAGTCGGTCATGCGCTTACCCTTGGGGTGGAATGATGATCAACGGTATATGGAGGCCTGATGCGAATGTGCTTCGTTTGTCGCGAAATCAGACCGTAGAAACTTCAGCGCAATGGCCCCATTTGGCGCTTTTTCTCCAGACGGCTCTGCCGGGCGGCGTAGCGACGCAGGACCTGGCGGCAGAATGACCTTGAAAGAGAGAGGTGGGAAGGGACGCGACTAGGGGGGAGACGCGCGTCCCTTCCGCTCTCGGCGGCGCCCTGGGGGAAAGGCGCCGCTGGTGTCCCCAATCAGGCGGGGACAGGGTCTTCGGGGATTCCGGGCGCCGTCTGGAGAAACGGCGGGGCGGAACCGGCTAGGACGCTGTGTGGTATAGCCGCATGTTTTCTGAATGTGCTTTGCTTTATGTGACAATTTTACGAACAATCTTCGAGGAAAGGCGCGAATGGCCAGTTCCGCTCTTGATGACACCGATCGCCGCCTGTTGAGGGTTCTGCAGGCCGATGGCCGCATCACCAATGCCGAGCTGGCCAAGCAGTGCAACCTGTCGCCGGCCGCCACCTTCGATCGCGTGCGTCGCCTGCGCGAGCGCGGCTTCATCACCGGCTATGCGGCGCTGCTGGACCCGGCCAAGGTCGATCGCGCCCTGCTGATCTTCGTTGAGGTGATGCTGGAGCGCACGACCGGCGAGGTGTTCGAGGACTTCGCCGCCGCCGTGCGCCGCGCGCCCGAGATCCTGGAGTGCCACATGGTGGCCGGCGGCTTCGACTATCTGATCAAGGCCCGGGTGCGCGACATGGAGGCCTATCGCGGCTTTCTGGGCGACATCCTGGTCAAGATGCCCGGCGTGCGCGAGACGCGGACCTATGCCGTGCTGGAAGAGGTCAAGAGCACGGTGCAGCTGCCGCTTTGAACATGACGGGCCGCCGGGCCTGGAGCCCAAGCGCGGCTAAACCGCGACTAGCGCCCGCACCGTGCTGGCGATGAAGCCGCCGCCCAGCACCCGATCGGGATCGGCGGGGTCGTAGAGCACGCAGGCCTGGCCCGGGGCGACGCCTTCTTCGTGAGTGTCGAACACCACGCGCAGGTCGCCGTCGACCATCGCAAGATGCCCCGGCACCGGTTCGCGGGTTGAGCGCACGCGGGCCAGCACGGGCTGGCCGGCTTCCGCTGCAGCTTCGAGGCTGTCCTGGCCGCCCAACCAGTTGCCTTCCTTGAGCACCAGGGAGGCTGTCAGCAGCGCCTCGCGCGGGCCGACGATCACCTGGCGCAGGTCGGCGTCGATGCGGACCACGAACAGGGGATCGCCGACGGCGATGTTCAGGCCCCGGCGCTGGCCGATGGTGTAGCGGGTGACGCCTTCGTGCTGGCCCAGCACGCGGCCGTCCATGTGCACGATGTCGCCCGGGATCGCGCCGTGCGGGCGGATGCGGTCGATCACCGTGGTGTACTTGCCCTCGGGCACGAAGCAGATGTCCTGGCTGTCGGGCTTGTCGGCGATGGCCAGGCCCAGCTCGGCGGCGACGCGGCGCACCTCGCTCTTGGGCATGTCGCCCAGCGGGAAGCGCAGGAAATCCAGCTGGTCGCGCGTGGTGGCGAACAGGAAATAGCTCTGGTCCTTGGACGGATCGCCGGCCCGGCGCAGCTGCGGCCGGTTTCCGGACATGCCGCGCTGGACGTAGTGGCCGGTGGCCATGGCCTCGGCGCCCAGGTCGCGGGCCACGTCCAGCAGGTCGCGGAACTTGACCGTCTGGTTGCAACGCACGCAGGGGATCGGTGTCTCGCCGCGCAGATAGGCGTCCGCGAACTCCTCGATCACCTGTTCCTTGAAGCGGCTTTCGTAGTCGAGGACGTAGTGCGGGATGCCAATGCGCTCGGCGGCCATCCGGGCGTCCATGATGTCCTGGCCCGCGCAGCAGGCGCCCTTCTTGGCGATGGCCGCCCCATGGTCGTAGAGCTGCAGGGTGACGCCGACCACATCATAGCCCGCCCGGGCCAGCAGGGCCGCAGTGACCGTGGAATCCACGCCGCCCGACATCGCCACAACGACGCGAGCGCCCGCAGCAAGCCCCACCGCCTCACGAGCCATCTCGACTGCGCGGTCGGCCAGGGCCCCGGGAAGGGCATGATCGAGAATGTCGGCGTCCATCGCGGCCATATAGCGCTTCAGGGCCGGCTTTGCGAGGTTTGCCCTACTTCAGAACGTTCAGCAGCGACGAGCTCTGCAGGCTGGCGAACACCTGGGCCGCAGCCTGGACCGCCAGTTGGGCGGCTTCGAGCCGGGTCACGGCCTCGGCCATGTCGACATCGACGATGCCGCCGACCATGCCGGTCAAGGTGTCGGCCTGGTCCTTGAGCTCGACGCCGGCGTTCTCAAAACGCTTCTGGACCAGGCCATTCTTGCCCTGCGTGTTGAGAGCATCGGTATGGGCGGCCTTGAAAGTGCCGACCATGCCTTCAAGGAAGGTGTGTTGGGTGCTGGTCAGGGGGCTGCCAAACGGACCATTGGCCTCGACATAGGCCTGCACCTGCTTGAAGGCGTCGAAGGCCTTGGTGGCCAGGGCGTCACCCAGGACGCCGGTTTGCACCGTGGTCTGCTGGTCGATGCGGTTGGTGGCGATATAGGTGTCGTTCTTGAAGAGGTCGGCCGTCGTCGGCGCGACGGTCAGGTCGGCCATGGAGTTGGCGGTGGTCGGGGCGGTGTCGGTCAAGGCGCCGGCGAACACGTAGCGGCCATTGGATTTGGTGTTGACGCCCTGGGTGACGTTGCTGAAGGCCGCTTCCAGCTGTTGCATCAGGGTCGCGCCGCCGGCCGCCATGGCGTTCTCGATCGCCGCCCGCCCGGTCTGGATGCCGTCCGCGACCTGGCCTATGCCCGTGTCCTGCATGTCCAGCCGGTTGGCGACCAGCTTGGTCTGGTCGATCAGGCCCTCGATCTTCGCCTGGGCGCTGCGCATGGCGGTCAGCACCTCGGCGTTCTTGGAATAGCCCTTCAGGTCGTTGGCGACCTTCTGGCTGGCGACCTGTTCGCCCAGTATGTTCTGGCGCTGCTGGGCGCGCATCAGGTTGCTGGTCATGATGCTGTAGTTGGAGCCGGTTGAGACGCGGGTCATCGGTCAGCCTCAGAGGATGTTCACGAGGACATCGTACATGTCCTTGGTCGCCTGGATCAGGCGGGCGGAGGCGTTGAACGCCTGCTGATAGGTGGTGAGATTGATCAGTTCCTCGTCGAGATTGACCCCCTCCTGCCCCTGGCGCTGGGTGTCGACCTCGATAGCCACCGCTTCGGCGGCGTCCTTGCGGCTTTCGGCGGCGGCGGCCTTGCGGGCGATCGAGCCGCTGAAATCGGCGGCGTAGCGCAGCAGGCTGGTCTTGGTAGCCGAGGCGCCGCCGACGGCGGCGAAATCCGCCATGGTGTCGCCGGCCTTGGCCAGGGCCAGGGCGCCGCGTCCGTCGCCGACGGCCAGGGCGATCACCCCGGCGCCCGCCGAGAGGTTCAGCTTGGCGAAGGGCAGGCGGGTGGGGTCCTGATCCATGGCCGGATTGACGACGAAACGCTCACCGCGGGTACTGCGTTCGGCGGGCCCTACGCCGAACAGCTGGGTGATCGACGGTCCGCCCATGCCGCGCTCGGTGTCGTCCGAGGCTACCGAGAGGCTGACCGTCGAGCCGGAATAGGACGTGAAGTTCATCGCGCCCTTGGCGTCCAGGGCGAAGGTTCCATAGAGCCCTACGCCGCCGTTGCGGGCGTTCAGCGAGTCCATCAGGTCCTGCATCGTGGCGCCGGCGGGCACCGAGACGTTGACGTCCCGGATGCGGCCGCCGTCGGTGTCGGTCAGGCGCAGGGTGATCACGTCGCCAGTCGTGAAGCCGTGCGGATCGCTGGCGGTCAGGCCTGTCTCGTAGGGCGAGAAGCTCTTGGTCTGGACGATGTCGTTAAGGCCGAAGAAGTGGCTGAAGCCCTTGCCGATCTTGTTGGACGGCGTGGTCGGGTCGTCGGCGACCACCACCCCGTTGCCGGCGCTGGCGCTGAGGCTCAGGGCGCCGTTGCCGAACGAGGCCGTGCCCTGGCCGGCCAGGGCAGTGTTCAATTGGGCGATAAAGTCGGTGTTGGTGAAGCTGGGGCCTGCCGCGCCATTTACCGTCATCGTGCCCAGGTCGAAATCGATCTCGACCTTTCGCTGGATGACGCCGCTGGAGTCGGTGATGGCGATCGTGGTCTTGCCGGTGAAGTGGTCGAGCGCGGTGGCTTCGTCCAGGCCGGTATTGCGACCGGTCAGCGAGGACGGGGCCGGAACGGACGAGGCGGCGTTGGAGGCGCGATTCAGCTCTTCCGACGCGCGGGTGACGAACTCGCCCAGCTGGTCGGACAGATTGGGCAGCTCGGTATTGCGCAGGTCCAGCAGGCCCTTGAGCTCGCCGCTGGAGATGTTGAGCGCGACCGGGATGTCGCCGCCATTGGCCTGGATGACCTGCAGGAAACCGGTCGCCGTGCTCGACTTCTGATACGAGATCACCGCCGCGCCGTCGCCGGCCAGGCTGAGCCCCTCGGTCGAGCGCACGATGACGCCGCCGTTGGCGCGCTGGCTGACCTGGATGTTCATCAGGCTCGAAAGCTCGTCAATCAGGCCGCTCTGGACATTCTCCGAGCCCGTGCCATCGGCGCCGGCCACCTTGGCCCGGGTGATATCGGTGTTGAGCGTGTTGATCTGCTGCAGCAGGTCGTTGACCCGCTCGATGTCGGAGACGATCCGGTTGTCGGCGTCCTTACCCAGGCTGGAGAGGGTTGAGGTGATCCGGCTCGACTCGCCCAGGAAATCGTCGACCCGCGTCAGGGCCTGGGTGCGCAGCAGGCTCGAGGATGGGTCATCCGAGGCCTTGGAGAATGCCGAGAAGATGTCGTCCAGCTTGCCGAAATAGCTGTTGTCGCCGCTGGGGTCGCCAAACAGGTTCTGGGCGGTGTTCAGGTTTTCGGACAGAGCCGAGGCCCGGCCGGCGTCGGATATCGCGTTCAGGCTGGCCGACTGCAGGAAGCGGTCGGTCGCGCGCTTGATGGCGTCTATGCTGACGCCGACGCCCACGCCGTTCGAGATCAGGTTCGATTGGCTGATCGTTTTGCGGACGTAGCCCGAGGTGTTGACGTTGGCGATATTGTCCGAGACGACGCGCAGACCCGTTTGGGCCGCCATCATCCCCGAGCTCGCCGTGTTCATGATGGAATTCAGAGTCACGCGAACGCTCCCGACAGCCCGGCAATCCGCGAACCACGCGACGCGCCCTTGCCCGGCGAAAAGTGCCGGGCGGCGGAGGGGCCAAAGCCCTCGATATGTGCCAAGCCACTGAAATTCATGGCATTTTGTTCCAAGCGCCGGCTATTCGGCAAGTTGTGATGCGCAAGGAGGGCGCCAAGTGGGGGCGCGACCGGGCGACGCGGCAAGCCACGCCCCTGACAACCCCATTCGACTCGGCAAAAAGCGCCGCCGACCGACGATTTCAAGTTATAAACAAGGAATTAAAGTCAATAAAAACAAGATGATAATCTGCAATGGCGGGTTGGCCCAACGGTTGCTCAGGGAGGTCCAGACAAAGGCGCGTTCGTCATGAACCGCTGCACTCAACGGACCGAGCCCACGAATGACCGTGATCGCCGCCACCGCCGCCACACCTTCCTTCAGCCCCTCATCGGGCGCTGGCGGTCAGGGCGTGGATCAAGGCTTTGATGCGCTTCTCGCTGTTGTGACGGCGAGTGACGAGCCGGCCCCGCCCAGGAACGCTCCGACCCAAGGGGCGAGCAAGACCGCCGACAAGGCCGACCTCGCCGACAAGGCCGCAAGGGCTGACACTGCGTCCGCCAAGGCAGAAGAGGCCGCCGCCGCCGCAGCCCAGGCTCAGGCTTGCGACGCCGCTGAGGACGCCGCTGAGGACGCGGCAGCGGAAGACGTGGCAGAGGCCGCCGCCCAGGCCGAAGCGGCCGCGCTGGCCGCTGCCACCCTCGTCGCGGCGATGATGCCGCAGACGGAAGAGACCTTTGTCGCCTCCACCCTTCCGGATGTTGACGCTACAGCTTCCCTCGTTTCCGCACCGGCGCCGATCCCTTCCGACCTAGTCGCTTCTCAAGCACTCTCAGCAGCCGTTCCAGCCCCGAGCGAAGCCGCCCTTGACGCCGCGTCGCTGATCGCCCCCACGCTCGCCGAAGCGGCGACCACGGGCCAGGGCGTCGTTACGCCGCCTGTCGCCGATGCGAGGGGCGCCGCTTCGGCGCCTGCCGCGACGGCCACAATCGATATTCCCGAGAGCGCCCTGCTGGAAGCGCCGATCGCGGCGGAAGACGCCGGCGTCGACATCGCCGCTCTGGCTGCACAGGCCACTCAGACACCGACCGTCGCCGCCAAGCCGGCGCTCCAGGCCGCTCCGGCCGTCGCCGCGCCTGCGGTCGACGTGACGATCACCGCAGAGCCCGTTGTTATCGCCGCCGAGGTCGAAGCCTCGCCGGTTGTCGCCGCGCCTGTCGTCGAAACCGCCCCGCCGGCCGAGGAGACCGTAAAGGTCGTCGCCCAGGCCGCAGCCGAGACCGTCACGAAGGTCGCGACGGCCACGATCGCACCGATCGATGCCGAACCTGCCGCGTCAACCGAAGCTGAAACCGTCAAGATCGCGGGTGTCGAGACCGCTTCGCTCGCCGACCAGGCTGGCGCCGATCAGGGTGGTGACGCCCAACAAGGCGGTCAGGGTCAGGGTCAGGCCAGCGCGGAGGCGCTGAGCGCCGGCGCCATCGACGCCGCGGCGACCCCGGATGCCCCCACGATCTCGCAGACCACGGCCGCGACCGTCGCCGCCGGCCCTGAGGTCGCTCCGGCCCTGCGGGCCGAGACGCGCGGTTCACCGGAGACGGTGGCTCAGCTTTCGGCCGAGATCCTCAAGAAGCTCGACGCCCAGACCACGCGCTTTGACGTGGCCCTGACGCCGGAAGGCCTGGGCAAGGTTGATGTTCGCATCGAGATCGGCCGTCACGGCGCGCTGACCGCTTCGATGGCCTTCGACACCGCCCAGGCGGCCGCCGAACTGCGAAGCAAGTCGGCCGAGCTGCGCCAGGCCTTGTCGCAGGCCGGCTTCACGATCGCCGACAACGCCTTGCGCTTCGATGTGTCCAGCCAGGGCGGCCAGAACGGCCAGAACGCCTTCTTCAATTTCAACGGCGGCGAAGACGGCCGCCGGGCCTGGTCGGGCAAGGCCTTCCAGTCCGCCCAGAACGACGACGCTCCCATCCTTTCCGCTTCAGATCTGCTGCCCGGGCTTCGAATGGCCCCCGACAGCGGTCTGGACATCAGAATTTAGAGAGAGACCGCGCCATGGCCACCGCCGCAGTTTCGGGCTCCAACGCAACGCTCGACAAGATCAACAACTCCCGCAACACCCTGGCCAGCAGCAAGGAGACCTTCCTCAAGCTGCTGACCACCCAGATGAAGAACCAGGATCCGTTGTCGCCAATGGATTCCAACGCCTTCACGGGTCAGATCGTCCAGATGACGGGCGTCGAGCAGCAACTGGTCACCAATGACCTGCTGGCGGCCCTGGTGGGCATGAACGACGGCGGCATGACCCAAGCCGTCGCCATGATGGACAAGCTGGCCACAGTCGAAACCGACAAGGCCGTGCTCAAGGACGGCGAGGCCACCTGGTCTTACGAACAGAGCCGCGCGGCCAGCAGTGTGAAGGTCGAGGTCATCGACAAGTATGGCAAGACCATCAGGACCATACTGCCCGAGGATATGTCCAAGGGGGATCACACTCTTGAATGGGACGGCAAGAGCGATGACGGCACCGCCCAGCCCGCAGGCGGCGCCTACACCCTGAAGATCACCGCCAAGGACGGCGAAGGCAGCACGATCCCCGCGACGTCGAAAGGTCGTATCGAGGGCATCGTGACGGCCATCACCAATGATAGCGGCCAGAACATGGTGACCATCGGCGGCGCGAAGTACCCGGTCGATTCCGTGATCGGCGTCACCAACCCTCCGGCCCCGACTCCGGCGGCCACGACGACCGCCAACACCACAACACCCAACGCGACGGCGGCTGCGGCCTAACCGTCACCACCCGATGAACCGGGCGTCAGAATGACGCCGACGCGGCTCTCCCCGGAAATGGTTTCCGCCGAGCCCAAACGCAAACCGCGCTGAACCCCCAGTCATTTGATATTCAACGCAGGAATTTCGTCATGAGCATCAACAGCGCCATGCTTTCGGGCGTCTCGGGCCTCATCGCCAACTCGTCCGCCCTGGCTGCGATCTCGGACAACATCGCCAACGTCAACACGGTTGGCTACAAGCGTTCCACCGCCAACTTCTCGACCCTGGTCACCGCGCAGAGCAAGAACGCGACCTACAGCGCCGGCGGCGTCAAGGCGCTGACCCACCAGTTCATCACCCAACAGGGCCTGACCCAGTCCTCGACATCCAATCTTGACCTGTCGATCTCCGGCTCGGGGTTCTTCGTCGGCACCGAAAAGCCGGAAGGCCTGACTGCCACTGACACCCGCTCGTTCACCCGCGCCGGTTCGTTCCAGCTGGACAATCTGGGCTATCTGAAGAACGACGCCGGCCTCTATCTGCAAGGCTGGCTGGCCGATCCGGTGACCGGCGACATCACGCCCGACCCGTCGGACCTGACCCAGCTGGACTCGATCAATGTCGGCACCGTCGGCGGCACGGCCGAAAAGACCACCCGCGCGGCCGTCAACGCCAACCTGCGCTCGGAACAGCCGATTTCGCCCCAATCGAAGGTCATCCTGACCAAGAACGCCATCCCCGACAGCACCCCGAACAATTTCAACTACACCGTCGCCTACGCCGCGACCGGCACCGACGGCACCTATGACGTCGAAATCCGCAAGGCTGGCGTCCTCGTCGCCGCCGGTCAGAACGTCTATGACACCACCACCGGCGCCTTCGTCAGCAGCACCCTGCCCGGCACCATGCCAAACGTGGAAACCAGCGGCACCGGCGCGGCGACGCCGACTGTGACGCTGACGGCGTTCGGCATGAACACAGATGCGGAAGTCATTGCCGGCAACATCTACGACGCCGGCAACAACTCCATGTCCGACTACGCCCTTGACCCGCTGAAGGGCGTCAAGCCGGACTTCGAAATCCAGGTTCCGGTTTCGGACTCCAAGGGCGGCCAGCGCACGGTCACCCTTTCCCTGCTGAAGGGCAACGGCCCCAATGAATGGTTCGCCGAAATTCGCGCCAAGCCCGGCGACCTCGACAACTATCCCAATGGCCAGATCAGCTCGGGCAAGGTGGTTTTCACGACGGATGGCAAGCTTTCCACCGTCGGCAACCTGTTTGGCGGCACCACCCCGACCTCGATCTCGATCGGCGCCTCGGATCCCAACTACGTCGCTCCCGCCCCGACATTGCCGCCGACGCCTGAGCCGCCCCGCTGGGCCGACGCCCTGGGCATCGACGCCCAGAGCATCCAGATCGACCTGGCCAACGCCGCCGGCGGCCTGACCCAGTTCAACAGCCAGTCGGTGGTCCAGTCGGTCAACACCAACGGCACCGCCTTTGGCAACCTGACCAACATCGAGGTCGACGACGAGGGCTATGTTTCGGCGATCTTCGACAACGGCGTCACCCGCCGGATTGCCCAGGTCGCCGTTGCGACCTTCTCGAACGCCAACGGCCTGAAGGGCGTGAATGGCAATGCTTACCGCGTGACCAACGAGAGCGGCACCTACAGCCTGAAGACCCCAGGGCAGGGTGGTGCTGGTGTCATCGCGCCTTCCACACTGGAGGCATCGACTGTCGATCTGTCCACTGAGTTCACCGGACTGATCACGACACAGAGAGCCTACTCCGCTTCATCAAAAATCATCACGACGGCTGACCAGATGCTTGAGGAACTCTTGAGCATTAAGCGATAGTTATAGGTATTAACTCGATTTAATAGCCGTGTTCCACATCGGCACACTAAAGACTTCAGGGGGAAGCTGGTGTTTAGGCCTTTCTTTACTATTGGAATTAAGCCGCTGTTATTGGCTGGCGCCTATAGTGACCTTCAACAGTGATGGTTGTGGGAAAGGCGTAAAGCCATGTTGCAGCAGCAGCGCACGAACAGCCGGGGTGAGAAGTACGTTATCGGTCCGACCGGTGCGCCTCTAACTCTCTCCGACTTGCCGCCTCCGGAAACCCAGCGTTGGGTTATCCGGCGGAAAGCCGAGGTAGTCGCCGCCGTTCGCGGGGGTCTGCTCTCGCTCGACGAAGCGTGCGATCGATACAAGTTGACCAATGAGGAATTCCTCAATTGGCAGCAATCGATCGACAAGCATGGCCTGGCGGGTCTGCGGACCACCCGGCTCCAGCAGTACCGCTAACGGCGGGCTTGAAAGATATGGGTTTTCCGGCCGTTGGTGGTTGGAGGCCTGTTCTGGAACGTTCAGCGGCCGCGCCCTTCCCAGGGCGCGGCCGCGACGTTTTGGCGCTTCAGGACCGGCTCGGGTCCGCCAAATATAAACGCCTCGTTTACCTTGAACTGGGTAAATCCTGCCTAGCGACGGAAGCCTGCAGGCAACCGGCGCCATTGTCCCCCGTCGGGGTGGCTTTCTGGGGGATTGGCCTGAGTGGATAGCTTTCTGAGCGCGATACAGAGGTTCGGCGTTGGCCGGCTCGCCGCTCTGATCGGCGTGGGCGCCGGCGTGGTCGCCATTCTGGTCGCCCTGGTCATGTTCATGGGCAAGGAGCCTACTGAGCTCCTGTATTCCAACCTCGACCTGAAGGAAGCTTCGGAAGTCACCCAGGCCCTGGATCAGGCCGGTGTGAAGTACGAGACCAAGGGCGATGGCTCGACCATCATGGTGGCGCGCGACAAGGTCGCCTCGGCCCGCCTGCTGGTCGCCGGCAAGGGTCTGGTGACCTCCGGCTCGGTCGGCTACGAAATTTTCGACAGCAGCAACGCCCTGGGCCAGACCGATTTTGTCCAGCAGCTGAACCGTCAACGCGCCCTGCAGGGCGAGCTTGAGCGCACCATCAAGGAATGGCAGGGCGTCAATTCGGTCCGGGTCCACCTTGTGCTGCCCAAGCGCCAGATCTTTGAAGAAGACGCCGAGCAACCCTCGGCCGCCGTCACCATCAGCACGGGCGGCCGCGAGCCGTCGGCCGAGATGGTTCGCGCCGTGCAGAATCTGGTCGGGGGTTCAGTCGCCGGCATGAAGCCGGAGAAGGTCAACGTCATCGACCAGCACGGCAAGACCCTGTCGGCCGCCAGCGACGAAAGCCTGGCCGGGCAACTGGCCCAGGATCGCAAGTCCGAGGCCGAGGCCCGCATCGCCAAGACCGTCAAGGACATGATCGAAGGCGTGCTGGGCCCCGGCAAGGTGCGCGTCAATGTCACCGCCGAGCTCGATCTGAACCGCATCACCGTCCAGGAAGAAAAGTTCGATCCCGAGGGCCAGGTGATCCGTTCGGAAAGCACCAACGAGTCGGGCAACAGCGAAACCAAGAACGACGACACCAACGGCGTCTCGGCGGCCCAGAACATCCCGGGCGGCGCCCCCGGCGGCTTCCAGGCGCTGGGTTCGCGCTCGAACGCCAACGAGAGCGTCACCAACTACGAGATCTCCAAGTCGGTCCGCACCGAGGTGACCGAGCCGGGCACAATCAAGAAGCTGGCCGTGGCCGTTGCGATCGATGGCGTCACCGCCCCGGCCGGCAAGGACGGCAAGCCCGGTGCCTATACGCCCCGAACCGAGGAAGAGCGCGCCCAACTGGAAGATCTGGTCAAGACCGCCATCGGCTTCGACGCCGCGCGAGGCGACCAGGTCAAGGTGACCAATATCCGCTTCCCGCAGCCTGAGGACCAGGCCCTGGGCAAGGACGGACTGCTGGCGGCCTTTGGCAAGAACGATATCATGCGCATCGCTGAGCTGGCCGTGCTGGGCATCGTGGCCATCCTGATCCTGCTGTTCGCGGTCCGCCCGTTCGTGAAAAACATGATGACGCCCTCACCGCAGCAGATCACGCTGGGCGCGCCACAGGTGACCCGCATGGTCACCCTCTCGGACGGCTCGACCCAGGAAGTTGTGATCGACAAGTCCGGCGAGCCGATGGCCATCGCTGGACCCGGCGCCGAGATCGACCAGCGCATCGACATCGCCAAGATCGAGGGTCAGGTGAAGGCCTCCTCGATCAAGCGGGTGTCCGAGTTCGTCGACAAGCATCCTGATGAATCGGTCGCGATCCTGCGCACCTGGCTGCACGAGTCGACCTGATGGCCATGAAAGCGTCCGTCAACGATGTGAGCAAACTGGCCGGACCTGAAAAGGCCGCGATCGTTTTGCTGTCGCTTGGCGAAGATCACACCCGCATCTGGGAAGCCCTGGATGACGAGGAGATCAAGGAAGTTTCTCAGGCCATGGCCGGCCTGGGCACGGTCTCGGCGTCGGTCGTCGAAGAGCTGCTGGTCGAGTTCGTCTCGGGCATGAGCTCGACGGGCGCGATCATGGGTTCGTACGAGCAGACCCAGCGCCTGCTGAACTCGTTCATGCCGCCTGAAAAGGTGGACGCCCTGATGGAAGAGATCCGCGGTCCTGCGGGTCGGACCATGTGGGACAAGCTGGGCAATGTGAACGAGGCGGTGCTCGCCAACTATCTGAAGAACGAATACCCCCAGACCGTCGCCGTGGTGCTGTCCAAGGTGAAGTCCGACCACGCCGCCCGCGTGCTGGCGTCCCTGCCGGAAGACTTCGCCCTGGAATGCGTCACCCGCATGCTGCGGATGGAGCCGGTGCAGCGCGAGATCCTCGACAAGATCGAGCAGACCCTGCGCACCGAATTCATGTCCAACCTGGCGCGCACGTCCAAGCGCGACAGCCACGAGATGATGGCCGAGATCTTCAACAACTTCGATCGTCAGACCGAGGCCCGCTTCATCGCCGCCCTGGAAGAGCGCAATCGCGAGGCCGCCGAGCGTATCCGCGCCCTGATGTTCGTGTTCGAAGACCTGTCCAAGCTGGATCCAGGCGGCGTCCAGACCCTGCTGCGCGCCACCAGCAAGGAACAGCTGGCCCTGGCCCTGAAGGGCGCCTCGGACAAGCTGCGCGAGATGTTCTTCTCCAACATGTCGGAACGTGCGTCGAAGATCATGCGCGAAGACATGGAGAGCATGGGTCCGGTGCGTCTGAAGGACGTCGACCAGGCCCAGGTGGCGATGGTTCAGGTCGCCAAGGACCTGGCCGCCAAGGGCGAAATCATGCTGGCCGGCTCGGGCAGCGACGATGAGCTGATCTACTAGGGGAGATGGCAGCATGAACGACATCCCCCACAAGCGTTTCGCCTTCGACACCGTGTTCGACGATCGCGGCGGCATGCGCGAGCCTCCGGCCCGGCCCAAGCGCAGCTTCACGCCTGAAGACGTCGAGCTCGCCAAGGCCGAGGCTTATGCGCAGGGCGAACGCTCGGCTGTGGCGCGTGCCGAACAGCACGCCGCCAACGCCCTGAACGAGATCGCCGGCGCTGTGCGCGAAGCGTTTTCGACCCTCGCCGCCGTGGCCCATGAGCATCGCTCGGGCTCGGCCTTGCTGGCCCTGGCTGTGGGCCGCAAGATCGCCGACGCCGCCCTGGAACGCTTTCCCGAAGCGCCTGCTAGCGCGGCCCTGGTGGCCTTGGCCCGCGAGGTCGAGGCCCAGCCCCGCATCATCGTCCGCGTGTCGGCGGATCTGGTCGATCGCACTCAGGCCGCGCTCGAAGAAACCGCTCATGCGATCGGCTTTCCGGGTCAGATCGCGGCCCGCGCCGACAGCAACATGCCGCCTGCCGCCTTCACCTTCGACTGGGGTGATGGCCGGGCGTCCTTTGATCCTGACGAGGCGACGCGACGTGTCGCCGACGCCCTCGAAGCGGCCATCGCCGCCGAGGGACTCCACGCTGAACCCCTGCTTCCCGCTAGCGAAAGCTGACTGCCATGGCCGAAGACAATCTCACGCTCGACGAGTTCGGGGGCCAGATGCTGGCTTCGGAGATGCCCGTCGAAATCAGCGACAAGATCGCTTCCGACCTGGCGCCGGTGTTCGATGTGCCAGTCAATATCTCGGCGGTTCTCGGGCGCGCCCACATGTCCGTCGCCCAGCTGCTGCAACTGGGCCAGGGCAGCATTCTGGAGCTGGACCGCAAGGTCGGCGAGGCGATCGACATCTATGTGAACAACCGGCTGGTGGCCCGGGGCGAGGTGGTCGTCGTCGACGAGCGCCTGGGCGTGACCATGACGGAAATCATCAAGGACGGTGACGCGGCGGGCTGAGCCTGACGCGTCAAGGAGGACAAGATCATGCGGCTTCTCGTCGTTGGTAAACTGAACGGACAGCTCTCCGTCGCCGTGAAGATGGCGATGAACACGGGCGCCAAGGTCTCGCACGTTGAGACCATCGAGCAGGCGACCCACGCCCTGCGCGCGGGGCAGGGGGCCGACCTGCTGATGGTCGACTACTCGCTGGATATTGCGGGCCTGATCGCGGCCAATGAAGCCGAGCGGATCCGGGTGCCGGTCGTGGCCTGCGGGGTCGACGCAGATCCGATGCGCGCCGCCGCCGCTATCAAGGCCGGGGCCAAGGAATTCATTCCCCTGCCGCCGGACGCCGAACTGATCGCCGCCGTCCTGGCCGCCGTCACCGATGACGAGCGCCCGATGATCGTCCGCGATCCGTCGATGGAGAACGTCATCCGCCTGGCCGACCAGGTCGCCCCCTCCGACGCCTCGATCCTGATCACTGGCGAAAGCGGCTCGGGCAAGGAGGTGATGGCCCGTTACCTCCACAGCAAATCGCGCCGCGCCAAGGCGCCGTTCATCAGCGTCAACTGCGCCGCCATCCCCGAGAACCTGCTGGAAAGCGAGCTGTTCGGCCACGAGAAGGGCTCCTTCACCGGCGCCATGGCCCGCCGCATCGGCAAGTTCGAGGAGGCCAACGGCGGCACCCTGCTGCTGGACGAAATCAGCGAGATGGATACCCGCCTGCAGGCCAAGCTGCTGCGCGCCATCCAGGAGCGCGAGATCGATCGTGTCGGCGGTTCCAAGCCGGTCAAGGTCGATATCCGCATCCTCGCCACCTCCAACCGCGACCTGACCGCTGCGGTGAAGGACGGCACGTTCCGCGAAGACCTGCTTTACCGCCTCAACGTCGTGAACCTGCGCCTGCCGCCGCTGCGCGAGCGCCCGGCTGACGTGATGAGCCTGTGCGAGTTCTTCATCAAAAAGTACTCGGCCGCCAACGGCGTCGCCGAAAAGCCGATCTCGGCCGAGGCCAAGCGCCGGCTGATCGGCCACCGCTGGCCGGGTAACGTCCGCGAGCTGGAAAACGCCATGCACCGCGCGGTGCTGTTGTCGCCTGGCTCCGAGATCGAGGAATTCGCCATCCGCCTGCCGGACGGTCAGCCCATGGCTCCCAACCCCGACGCCGCGGTCGCGCGCGGAGCCCAGATGGCCGCCGACGCCGTGTCGCGCGCCTTTGTCGGCTCGACGGTGGCCGAGGTCGAGCAGCACCTGATCATCGACACCCTGGAGCACTGTCTGGGCAACCGCACCCACGCCGCCAATATCCTGGGCATCTCGATCCGGACCCTGCGCAACAAGCTCAAGGAATATGGCGACGCCGGCATTTCGGTGCCGCCGCCGCAGGGCGGGATGGGCTCCGCCGCCGCCTGAATCCCTGCGGGCGCCGCGACCATCGGTCCGGCGCCTGACATGGCCAATTTGAATTAAGGAACTGGCGACCGCGCGCAAATCGCTTCATGCGCGAAGAGCCTGCTCCAAGGGATCGACGCACTGAATGGCTGACGCCGCCCTGCCCAAGACCAGCTCTTCGATGCCCAGCGCCAGCTCGCTGTGGGCGGGGATTCTGCGCGGCGAAATGGGCCTGGCGGTCGGCGTCGTCGGCATCATCGTCCTGCTGATCCTGCCGGTCCCGCCCATGCTGCTGGACCTGCTGTTGGCGATCTCGCTGACCGGCTCGGTCCTGATTCTGATGACGGCGGTTCTGATCAAGAAACCGCTGGAATTCACCTCGTTCCCGACCGTCCTGCTGGTGGCGACCCTGTATCGCCTGGGGCTGAACATTGCCTCGACGCGCCTGATCCTGGGCCATGGCCACGAAGGCGCGCACGGCGCCGGCGCGGTCATTGAGGCGTTCGGCAACCTGATGATGCAGGGCAACTTCGTCATCGGCGTGATCGTCTTCATCATCCTGGTGGTGGTGAACTTCATGGTCGTCACCAAGGGTTCTGGCCGGATCGCCGAAGTCGCGGCCCGCTTCACCCTGGACGCCATGCCCGGCAAGCAGATGGCCATCGACGCCGACCTGTCGACCGGCCTGATCGACCAGGACACCGCCAAGCAGCGCCGCAAGGACCTGGAGCAGGAATCGACCTTCTTCGGCGCCATGGACGGCGCGAGCAAGTTCGTGAAGGGCGACGCTGTCGCCGGCCTGATCATCACCGCCATCAACATCATCGGCGGTATCCTGATCGGGGTTATCCAGCACAAGATTCCGATCGGCGAGGCCTCGGCCACCTATACGCTGATGACCATCGGCGATGGTCTGGTCAGCCAGATCCCGGCCCTGATCATTTCGATCGCGGCGGGCATGGTCGTCTCCAAGGCCGGCGTCGAGGGCTCGGCCAACGCCGCCCTGACCAAGCAGCTGTCGATGAACCCCGTGGCGCTGGGCATGGTCTCGGCCTCGTCGGGCGTCATGGCCCTGATCCCCGGCATGCCGATCATTCCCTTTGCAGCGCTTTCGCTGGGCGCGGGCTTCCTGGCCTATCGCCGCTCGATGACCGCCAAGCAACCGCCGCAGCTCGATCCGGCCCTGGCTGAAGCCATCGCCAGCGAGCCCGAGGAAGAGCCGATCAGCGCTTCCCTCGCGATCGATGACGTCAAGATCGAGCTTGGCTATGGCCTACTGACCCTGATCAACGACCTGGACGGCCGCCGCCTGACCGACCAGATCCGCGCCCTGCGCAAGACCCTGGCCACCGAGTTCGGCTTCGTGATGCCGCCGGTGCGCATCCTCGACAACATGCGCCTGGCCAACCAGGGCTATGCGATCCGCATCAAGGAGATGGAAGCCGGCGCCGGCGAGGTTCGCCTTGGCATGCTGATGGCCATGGACCCGCGCGGCGGCCAGGTCGAACTGCCCGGCGAGCATGTGCGCGAGCCGGCCTTTGGCCTGCCTGCCACCTGGGTGGCCGACGACCTGCGCGAGGAAGCCACTTTCCGCGGCTATACCATCGTCGATCCGGCCACCGTGCTGACCACGCACCTGACCGAGATCCTCAAGGAGAACATGGCCGACCTGCTCTCCTACTCGGAGGTGCAGAAGCTGCTGAAGGACCTGCCGGAAGGCCAGAAGAAGCTGGTCGACGACCTGATCCCGTCGGTGGCCACCGCCACCACCGTGCAGCGCGTGCTGCAGGCCCTGCTCAAGGAGCGCGTCTCGATTCGCGACCTGCCGCAGATCCTGGAAGGTATCGGCGAGGCTGCCCCGCACACCAGCTCGGTCACCCAGCTGGTGGAACAGGTCCGCGCCCGTCTGGCCCGCCAGCTGTGCTGGGCCAATCGCGGCGACGACGGCGCCCTGCCGATCATCACCCTCTCGGCCGAGTGGGAACAGGCCTTCGCCGAATCCCTGGTCGGGCCCGGCGACGACAAGCAGCTGGCCCTGGCGCCGTCGCGTCTTCAGGAATTCATCCGGGGGGTTCGCGAGGCCTTCGAGCGCGCCGCCCTGCAGGGCGAGGCCGCTGTTCTGCTGACCAGCCCTGGCGTGCGCCCGTATGTGCGTTCGATTATCGAGCGTTTCCGGGGCCAGACCGTGGTGATGAGCCAGAACGAGATCCATCCGCGGGCGCGATTGAAGACCGTCGGCATGGTCTGACGGCGCGCCGGCGATCCGTCCTGACAGCCTGCAGTGTCGGGCGCCCGTCGGAACCGCAGCCGTGCGGCGACGTTAGTTTCCCGGTTAGGGGGCTGACCGACACCGACGGAGCCTTCAAATGGACAGCCAGAAAATCGCCCTTTTCGCCGCCGCCGCGACCCTGACTTTCGCTGGCGCAGCCTTCGCTCAAAGCACCACGGCCATGCCCACGCCAGGCCAGCAGATCCCGCAAGCGGCCTCTCCGGCGGCGGATCCGGCCCTGCCCGCCACAACGCCGATTCCGCCGGCCCTGCAAACGCCGGCCGACATGACCGGCGCCACGACCGCCAACCCGCCGGCCCAGCCCAGCGCCGACACCAGCGCCGCGCCGGCCTCGGCAACGGTCAGCAGCGACTTCAAGGTCGGCGCCGAGGTCAAGGACCCGGCCGGCGTGTCGGTCGGTACGATTTCAGGCGTCAGCGCCGCAGCCGATGGCTCGGTCAATCTGGTTGTCACCAACGGGGGCGTGAAGTTCGCCCTGCCCAGCGCCAGTCTGTCTTCCAACGCTGGTGCCCTGACGACCACGGCGACCAAGGCCCAGATCGACGCGACTCTGGCCGGCGCCAAGCCTCAGTAAAGGCTTCGTCCTTCTGAAGCTCTGGCCCGCTCGGCATTGCCGAGCGGGCTTCGCGCTGATAGCGATGCGCCAAGACGGCGGTTTTGTCGCCGATTTCGGGTCTGTTCTTATGCCTCCGGCCAACAAGACAAAATCCAGTAGCGCCCTGTTCTGGGACCTCCTGACCTTCGACCGGCTGGTGACAGGTCCGGTGATCCACCTGATCTATTGGGCCGGCCTTGGCGTCGTGGCGCTGTTCGGCTTTTCTGTCGTCGGCGCCGCCGTGGGCCTGGCGCTCAAGGAGCCCGGCATCGGCTCGCTGCTTCTGGCCTTCCCGGTTCTGATCGCGGGTCTGCTGGTCGCCGGCGCGATGGTGTTGCTCTGGCGCGCTTTCTGCGAGTTTTATGTGGCGATCTTCCGGATCAGCGAAGACCTGCGAGCCCTGCGCCAGACCAGCGACGCCGACCACGCCTTGATTCGCGCCCGTCCTCCGCGCGAGACCTCACAAGCCGACTGACGGCATGCCTCAGGTTCTGATCATCCATGAAGTGGCCGACTATCCGGCCTGGAAGACCGTGTTCGACAACGCCGCCGACATCCGGCGCGAGGCTGGTGAACGCAGCTATCAGGTTCTGAAATACGATAGCGACCCCAACAGGATCGTCCACTTCTCGACATGGACCTCGCACGACGACGCGCGCCGCTTCTTCGAGTCGCCGCGCCTGGTGGAGATCCGCCGCATGGCCGGCGTGAAGGCTCCCGAGTTCCTCTATCTTGACGAACTGGAGGCCGGCATCCTCTAGCGACCGGCGACAGCCTTGCGGCGCAGGCCCAGCTCGTCCAGCTGGGCGTTTTCGAACGCGCTCATCTTCTTGCGCTGCAGAACCTTGGCCGCCTCAGCGACGTGCTCGTACTTCTTCAGCGCCTCGAAGGCGAAGGATAGTGCGTCGCGAGCGCCCTGTTCCTCGATCTGGCACTGTTCGATCTGCAGCATCATGGTGGCGCGCTTGCGCTTGGATCCCTCGCGATAGCTGGTCATCATCCAGGCCGCTTCGCTGCAGGTTTCGGCTTGCTTGGCTTCGGCTTCAGCTTCCGCGTCCAGCATCACCACGCGCAGTTCGGCGGCCATGCGGCGCTCGACGATGTCGGCCAGTCGCTTCTGCAGGGTCTCGACCTCGTGGGTCGAGATCCGGATCAGGGATGCGGCCCACTTGGTCATGCGTGGTCACTTTCAAGGATACTGCCCAGGTGTCCGAAGGAATCGTCGAGGCTGGTGGCCTCGTCCTTGTCCTGGCTTAGGAACTCTTCGATCGCCGGATTGAGGCGGATGGCGCGGTCGACCACGGGATCAGCCCCGGCGCGGTAGGCGCCGATGCGGATCAGTTCTTCCATGTTGGCGTAGGCGGCCATCACCTGGCGGGCGCCTTTGACGATCATCCGCTCATGGTCGTATTGGCAGCCCGGCATGGTCCGGCTGATCGACTTAAGGACGTTGATCGCCGGGAAGCGGCCGCGCTCGGCGATGGCGCGCTCCATGACGATGTGGCCGTCCAGGATACCGCGCGTGGCGTCGGCGATGGGCTCGTTGTGGTCGTCGCCGTCCACCAGCACGGTGAACAGGGCGGTGATTGGCGCTGCCGTGCTGCCGTCGGGACGGATCGGGCCAGGCCCGGCGCGCTCCAGAAGCTTGGGCAGTTCGGTGAAGACGGTGGGCGTATAGCCCTTGGTCGTCGGTGGCTCGCCGGCGGCCAGGCCGATCTCGCGCTGGGCCATGGCGAAGCGGGTGACCGAGTCCATCAGGCACAGCACTTCCAGATCCTGGTCGCGCAGATATTCGCAGATCGACAGGGTCATGTAGGCGGCCTGGCGGCGGGTCAGGGCCGGCTCGTCCGAGGTGGCGACCACGACGATGGCGCGCTTGAGGCCTTCCTCGCCGAGGGTCTCTTCGATGAATTCGCGCACCTCGCGGCCCCGTTCGCCGATCAGGCCGACGACGACGGCGTCGCAGGTGGCTTCTTTCGCGAGCATCGACAGCAGCACCGACTTGCCGACACCCGAGCCGGCGAAGATGCCCAGGCGCTGGCCGCGGCAGGTGGTGGTGAAGACGTTCATCGACCGCACGCCCAGGTCAATGCGCTCGCCGACCCGGCCGCGGGCATGGGCGGGTGGGGGGGCGGCCTTGAGCGGGTAGGGCACCTCGCCCTGCGGCAGTGGGCCAAGCCCGTCGATGGGCTCGCCAAAGGCGTTGATGATGCGGCCCAGCCACGCCTTGGTCGGCCGCACGGTGGCGCCTTCGGGCATGATGCGGATCTCGGCGCCGGGGGCAACGCCCTCGACGGGACCGAAGGGCATCAGCAGGGCGCGGGTTTCGCGGAAGCCGACGACCTCGGCCGGCAGGACGGGCAGGCCCAGCCGGTCGATCTCGACCCGAGCCCCGACCGCCAGCCGCGTCAGACCGCCGCGCGCCTCGATCAGGAGGCCATTCACGGCGGCGACGCGACCGGAAATGGTCAGCGGGTCGATACGTTCAATGGCGGCGATCAGGCTACGCAAATCAGCTCTCGGCAGTGAGGCTCCATCCTCGACCGACAGCGTTAACCACCTGTGAAATTAGGGATGTGCCGGGGGCAGGTTGGCGGTGAAAAACGCTGCGATGGCCGCGTTAAAGGTGTGGTGGAACGCCGCACGGTCGAAGCCTGGGGCGCTGGAGCATGGCATCGGCAGGGGTGTCTGCGTGAAAGTCGCCATAAGGCCACAAGACGTCGAAATGCACGTCGGCCGACTGTCTCCGGAATTCTGAAATCCAGACCCGCGACTGACCGTCGCGGAGGCCGTCGCGACGACGTCGGAAAGCCCTCGAAAATCTCAGCGACAGAACGCCGCAATGGCGTCGCAATGCCCAGCGGCGTCGCATCCTCACCCAGGGCTTGGCCCTGGGGGCGATAACCGTGGAGGGGCGGGGTTTTAGCGATTTCGCGGTGCGGGAGAATCCGCTTTGGCAGGCTTGAAAGTCATCCCCGACGAATTTGCGCTGCGACTCAGCGACCGCTTGCACCCGATTCGCAAATCAGATTAACCATTCTGCCAACAGGATCATTCACCATTAACCAGTCTTAAATTAACTCGCCGCAAAGTGCAGGCAGGGTTAATCAGGCGGCTTCCGCCAAGACGTCGAATAACGCCACCGAGTGGCGTGGAGGGGCTCATGCGCGTACTGTTGATCGAGGATGACAGCGCAACAGCGCAGACCATCGAGCTGATGCTGAAGTCTGAAGGCTTCAACGTCTATACGACGGATCTCGGCGAAGAAGGCGTCGATCTGGGCAAGATCTATGACTACGATCTGATCCTGCTCGACCTCAATCTGCCTGACATGAGCGGCCTGGATGTTCTGCGCACCCTGCGGGTGGCGAAGGTGAACACGCCGATCATGATCCTGTCGGGTTCGTCGGAAATCGACACGAAGGTGAAGACCTTCTCGGGCGGCGCCGACGACTACATGACCAAGCCCTTCCACAAGGACGAAATGATCGCCCGCATCCATGCGGTAGTCCGTCGTTCCAAGGGTCACGCTCAGTCGGTCATCAAGACCGGCGACATCGTGGTCAATCTCGACGCCAAGACGGTCGAAGTGAACAGCAACCGCGTTCACCTGACCGGCAAGGAATATCAGATGCTGGAGCTGCTCTCCCTGCGCAAGGGCACGACCCTGACCAAGGAGATGTTCCTCAACCACCTGTACGGTGGCATGGACGAGCCGGAACTGAAGATCATCGACGTCTTCATCTGCAAGCTTCGCAAGAAGCTGGCCGCCTCGGCCCAGGGCAAGCACCATATCGAGACGGTCTGGGGCCGCGGCTATGTGCTGCGCGATCCGAACGAGCAGGTCGCCGCCGCCTGATCGGCGCGCCGATTCTCTTTCGTACAAGCAAAGCGCTCGCCCCAAAGGCGGGCGTTTTTCTTTTACAGTCATAGGCTTGGCCATAGATCGGCCGGGCTTTGAACCTCTTCCGTGACAAAACGACCGAAGCGCAGAATAGTGCTTGCCGCCGGAAAGGCTCACGGCCATGTTCCGGCGCAGCGATTGCTGGGGGGCTACCCAGCCGTGTCATTTTGACCTTGCGCGGCATCGAAACCGACGGGGGACCGATGCAAGAATTTGATCCGCGACGCCCGACTCTTCGCCTGGCGCCCCGGCTGTTCACCGCCGTCGCCGGCCTGGCCGCTCTGGGCCTGGGTTGGAAGCTGACGGCCGCTGACGTCCCGACTCCCGTCAAGGCCGCGCTCGATCCCGCCGCCCTGGTCGCCCTGCAGCATATCGCCTTCGCCAGCGCCGAGGCCCAGCCCGGCTTCGACCGTCCGCAGAGCATCCCCGTCAAGGTTCGTCCTGGCGAGACCCTCGAAAATGCCGTCGAGCGCGCCGGCGTCGCGCCGGAAGAGGCCCGTCAGGTGGTCGCCGCCCTGCATGGCGCGATCGACACCGTCAATATCAAGGCCGGCATGGCCTTCGAAGCGGCCATCGCCCAGCGTCGCAGTGGTCGTGGTGATGGCGTGGGTGGCCCCGCCCGCCTGATCGGCCTGTCGATGCGCACCAGCCCGTCCTCGACCCTGACCGTTTCGCGCACCTTCGACGGCGCCCTGAAACTGCGCGAGCTTGAGGAAAAGGTCACCGAGGAGACCAAGGTCGCCTGCGGCGAGATGAACGGCTCGTTCTACGAAAGCGTCGCCAATGTGGGCGGCACGCCCCGGGTGATCAGCGACGCGGCCAAGCTGTTTTCGCACAAGATCGACTTTTCGCGGGACATCCACGAAGGCGACAAGTTCTGCCTGGTGTTCGACCGCAAGGTCACCGAGAGCGGCCGCACCATCGAGGCCGGCGATCTGGAATATGCCGAGGTCAAGGGCCAGCGCTTCTACGGCTTCGAGCGCGACGGCAAGTCTCAGTTCTTTGACGAGACCGGCAAGAACATCAAGGGCTTCCTGCTGCGGACGCCGGTCGACGGGGCGCGCATCACCTCGACCTTCGGCGCGCGGCGTCACCCGATCCTGGGCTTCAACCGCGCCCACAAGGGCGTTGATTTCGGGGCCGGGCATGGCACGCCGATCCTGGCGGCCGGCGACGGCGTCGTGCTGGAGGCCCGTCGCTGGAGCGGCTACGGCAACTGGCTGCGCATCCGTCACGCCGGCAAGTGGGACACCGGCTATGCCCACATCTCGCGCTATGCGCCGGGCATCAAGGCCGGCATGCGCGTTCGCCAGGGTCAGATCGTGGCCTATGTCGGCTCGACCGGCATGTCGACCGGTCCCCACCTGCACTACGAAGTCTGGCTGAACGGCCAGCGGGTCAACCCGATCGGGGCCAAGGTGCCGCAGGGCACGATCCTGAGCGGCGGTGAACTGGCGTCGTTCAAGGCCAAGAAGTCGCGCATCGACCGGATGCTGGCCGATGGCGGGTCCGTCGCCGCCAGCGAGGTCACGCCCAAGCTGGCCCTGGCCGAACTGAAGACCGAAGCCGCGCCGAAACTGCGCTAGAGCATTTTCCGACGAAGTGGACGCCGGTTCGTCGTCAGAAAATGCGTTAAAACAAAAGACTAGAGTATTTTACCGATCCAGTCGGATCGGAAAATGCTCTAGACGCCGTCGCGGCGCTGAGTTGATCCAGGTCACTAGTGCTGCCCGGCCCGCGTGCCATCATCGCGCGGTTGCGGGGCCGATCCATGGCCGCCGCGCCTCCAGATCCGTGAAGAGAGCCTCATGACCGGTCCAGCCAAGCCGCGCGTCAATCCCGCCCTGAGGCTCGCGCTGATCCGGCGCATTCACAGCTGGCTGGGCCTGTTCATCGCGCCCAGCGTGGTGTTTTTCGCGCTGACCGGCGCCTACCAGCTCTATGGCCTGCACGAGGCCCAGCCCGGCTATCAGCCTGCCCCGCTGTTCGAAAAGCTGGGCCGCGTTCACATGAAGCAGGTCTTCGAGGCCAAGCCCAAGCGGGCAGCCGAGCCGGCCAAGCCGAAGCCGGCGGGTCCCGCGGCGCCCGCCAAGGCCGAGGAAAAGGCCAAGGTCTCGGTGACGATCCTCAGGGCGGTCTTCCTGATTGTCGCCATCGGCCTGGCGACGTCCACGATCCTCGGCGTCTGGATGGCCCAGGCCTATGGACGCGACAAGCGCACGGGCTGGATCCTGCTGGCGGCGGGGGCGGTCTTGCCGATCCTGCTGGTCGCGCTTTAGTCTGACTGATCCATCAGCGCCGCGCCGGCCATCAGCGGGTCGGTGAACGAGTCCGCGCCGGTTTCCAGCCGTCCGGCCAGTCGTCGCAGATAGCCGGCCTGATCCTCGATCCGCGCCGAGAGGTCGTACCAGCCGCCGGTCGACTTCAGCGGCCAGACGCGCTCGGCGGCCTGGCCGGGCTGTAGCGTGATCCGCCACGCCGGACCGGCGGACTTGGGCGTGACGACCATGCGTCGGGGCGCGGGGCCGTCATTGCGCAGGGTCAGGGTCAGGGCGCGCCGGGCGGGATCAGCCGTAACCTCGGCCACGGGCCCGTTCTGGGGCGTGGCGCCGATCAGGTGACGGTGGAAGCCGTTGGGGCCCAGGATCCACAGATCATAGGCGCCGGTCGGCCAGGCGTCTTCCAGGCGCTTGCCCGGCGCGATCGTATAGCGGCGCGGCGGCTGGTCCAGCCGCAGGCGGTCATAGACATGCAGCACGGCGGCGGCCTTGCCGGCATTGGCGAACCGCAGGACGACAGCGCCGTCCCGTGCGCCTTCGGCGACCTCGAGGCTGTAGGGCAGGGCGCGCGACAGGCGCGGTCCCGCCGCCTGTTCGGGGACCAGCGGCAGGGGCGGCGTCGGCGGCGTGGTGCGGCCCGGAAGGGCCCCCGCGCGGCGGGCCTCTTCCAGGGTCTTGGGCAGGGCGGCCACGAAGGGCTTGGTGTTGGGCGTTCGGAAGTCGAAGGCGCTGGTCAGGTCGCCGCAGACCGCCCGGCGCCAGGGCGAGATGTTGGGCTCCATCACGCCGAACCGCTTTTCCAGCAACCGGATCACCGAGGTGTGGTCGAACACCTGGCTATTGACCCAGCCGCCCCGGCTCCAGGGCGAGATCACGTACATCGGCACGCGGGGACCCAGGCCATAGGGGCGACCCATCAGGTCGTCGCGCTCGTCCTTGGCCTCGGTCGGGTTGCGCACCTGATGGTAGTCGGCCGTGGTGTCGACCGTCGAGGCGCCCAGCGCCGCGCCTGCCCTGTCTAACGACGGCGGGGACGGCGGCGGCACGTGGTCGAAGAAGCCGTCGTTCTCGTCGAACATCACCAGCAGCACCGTCCGCGCCCAGACCTTGGGATTGGCGGTCAGGGCGTCCAGCACCCGGGCGGTGTAGTCGGCGCCCTGGGCCGGGCTGGACGGGCCGGGATGCTCGGAATCGGCGGCCGGGGCGACCAGATAGGACACCTGCGGCAGGGTCCCGTTCAGCACATCCTCGCGCAGGCCGTCCAGCTTGCGGGTCGACAGGCCCAGATCGGCCAAGCGGGGATCGGCGCCCGGCGCCTTGGCGTGGCTGTCGCGGAAGCTCTGGAACCCGGCCATCGGGTTGTCGGTGAAGTTGTCGTCCATGTCCTGATAGACGCGCCAGGTGATCCCGGCGGCCAGCAGGCGCTCGGCATAGGTGCTCCAGCGATAGCCCTCGGCCGCCCCGCCCTTGGTGGCCAGCTCGTCGTGCGAGTTGGAGATCGAGGGGCCACCCAGCTTGCCAAACGGATCATTGGTCCCGCCCCACAGAAACAGGCGGTTGGTGTTGGTGCCGGTCTGGGTGGCGCAGTGATAGGCGTCGCAGAGCGTGAAGGCGTCGGCCAGGGCGTACTGGAACGGAATGTCCTCGCGCCGGTAGTAGCCCATGGCGTGGGCGTGCTTGCTTTCCGGCCAGCGGTCCATGCGGCCCTGGTCCCAGGCATATTGGGCGTCGGACCAGCTGTGGGGCGTGCCCTCGACCCGCATGTGAGCAAAGGTCTGGGCGCTGTTCAGCGGAAAGGGCGCGATCAGCGGCGGGCCTTCGGCGGATTTGCCGTTGGCCTGGGTCCAGACGGTCTTGCCCGTGCGGCCCGGGATATCGGCGACCGGGATCGGAAAGCGGTCGGCAAAGCCGCGCACGCCGTTCAGACCGCCGAAATAGTGATCGAACGAGCGGTTCTCCTGCATCAGGATCACCACGTGCTCGACGTCCTCGAGGGTCCCGCGCCGCACGTCGGCGTCGATGGCCAGCGCCCGGGCGATGGCCGGCGGCGCGCTCAGCGCCCCGACCGCCGATAACATCAGGTGACGGCGGTCGATCGAGCTCACGGGAAACCTCGTACAGTTTGGTCTGGACCAGATACCGTCCCCGTATGGCGTTCCCGTGACAGTCCGCCCTGCCGCGAGCCCCTAGTCGACCCCGGCCACGGCCAGCAGGGCGGCCAGACCGACCTGCATGCCCTTCAGGCTCTCGCCCTTCTCGATGTCGATCCATTCGTCCAGGGCGTGGGCGCGGCCGGCCTTGCCGCCCGAACCGATGGTCACGGCCGGGATGCCCAGGCTCATGGGGATGTTGGAGTCGGTCGAGGAGGCGCCGTGCTCGGGCTTGAAGCCAAAGGCGGTGACGGCCGCCGCCGTCAGGCCCACGATCGCCTGCTCGGCCGGGGTCTTGCCCGCCGGACGCTCGCCAATCACCCTGGGGTCATAGCTGATCTTGCCAAACCGGGTGGACCGCGCCGCGTTCTCGGTCGCCACCGCGCTGTCGAGAATGCCGATCAGGGTCTTGTCCAGCTTGGCCAGCTCGTCAGCGCTTTCCGAGCGCATGTCGAACTCCATGAACACCTCGTGCGGGATCGAATTGACCGAGGTGCCGCCGCCGGTGACGCTGGCCGAATAGGTGGTCTTGGGATCCTTGGGCGTTTCGACCGCGTACAGATCGACCACGCTCTTGGCCATGGCCGTCATCGGATTGACCGTGCCAAAGGCCCCGTAGCTGTGGCCGCCCGGACCCTTGAAGGTGACGTGATAGCGCTTGGAGCCGGTGCCGGCGTCGACGATGCGCGAGGGGTCCGAACCATCCATCGAGAAGAAGGCGGTGATCCGGCCCTTATAGGCGCTCTTGTTGAACAGATAGCGCACGCCGCGCAGGTCGCCGGGGCCTTCCTCGCCGACATTGCCGACAAACAGGATGTCGCTCCTGGTCTTGATGCCGGCCGCGTCCATGGCCCGCACATAGGCCAGCAGGGTGGCCAGCGAGCGAGTGTCGTCGCCGATGCCCGGCGCCATCAGTTTGGTGCCCTCGCGCCGGACCTTCACGTCGGTGCCTTCGGGAAAGACGGTGTCGAGATGGGCGGCGATGACCACGAACGGCCCCTTGCCCTTGGTGGCCGTGCCGGGCCGCACGCCCATGACATTGCCCTCGGCGTCCATCGTCACGTCGCTGAGGCCATGGGCCTTGAGCATCTCCAGATAGGCCTTGGCGCGGGCCTCTTCCTTGAAGGGCGGGGCGGGGATCTCGGTCAGGGTGACGACGTCGGCGATGGTGCGGTCAAAGTCGGCGTCCAGCTTTTGGGCCGCCTTCTTGAAGGCCGGCGAGCCGACCAGCTTGCGCACGGTCCCGGCGTGATCGGTCTTTGCGGCCGCCCAGGCCGGGGCGAGGCCGGCGGACGAGGCGACCAGCGCCGCCGCGAAGGCGATCAGCGAGGCGGAGCGGCGAAGGGTGTTGGTCATGCGGCGAGAATCCCTGACTTGCGGCGCCAGCCTAGGGGCAGCCCAGCCTGGTGTCATCCTGTGGCCGCCATGCGGACACAGGTTCGCAGCCTCGCCGGATTCAAGCCGGCAAGTGTGGGGAGGCGGCGGAGCGTCCGGGCCAGGCCCGGATGGGTTTGTAGTGGAGTACCGTTTCGGCCGTGGCCGGAGCGCTCCGCGCGGTCGTTATCCCTCTGGCCGGGGTGCGCAGGCCTGTTCAGCCTTTTGCCCCACCCGGATTGTATCCTCCTCGCGACGGACCCAGCCTTGGGCTGCAGCCACGCCGATTCCGGAGGAACCCGGAGCGAACCTTCGGACGGGCGGAGGCTTGGCCTTCCTCCGATAGGCGGGTTTACGTCACCCGCCCTCTTGCACCCGTACAACCGCCCCCATCGCGCGTTTCGGTCGCCAGCTTCGCGTCCTCCCCTGCGATGGGGCGAGAGTGATTATGCGGGAGGTTCGCGGGGGGCTGCGTCGGTTTTCGATCGTGACGCTGGGTGCGGCGGTTAGGGCGTTGAATGTGTTGGGGGCGAGGGGCGGCTATGCCCGTGCGGGCACGGGGATAGACGACCTTTTGAAACCCTCTCTCAAAGAGAGAGGGTTGAAGACTGGGGATTCAGCTTACCCCCTCAGTCAAACACCATCACCGACCGCACCCACCCCGCCACTCGCGCCTCACTCGCTTTGCCGCTACAATCCCCGCATGAACCGAGACGCCGTCATCGCCGTTCTGCGCGCCGCCGAGGCGGCCTTGCGCGCCATGGGCGTCTCGCGCGCGGCGTTGTTCGGCTCGACCGCGCGGGGCGAGGCACGGCCGGATAGCGATCTGGACATCTTCGTCGAGCTGGATCCTGCCGCGAAGCTCGATCTCTACGACTATGTCGGTATCACCCAATATATCGCCGGCCTGTTCACCGCGCCGGTCGATGTGGTCGAGCGCCAGGGCCTGAAGGCCCATGTGCGGCCGTCGGCCGAACGCGACGCGGTCTATGCCTTCTGAGCGCGACGTTCAGGCCTGGACGGATATTCTGGACAATGCGCGGCTGGCGCTGAATTTCGCGGCGGGCCTCGACGAGGAAGCCTTCGCGGCCGACGCCAAGAGCTTCTATGCCGTGACGCGCTGCCTTGAGATCATCTCCGAGGCCGCGCGCCGTCTGGACTTAGCCGAGCGGGAAAGGTTCTCCGATCTGCCGTGGAAAGCCATCACCGGCGCGGGCAATGTCTATCGACATGACTATGACGACGTCTCGCCGGCTCTGGTGTAGGCCACGATCGTTCGCCGCCTTCCGCAACTGATCGCGGCGGCGCAGAGCGCCTTGGGTGATCGGACCTAGACTGCCCGATCAATCCTCGTCCATCCTGACAGCGCCCCATTCTGCGAGGCTGTAACCTCTCACCCTCCCATCCCGTCCCCCGCCCAGGCGAATGACCAACGGAAAAGGGCCCCGCCTTGCGGCGGGGCCCCTCGCTCTCCAGCGTTAGTTGGCGCTTACCAGCTCTTGCTGACGCCCAGCATCACGCGACGCTCGGCTTCCAGGCCGCTTGCGCCCCGGGCTTGCGACTGGCGTTCGGTCAGCAGGTTCTGGCCGTTCAGCGACACTTCGGCGCCCGGAGCGAACTCATAGGCGACGCGGCCGGCGACGGTGGTGTAGCCCTTGACTGGCTCCAGCAGGTTGCCGTTGTAGGAGCTGAACTTGCTCACGAAGTGAGCGTAGCCATCCAGGCTCCACTTGTCGTTCGACCAGCCCGCGGCGAGGTTGCTGCGATACTTGGGCGAGGTGGCCTCGAAGTTCACCTTGCGCAGGATGATCGAGGACAGCGTGGTGAACGGCGCGTCATTGACGTTCGTATAGGTGGTGTCGGCGTTCCAGTGGAAGCCGCCATCCAGCTTGCCCGAAGCCGACAGCTCGACGCCGCTCATCTTGGAGTCAGAGACGTTCTTGTAGGTAAAGGTGGCCCAGGTCGTGGCGGTCGGCGCGAAATCGAGCGCCGAGCCGCTGAACTGGCCCTTCACGCTTTCGGTCTTCTGCGTGAACAGCTTGACGCTGGCCCTGGCGTTCAGCGACGGCAGGGCGCGGTCATAGGCCAGCTGATAGTTGCTGACGAGGGCCGGCTCCAGCAACGGATTGCCGGCGATCAGACCACCGGTCGGCGCCGGCGTGGCCGGCGGGATCAGCAGGCCGCCCAGTTCCAGCAGGGTCGGGGCCTGAACGCCGCGGGCGAAGGTCAGGCGCAGCGTGTCCTTGTCCGAGGCCTTGTAAACTGCGCCCAGATTGACGCTGGTTTCGGTGATGTCGCGATCCCACAGGGCATTGTTGTTCTGGGGGGCGCCGGCGGGGAAGGACCCCGTCCGCTTCAGGCTCAGCTTGTCGACGCGCGCCGCAGCGGTCAGCGACAGCTTGGGATTGACGACCCAGTTCCACATCGCCGACGGGGCCAGCACGGTGTAGCTGACCTTGGCGCCCTGGTACGAGGCGGTGTCCAGCTGGTTGTCGCGATATTCCACGCCCACGCGGATGGTGTGAGCCGCGCCGATCTTGAACAGGTCTTCCAGGCTGTAGACCGTGATGTTGTTCAGGTAGCGACGGCCGGGGGTCAGGGCGTCCAGATTGTTGCGATAGGCCTGGGCCTGGATCAGGCCAAAGCTGGTTTCCGCGTTCAGGGTCGCCTTCATCGAGTCGGTTTTGACGCGATGCGAGGCATAGGCGAAGGTCGAGATCACCTGGGTTGAAGCGCCGTTGGACATCGAGCCTTCGACACGCAGGCTGGCCTTGTCGGTCAGTTGGGCCACGGCGTCGATATTGGCGCGCGCCGTCGACGGGTTGTGGATCTGCGAGGCCAGGACAATGCCCGTGCCCGAGGTGGTGTTCTTCCACTCATTGGCGTGGTCGACGCCGCCCGAGATCCGGAAGGACAGACGCTCGCCCAGGCGAACGGTCTTCACGGCCGAGACGCTGGTGCTTTCGCCCGTGCCCGCCCGCAGCTCGATGACATTGGTGTCGTCAAACTTCGGGTTGAAGGTGATGATGTTGACCACGCCCGACACGGCGTTGAAGCCGAAGATGGCGCTGTTGGGGCCGCGAACGACTTCGATCTGGCGGATTTCGCTCAGGGCGATCGGCAGCGAGGCCCAGTCGGTGTAGCCGAAGTGGTCCAGATAGACCTGGCGGCCGTTGATCAGGACCAGCAGGCGCGGCGAGCGGGCCTGATTGTAGCCGCGGATACCAACATCGGACTGGCCGGCGGCGAAGTTCAGGATGTCCACGCCGGCGACGCGGCTGAGGATCGTCGGCAGATCGCCGGCGCCCGAGCGCTTGATGTCATCGGCCGAGATGATGGTCATGTCGACCGGGACCTCGGTGGCGCGCTGGGGCGAGCCCGTGGCCGAGGTGGTCACCGGTTCGTTGAACAGCTGCTCCATGGCGCCGTAGTCGATCGACTGGGCCGAAGCGGCGGTGGCCGAAGCCAGGATGATCAGGCCGACCGAAGCGCCGGCGAAGAGAGTCGTTTTCATGGTTTTGTCTCGTTCGTTCGCTGGGGTCAGACTTCGCGGATCATCATGCGGAAGGCGGCCTTGAAGACCGCGCCGACCGCGGCGGCCGCAGAACGGCTGACCACGATTTCCACCTTGGGGTCGGCCGAGACGCTCATCACGCAGGCGCCGCTGGTGACGCAGCCCATGTCCGAACCGATGGTGATGATCTTCTTGCCCTTGGCGGCGGCGCCGACCGGGCCGGCGTTGACGCCGGTGGTGATGTAGAGCGCCGCGACGCCCGACACGCCGGCGACGTCGCCGGCTTCGACAGGCTTGCCCGTGAGGGTCAGGGCGCCGGCGCTCAGTCCGCCGCCGATCGCGGCCATGACCGCATTCTTCTCGGCCACCGAGGCGGGTTTGGACGGATCGAAGACCACGCCGAGCGTGGCTTTGCCCGTCGGGCCGTTTTCTAGGAAGGTGAGCGCGCGGCCCGCGACCTGCAGGTCCTTGGCGGCGTCAGCGTGGGCGCTGAGCGGCGCGGCGATGAGCGCCGTGGCGCACAGCGCCAGGACACCAGATTTGGTTTTTTTCAACATGCTGCCTATTCCCCTGCCCAATTTCATTCGAGCCTTGCTGTGGGGGAAAAAGAGCCAGATTGGTAAATAGAGCGTAACTTAGCCTTGGGTAACATTACTAATTGAATGCAAGCTGGGGTTGTTTATAAGTATATACTCGCACTCAATATGGGTTTATGGTCATACTTTTTAAGAATTCACGCTGAGCCAATTAATATCTACACCTCAGAGTTCTATAACTTTAGAAGAGCTATTGTTGTTTTTGCTAACACTGTCGAAAAACAAACCTCTTCCCGGCATGACGACCGGAAAAGCAAAAAGAGATCCGCGCCAGGGAGCCCGGCTTCGACGCACGGCAATAGCTGAAACGGGCATTTTGTCGCACCGGCGCAGATGAGCCCCAACGACGCCCGACCGGAGGCGAATCTCTGTGGCTATGCGCCGGATACCCCGCCCCCTCTCCGCCTGCAGGAGGCCGCGACCCCGGCGATGGCCGGGGTCGGATGAGGGGGCGAAAAAGTCTGTGCGAAAGGTCTCAGAGACCTCTCAGTCAAACACGATCACCGACCGCGCCAGCTCGCCGCGCTTGAGTTCGTCGAAGGCCGAGTTGATCTCTTCCAGCTTGATGCGGCGCGAGATCATCTGGTCCAGCTTCAGCTTGCCGCCCATGTAGAAGTCGACCAGCCGGGGCATGTCGACCGGGAAGCGGTTGGAGCCCATATAGCTGCCCTGGATGCGTTTCTCGCCCAGGAAGTCGGAGCCGCTCAGCTCGATCTTGGTGCCGACCGGGATCATGCCGATGATGTTGGCGGTGCCGCCCCGGCGCAGCATGCGGAAGGCCTGTTCGGCGGTGACCTTCAGGCCGATGGCCTCGAAGCTGTGCTGCACGCCGCCGCCGGTCAGCTCCTGCACCTGTTTGACCACGTCGCCGTCGTCGGCGTTGATCAGGTCGGTGGCCCCGAACTGGCGGGCCAGTTCCAGCTTGGCCGGCACGCGGTCGATGGCGATGATCCGGCCGGCCCCGGCGA
The DNA here is from genome assembly GCF_058680895.1 of Caulobacter sp. GSs2. The sequence continues at coordinate 1,405,462 of NZ_CM178725.1, read as the reverse complement.
TCGCCGCGCCATTGACGGTGGCCAGGCCCACGCCGCCGCAGCCGATCACGGCCACGGTCTCACCCGGACGGACGCTGGAGGTGTGGATCACCGCGCCGACCCCGGTCATCACCGAACAGCCGATCAGGGCGGCCAGGTCGAAGGGCATGTCGCGGCGGATGGCGACGCAGGCGTGTTCGTGCACCAGCATCATCTCGGCGAAGGACGACAGGTTCAGGAACTGGGCCATCTTGGTATTGCCTGATCCAGAGAGGTCTTCCCTGAACAGGCGCGGCTCATCGGTCTTGGACCTGCGGGTTTCGGGGCTGATGCACAGGTTCATGTGCCCGGTCAGGCAGACCTCGCAGTGGCCGCAATAGGGGTTGAGGCAGGTGATGACGTGGTCGCCGACCTTGACGGTGCGGACCTCAGACCCGACCGCCTCGACGATGCCGGCGCTCTCGTGGCCCAGCACGGCGGGCAGGGGGTGGGGGTAGGAGCCTTCGACGAAGTGCAGGTCGGAATGGCAGACCCCGGCGGCCTTGGTGCGGATCAGCACCTCGCGCGGGCCCGGCTTGCTGATGGACACGGTTTCGATCTGGAGGGGTTTGCCCACCTCGCGCAGCACAGCCGCCTTCATTCGCTCTCTCCCTGCAATGGCGGGGAGTCTATCGCCCCGTCAGGGGAGAGCGGAAGAGGCTTGGTCGAACAATTGTTCGAATTGTTGTCGGGGTGACGGCCTCAGGCCGCGATGGCGGCGGCGTCCGCAGCGGCAGCCGCAGCCGCGCTGGCGCGCTCGGGAATGATGTGGCTGACCGACAGCAGCACGGTCATGCCGGTTTCCGAGGTGATCACCGCCGAGACCAGGGGCGAATTCTCTTCGCCCATCGACGGCGGCGGATTGATCTGGTCGCCATTGACGATGAAGCTGTCGCAGACTGCGTCGACCAGCAGGCCGGCCACGTCGTTGCCGCTCTCGATGACGATGATCACCTGACGGGGACCGTCCTCGGCCACGCCCTTGCCCAGACGGGCCGACAGGTCGATGACCGGCATGACCTGGCCGCGCAGGTTGATGACGCCGCGCACATAGGGCGGGGCGTCGGGAAGTTGGGTCGGCGGGGTGACGCCGCGGATCTCGCGAACCGAATTGACCGGCACGCAATAGGTCTGGGTTCCGACCTCGAACGACAGAACCTGAAGGGCTTCGCCCGTCTTGTACGCCACGCTGCTGGTCATGGAAGCCTCCGCTGGTCGACCCGCCCGACGAAAGCGAATCCGTCGAACGATCCCAGTGTGGCGGCAAATAGTGAATAAACCGGCGCCGGCTTTGTCCCCTGGCGCCCGTTCAGGTGCGGTTCAGGCGCGCGGCGCGAGATTGCCTTCACGGTATCAGGCAAGCCGCCGCCGGGCGGATCGAGACGAAGGGGAGGGGCTGATGGCCCGCAGGATCAGCACCGTGATTGGCCAGGTCGCCGCCGGCCTTGCCGCGCTTTCGATGGTCGCCGCAGCGACCACGGCGTCGGCGGATTCGCGTCGCCATCATCGCCACCATGGCCATGACGGCGGTGGCAAGACCGAGGCGGCCATCGTGGCCGGCGTTCTGGGTCTGGCCCTGGGCGCGGCGATCGCCAGCAACAATGACGACGATGGCCGCTATGCCCGCTCGGGTCGCGGCTATGGCTACGGTTACGCCCCGCCGCCCCCGCCGCCGCGCTATTACAGCCGCCCCTATTACGACGACTATCGCAGCGATTGCTGGACCACCCGCGACTATGACCGCCGCAGCGGCGTCGTCTATGAGCGGACGGTCTGCCGCTAGATCCGGTGAACGGTCAGGCTAAGGCCCCGTTTTTGAACACCTTTTCTCTGAGGGCCGGCCGGGCCTGACGACGAGCGCCTTCGCCTTGGCCGCCTGGCCGAGGGGACGGGACGCGCCCCTCCAGCGTTCCTGAGCCGTGTCGGCGCAGAGATCATGGAAAGCCCCGGAGCCCCCGCTCCGGGGCTTTTTCATTTGGGCATGAGGGGGCTTGTCATTGCGAACAAAAAGGGAACATGATGCCGCTCCATTCAAGGGAGCCTGCCGATGTCCGCCGCCTCGATCCTGTCTGTCGCGCCCGGTTCCGCCTTCGCGGGGGCCTTCGCCTGTCGGCCTGACACGCCGGTCTCCGGCGAGGACCGGATCGAGATCGCCGAGGCGGTTCTGGCCGGCGCCTGGCGCACCCTGCGCGCCGCCGGCTTCCGGGAAGCCGAGGTCCAGGCCCTGTTCGATCAGATCGCCGACCGGCCCGAGGACCTGGCCCGGCGCCTGCGGAAGATGGCTAATGCGACCGGTTAACCGTTTACGCCTTGCCGCGACATTTCGGCGCATCCAGCCGGCGGGACAGGGATAGCTGCATTTGCACGCAATGGCCTGGATTGTGAACAGCCGAGCCGGCCCGAGCATCCCGCCGTCCCGTCCCCCCACCAAACGGCGGGGAGCCGCGGGGGTCTTCCGCCGCCTTTCCTGTGATGGCGGAGGGGCCCCGATGGCGGGATCAGGCGTGAGCGTTCCGGCCGCGATGGGTGAAGACAGCGAGACGTGGCGCGTGCGCCACAGCTCGCCATCCTACCGTCCGGCTTAGTGTTGGGCGACGTAGGCCGGCGCGCCTTGCGGCATCGGCGGGACGTGGCTTGGCGCGGGCGCCGCGACGGGCGCCGGACGCTGGAACTTCAGGCTGCGACCCTGGAACTCGGCGCCGGTTTCCATGGCCAGCTGTTCGTGGGTGATGTCGCCATCCACCCGCGCGGTCCCGTACAGGCGCACGGCCTGGGCGGTGACGCTGCCCAGCACATTGCCGTGGATCTCGATCACCTGAGCGGTGACGCTGCCCTCGACCCGGCTGTTGGGGCCCAGGATCAGCTTGCCGACCCGGATGTCGCCCATGACCACGCAGTCCAGGTGCAGTTCGCCGTCGCCGACCACATCGCCCTTGATGGTGACGCCCTGGGCGATCATCGAGGCCGGCTTGGGCCGAGCGACCGGCGTAGCCGCAGCAGCCTGGGCGGCCAGGCCGCGCGGAGGCTCCTGCATCGCCAGGGCGACGGGGGCGGGGGTGTCTTTCTTCTTGGCGAACATCGGCGTGGACCCTGTCTCGAAATGGCTCGTCGGAGCTTTCGCGAGCAAGACAGGGGCCATTCGCCCAACGCCGTTATGGGTTGTCGACGACGTGGGTCGTGGGCCGGTCGTCGCCCGCCGCGATCTCCTCGCGCCACTGGCCCGTGGCGTCTTCATAGGTGATGCCGGTGGTCTCGCCCGAGACCTCCTGCTCGGCGGCGGCGCGCTGGGCGGCGGACAGGGCGGCGGCGTGGCTGGGATAGGTTTCTGAAAACACGTCGCCCAGCTTGTAGGCCCAGCCGCCGTCGTGCTCCACGATGGTGTAGGTGATGTCGGTCATGGTCGGGCTCCTGAGGCTGTAGCAGGATCAACGAGCCGTCAGTGGCCAAGGTTCCGGGCAGCGTATCTTGTCCGGTCCCGCGCCCCCCAAGGAGACCGCCGCCATGCTCTATCTCGTCCTCAAGGCCGCGCTCTCGGGCGTGATCATCGCCGCGATCTCCGAGATCGCCCGCAAGTCGCCGGGCTTTGCTGCCTTGGTGGCCTCGCTGCCGTTGATCTCGATCCTGGGCATGATCTGGCTGTGGCGCGACACCCGCGACGTGGCCCGCATGGCCAGCCATGTCGAGGCCACCTTCTGGTACGTGCTGCCGTCCCTGCCGATGTTCCTGGTCATCCCGGCCCTGCTGCGGCGCGGCCTGGGCTTCTGGCCCGCCCTGCTGGCCGGCTGCGTCCTGACGATCGGGCTCTACGCGGTGATGATGGCGGTGGGGCCGAGGTTTGGGGTGAAGCTGTAGGGGTCTTGAGAGGGAGCCGGTGGCGCGGCCTTGCCGCCTGCGGTGTCGATCGAGCGACCCGAGAAGACGCACGCCCAGATCCGTTCCGTCGGCTCTATGGGTGACCACGGTCACCGTCGTTCACCGCTGGCAGGCGGCGTTTCGCCGATAGTCGATTGGCGGCCCCGTGGCGCGGTTCTAGGGGCTGAGGCGTTCATCGAGGATTTCATGCGTCCAGCCTTCACCGCCGCCGCCCTGTCCTGCGTCATCCTTGGCCTGGGTTCCGCCTCACTGGCCCAGACCCGATCCGCGCCCGGGCTCGACCTGGACGCGGCCCTCGCCTCTATTGATCCGAGCGGCGCGGGCTGTGTCGCCGGCGTCGCCCTGGCCGGCGCGTCGCCGGTGATCGTGGCGCGCGGTCAGGCCGACCTGGAGCACGCCGCGCCCCTGACCCCGGCGACGATCATCGAGACCGGGTCCTTGGCCAAGCAGTTCACCGCCGCCGCCGTCGTGCTGCTGGTCCAGGACGGCAAGCTCAGCCTCGACGACGATATCCGCCGCGTCCTGCCCGAAATGCCGGACTACGGCGCGCCGATCACCATCCGGCATCTGTTGAACCACACCAGCGGCCTGCGCGAGCAGTGGAGCCTGATGGCCCTGACCGGCAACGGTCCCGGCGCCCAGGTCCACACCAACGCCATGATCCTGGACCTGGCCTCGCGCCAGAAGGGGCTCAACTTCGCGCCTGGCGCGGCGTTTCTCTACACCAACACCAACTACGCCCTGGCGGCGATGATCGTCGAACGGGTCAGCGGGACCAGCCTGCAGGCCTTCACCCGCCAGCGCCTGTTCCAGCCGCTGGGCATGGGCCACACGCAGTGGCGCGAGAATTTCCGCACCGTCGTGCCTGGCCGGGCCAGCGCCTATGCGCCGACCGATGCGGGCTTCGTCGCCAACATGCCGTTCACCAGCGTTTACGGGAACGGCGGTCTGCTGAGCACGGTCGGCGACCTGCTGACCTGGAACGCCTTCCTGGACAGGCCCTCGGCCTTGCCCGGCGGCCCGGCCCTGGTAGCGGCCTTGCAGACTCCCGGTCAGCTGAGCAGCGGCGCGCCGCTGGACTATGGCCTGGGCCTGGAGATCACCCGCGACCACGGCCGCCGGCTGGTGTCGCACAGCGGTTCGACGGCCGGCTACAAGACCTGGCTGGGGCGCTATCCCGACGAGGCCGTCTCAATAGCCCTGATGTGCAACAACGGCGGCATCGACCCCGTGGCGCTGGGCGAACGGATCGCCGCCCAGGCCCTGCTTGCGGCCGGCCACGCGCCTGCGCAGACCGCCGTCTCCGCGCCCAGAGCTGTCGCGGCGGCGCAGGCCCCCAAGGACCTCACGCCCTATCAGGGTTTGTTTCGCGATCCGGTCAACGGTGATCTGGTGCGGCTGGCGGCGGTCGGCGGGCAGCTGACCCTGACGCGCAGCGGCTCGCAGATTCTGACGCCGCTGGGGCAGAACCGCTTCCAGACCGCCGACGGCGGCGTGATCGTTTTCAGCCGCACGGGCGTCGACGCGGCCGCGTTCAGCCTGACGAGGGCCGGCGTCACCCAGAGCTTCGTCGCCGTGCGCCCCGCCGCCGGCGACGTGGCCACCCTGGCCGACTATGTCGGGACCTACTACAGCGCCGAACTCGAAACCTTGATCACCGTGGCCCGGCAAGGCGACGCCCTGGTCATGCGCCAGCGGTTCGCGGTCGAGTGGCCGCTGGCGCCCAGCTTCGCCGACGCCTTCACCACCCGCCTGCGCGGCGTCACCACCTTCGTCTTCGCCCGCGACGCCGAGGGCAAGGTCACAGGCTTCGGCGCCTGGGCCGGCGGGGCGCGAAACGTTGTTTTCGTCCGGCGTTGAGGGATCTTCTGGCGACCCTGAGCGGATCTTTGCGATGCTCGCTCGCGGGACTACGATCGGACGTCCGGTTTCGGGCGGTAGTCTGATTTCCGTTTCCGACCCTTTGCGGACATGCGGATCAGGCCGCTAGTTTCCAGGATCGCACCGACCGGACGTTACCGATGCTTAACTTGCCGCATCGCGTGTCGCCGCTACCGTCGACATCTTTCAAGGAGACAGTTGATGCGCGGCCTTGTCGCTGGCCTGTTGCTGCTGTCTGCATCGCCCGCCTGGGCCGAGCCGCAGACCTGGGTTCTTTCCGTTGATCGCTGGGGCAATACCGAGCGCAGCACCCTGACCCTGGAGGACAAGGGCGACACACTGTCGGGTCGGTTGAACGATCTGGCGGTCGAGGGGCGGCGCCAAGGGGATCATCTCGTCTTCACCGCTGTGGACTCCGACGGTGATCGCTATGGCTTCGATGCGGCGCAGGCGGGAAATGTTCTGTCTGGCTGGGCCGACTATCCGGGCACCAACGCGCGCGATGTCCGGGTGAAACACGCTTTTACGGCTCAACGGCTTGAGATTCCTACCGGCCCACCGCAACGGCGCACCTACAATCCGGAGACCTTCTCCAACGCCTTCACGGCGGAGCGGGCGCCCGTCATGGTGATCCGGCCGGGCGACGTCATCGCGACGCGGACCATAGATTCTGGCGGTGTGGACGAGCATGGCCGCACTGTGGCCCTGTATGGCAATCCGCAGACGGGGCCCTTCTTCGTCGTCGGGGCCAATCCCGGTGATGTCCTGGCCATCCATTTCAAGAAGCTGGCTCTGAACCGGGACTATGCGGACAGCCTGGACGGCATCACCAGCAGAGCGATGCCCCTGGGGCTGGCCACGCGGTCTGCGGGTCTGGGCCAGCGGGTGCGGTGGCGGCTGGATCGCGCCGCCGGGACCGCCAGGCTGGAAAATGCGCCCGCAGGCTTGAAGACCTATCTGGTCCCTGTGCGACCGATGCTGGGCGGCGTCGCGGTGGCGCCCGACTTCGGTTTCGCGCCCTTCTCCGCCGGCGACACAGGACGCTTCGGAGGCAATATCGACTCCAACCAGATCGTTCAGGGCGCCACCCTGTATCTGCCGGTCTACCAGCCGGGCGGCCTGCTCTTTCTCGGGGACGGACACGCGCTTCAAGGTGATGGCGAGACGACGCAATGGGCGCTGGAAACCTCGCTGGACGTAGAGTTCAGCGTGGAGGTTCTCCCGAGCAGGGTGCTTTCCAGTCCGCGGATTGAAAACGCCGACGCGATGACGGTCATCGGGCAGGCCAGTTCGCTGGATGAGGCGGTGCGCGCGGCGACCGGCTCCATGGTTCAGTGGCTGGAACAGGACTACGGCCTGAGCGTCTCTGAGTCGTCGCTGATCCTGGGAACGGCGGCGCAGTATCGGGTCGTGACCCTGGCCGGTCGCAACGCCGGGATGGCGCTCAGCCTCGACAAGGCCTTGCTCCGGGACCTGCCCAGAAAGCCGGTGCGCTAGTACCAACGGCCGTTGATGCTGACCTCAGAGGGGCCAAATCTGAGAATACGCCGTCACCCTGGGACTTGTTCCCGGGGCCCATGGGTCAGCTTCCTCGTGAGAGTTCTATTCTGCGCCGCACCTGCGGTTGCACAATGGGCCCCGGGAACAAGTCCCGGGGTGACGAGGATATAGAGCGCGAGGAGTCGAGCTCAGCGGCGCTTGGTATAACTCCGCTCTCCCCGGCGAAAGCCGGGGCCCAGATCGAACCCTGACAGGTGGGCGTCTTCACACCGTCAGAAGGCGCATCATCCCCAGACGCTCTGGCTGAATCTGGGCCCCGGCCTTCGCCGGGGAGAGCGGAAGTGTTGCTAGGCCTTCGCCACCAAGAACCGCCCTCTGATCTTCGGCCACAGCATGTTCACCGCCAGGCCCGTCAGCACCAGGGCGGCGGCGCCAAGCTTCCAGGCGGGCAAGGCTTCCCCCAGCAGCAGGGCCGAGGCGCCCATGCCAAACACCGGGATCATGAGGGCCATCGGGGAGATGGTGGCGGCCGGATAGCGGGCCAGAAGCCAGCCCCAGGCGGCATAGCCGAACATGGTGTTGCCCACCGCCTGCCACAGCACCGCAGCCCAGGTCAGGGCGTCGGCGTTGCGCACGCCGGCGACCATGGCGCTCCAGCCTTCCAGCCACAGCGACATCATAAACAGCGGCGGGATCGAGAACAGGCTGGCCCAGACGACATAGCCCAGCATGTTCACGCTGCCGGCCTGACGGGCGACGATATTGCCGCCCGACCAGCCGGCGGCGGCCAGCAGCACCAGCCCCACGCCCAGAGGCGTGGCCGAGCCGCCGCCGTGGGCGGCGATCAGCACGATGCCGCTGGCCGCCAGCAGCAGGGCGACGACCTGGAAGGGCTGCACCCGCTCGCCATTGATCTTCATGGCCATGCCGATGGTGAAGAACACCTGGGTCTGCACGACCAGCGAAGCCAGCCCCGGCGAGATATGGCCCTTCATGGCCAGGAACAGCATCCCGAACTGTCCGGCCCCGATCAGCACGCCATAGGCGGCCAGGTTGCGCCACGGCACGTCGGGCCGCTTGACGAAGAAGGCCATGGGCAGCAGCACCAGGGTGAACCGCAGGGTGGCGAACAGCAGCGGCGGCAGGTGGTCCAGCCCCACGCGGATGACCACGAAATTGGTGCCCCACACCGCCACCACGGCCAGGGCCAGCAACAGATGGCGCAGGGGCAGGGGCGCAGCGGTCATCGGCGGGTCCTTTTTGGCGGGCGTCCCGCCTTTGATCCCTGGCGTCCCGCCCTGCAACGGAAACATTGTCTCGGTGACAATCCGGAGGGCGGGCCGGGCGGGATCAGGGCTGCGGCAGCCCCAGTCCGCGCAGCAGGGTGGCAAACATCAGGCGCCGCAGGGCCTGGGGGTCGATCGTCGGGGCCAGCTTGCCGGTGATCTGCAGCATCAGCATGCCGTGCAGCACGGACCAGAACATGTGGCCGATCATCTCGGCGTCGCCCTCCAGCAGGCCGGCCTGGATCATGCCCTCGACGTGGACGGTCATGGTCCGCCGGGCCCGGGCCACAGCCGCCTGCAGGTCGGGATAGTCGGCCTCGGTCGGCTGGTTGAGGTCGAACATCAGCCGGTAGGCCTGGGGCTGGGCGAGGGCAAACTCGATATAGGCCATGCCGGCCTGGCGAGACTGTTCCATCGGGGCCACCGTGGGCCCCACTCCGGCCTCGAGGGCCTCGGCGAAGCGGGTGAAGGCGGCGGCCCGTACGGCGGCGAGAATGGCGTCCTTGTCCTGGAAATAGCGATAGGGTGTCATCGGGCTGACCCCCATGGCGGTGGCCAGCTCGCGCATGGTCACGGCCTCGGGGCCACGTTCGGCGAACAGGGCCTCGGCGGCCACGCACAGGCGACGACGGAACTCTTCGATGTCTTCGGAAGACAGGACGCGGGGCACTGACGAATCCCAGTTGACGGACTGATTTTCTTACAACATAAATTTACAACGTAAACAATAAGCCATCACGACCACAGCCCGGAGACCGACCATGGACGGCGAGGTTCGCATCAACCCCTATCTGACCGGCAATTTCGCGCCGGTGCGCAGCGAGGATGATTTTGAGCTGGTGGTGGAGGGCGTCCTGCCCCCCGGCCTGACGGGGACGCTGTACCGCAACGGGCCCAATCCGCAGTTCGCGCCGCGCGACGGCAACTATCACTGGTTCGTCGGCGACGGCATGCTGCACGCCTTCACCCTGAACGAGGGCAGGGTGCACTACCGCAACCGCTGGGTCCGCACGAACAAGTGGACGGTCGAGCACGCGGCCGGTCAGGCCCTGTTCGGCAGCTGGGGCAATCCGATGACCACCGATCCCTCGGTCATGGGCGGCGACAGCGGCGTGGCCAATACCAACATCGTCCAGCATGCCGGCCGGCTGCTGGCCCTGGAGGAGGCCCATGCGCCCTTCCAGCTGTCCGGACCCGCGCTGGATTCGATCGGGCCCTATGATCTGGGCGGCAAGGTCACCGCCCACCCCAAGACCTGCCCGATCACCGGCGAGATGGTGTTCTTCGCCTATGCCGATGATCCGATGCCGCTGTCGAACAAGGTCAGCTGGGGCGTGGCCGACGCCGGCGGGACCCTGCTGAAGCGCGAGACCTTCGAGGCCCCCTATTGCTCGATGATCCATGATTTCGCGGTCACCCGCGAGCATGTGGTCATTCCGGTCCTGCCCCTCACCGGCAGCCTGCAGCGGGCCATGGGCGGCCAGCCGGTCTTTGCCTGGGAGCCGGAAAAGGGCGGCCAGCTGGCCGTGCTGCGCCGCGACCAGGGCGTGGCCAGCCTGCGCTGGATCGAGGCCCCCAAGGGCTATGTCTTCCACGTGATGAACGCCTTCGATGAGGGCGAGACCATCATCGTCGATGTGATGCGCTACGCCTCGGCGCCGCTGTTCCCCAAGGCCGACGGCACGCGGGGCGAGAACGCGGCGGCCTATCTGGTGCGCTGGACGATCGACCTGACCGCCGGAACGGTGACCGAGACGCCATTGGATGATCTGGCCGGCGAGTTCCCGCGCTTTGACGAGCGGCTGGCGGGCCTGCCCTATCGCCACGGCTGGTTTGTCGGTCAGAGCCTCAAGCCCGGCGACTTCCGCACCAACATCATCGCCCATATCGACCTGGAGACGGGCCGTCGCAGCGAATGGAGCGTGCCGGCCGGCGATGCGGTGTCCGAGGCGGTCTTCACCCCGGCCTCACCGACTGCGCCGGAGGGCGAGGGCTGGCTGACGGCGGTGGTCTATCGCGGCCAGCTGAACACCAGCGAGCTGGTCGTGCTGGACGCGATGAACGTCGCAGCGGGTCCGGTGGCGAGCGCCAGCCTGCCCCGGCGCGTGCCGTTCGGGTTCCACGGCAACTGGGTGAATGCAGCCTAGGCGCCGCCCAAACCTTGTCATCCCGGAAGCCTCGCAGAGGCTATCCGGGACCCAGGGGCCGCCGCATCGCGGTTGCCCTGGGTCCCGGCTCTCCACTTCGTTGCGGCCGGGATGACAAGCCGTTTTGGATGTCGAACAATCGTTTGACGTCGGGGCTTCAGCTGCGCTTACCTCACCCCCAACAACCAAGGGAGCGCCGCCATGGCCTGGGATTTTCTGGTCGCCAAGACCGACCTGAGACAGACACAATTCCAGCCCGCCACGCTGCCGGACCTGGCCGAGGGCGAGGTTCGCCTGGCCGTCGACAGCTTCGCCCTGACCGCCAACAACATCACCTATGCCGTGTTCGGCGAGGCCATGCGCTATTGGGATTTCTTCCCGGCGGCGGAAGGTTTCGGCCGCGTGCCGGTCTGGGGTTTCGCGACGGTCGAGGCCTCCAGCCACCCCGACATCGCGGTCGGCCAGCGCTTCTACGGCTACTATCCGATGTCGACCCATCTGACGGTGCAGCCCCGCAAGACGCGCGGCGGCTTCGCCGACGCCGCGCCGCACCGCCAGCATCTGGCGGCGGTCTATAATCAGTACACGGCGGTTGACGCCGAGGATGGAACCGAGGCGCTGCGGTCCCTGCTGCAGCCGCTGTTCATCACCGGCTTCCTGATCGACGACTTCCTGGACGAGCACGCCATGTTCGGCGCCGGGTCGATCATCCTGTCCAGCGCCTCGTCCAAGACCGCCATCGGCCTGGCCTTCCTGCTCAAGCAGCGCGGCGGGGCCAAGGTGGTGGGCCTGACCTCGGCGCGCAATGTGGCCTTTGTCGAGGCCCTGGGCTTCTACGACCAGGTCGTGACCTATGACGACTTCCCCACGGCGCCGATCGCCACGCCGGCGGTCTTTGTCGACTTCGCGGGCGACGCCGGCGTGCTGGGCGCGGTCCACCGCCGGTTCGGCGAGGACCTGGCCTATTCCTGCCTGGTCGGCGGCACGCACTGGGAAGCCGCGCGCGGGGCGGGCGACCTGCCCGGTCCCAAGCCGATCCTGTTCTTCGCCCCCGACCGTGTGAAAAAGCGCCAGGAAGACTGGGGTCCCGGCGGTTTCGAGAGCCGCTACGGCGCGGCCTGGAGCGCCTTCGTCGCCGACGCCGGACGCTGGCTGAAGGTCGAGACCGGCCAGGGCCAGGACGCCATCGCGGCGACCTATCTGGCGGTGCTGGAAGGCCGGGCGGGACCGGAGACGGGGTGTGTGGTGCGGCCTTAGTACACCTCAACCGCTCTTCCCGGCGAAAGCCGGGATCCAGATCGAGCCCAGAGCGGCTGTTGTTCTGGCTCCGTCAGAAGGCGCGTCATCCCTAGACGCTCAGGCTGAATCTGGGCCCCGGCCTTCGCCGGGGAGAGCGGAGATTTTTACTGCCCCGCCATCCGATCAATCACCCCCACGATCCGCGCCCAGGCCGCTGACGTGGGGTCGATCAGCTCGAAGTGACCGGCGTCGGCGATCGTGATCTCTTCCACCCGGTCGCCCGCCGTCTTGGCCCTGGCCGCGAAGTCGACGCCGAACACCGGCGGCACGATCGGGTCCAGCGCGCCGGAGATCACCGCCAGCGGCGTCCTGATCGGCAGGAAGGCCGGCGGCGAGGTGTCGGCATAGCGGTCCGGCAGCGCGGCGCCGGCCGTCAGCTGGTCGATGGTGTCGGGCCCGCCGCAGGCGTCGGGGCCGGTGGCGCGATAGGCGGCCAGGTCGTTGATGCCGGCCAGGCTGATGGCGCCCCGGATCTTCAGGGGCTTGCCCACCCGCAGGGGGCTGGCCTTGGGCAGGCGATCGCGGCCCGCCGCCCAGGTGGTCAGGTGTCCGCCGGCCGAGTGACCGGCCACCACCACGCGCTTCAGGTCCAGATGATGCTCGGGCGCGAGGTCGCGCAGCTTGTCCAGGCCGTTGGCCACGTCGACGAAGGTGCCCGGATAGCCGCCCCCCGGCTCGCCCAGCCGGCGATAGCCCAGGTTCCACACCGCATAGCCGCGTCCCTGCAGGTCCTTGGCCATATAGGCCATCAGCTCGACGCTAGGATATTTGGCCTGCCAGCAGCCACCGTGGATCAGCACCACCACCGGATGCTTGCCGGGCCCCTGCGGCAGCCACAGGTCGCCGAACTGCTCGGGCTCGGCGCCATAGGGGATGTGCGCGGTGGGCTGGGCTCGGGGCATGTCCAGCAGTTGCCGGAAGGTCTTGGGCGCGGCGGCGGCGGGACCTGCCGCGATCAGGACGAGGGCGGCGGCGAGGCTGGCGAGGCGCATGGAGGGTCTTTCGTCGACGTGAGGCGTCAGTTGGCTTGTGGCGGCGGGGGGCGTCAACAGGGCGCGTCAACGGGACAGGTGGCGCGTGGCGGGGCCGTGATGCTGGTCGTTGCGGCCTGGGTGGTGGGGCGGAAGAGCAAGAAGTCGTGACCTATAGACTCCGCTCTCCCCGGCGAAAGCCGGGGCCCAGATCGAACCCACGATCACCTGCGCACGGGCAAGACTTTTGGCGGATCAGCCCCAAACGCACCGGATGAATCTGGGCCCCGGCTTTCGCCGGGGAGAGCGGATATCTTGTAACCTTAGATTGAAATTGATCAGAAAATCTCTGTAAGGTTACGCCATGATGTTCCACGTCTACATCATGGCCAGCCGCCGCAACGGTACACTCTACACGGGCTACACCGACGACCTCGGCCGTCGCGTCTCAGAGCATCAGTCGCGTGAACGCGGCTTCACTGGGCGATATGGCTGCACAATGCTGGTCTGGTATGAAGCCCATGAGACACGGGAAGGCGCTTGGCGGCGCGAGCGCCAGATCAAGGAGTGGCGGCGGGTCTGGAAGCTGCAACTGATCGAGGCTGATAACCCGGATTGGCGGGATTTGGCGTTGGAATTTCTGGGGTAGGGCCACCTACACTCCGCTCTCCCCGGCGAAAGCCGGGGCCCAGATTCATCCGGGGCGTTTGGGGCTGACGCGCCCAAGGCATGGCAAGTACATTCACGCTCAGGGTTCGATCTGGGCCCCGGCTTTCGCCGGGGAGAGCGGGTTTTAGGGGGGGCAAGGCTAAAACGCCCGCCCCGGTTCCCCAGGGCGGGCGCTTCATAACTCGAACTCAGAGCCTGACCGCTAGACCAGCGACCCGTGGCACTGCTTGAACTTCTTGCCTGAACCGCAGGGGCAGGGGCCGTTGCGGCTGGTGTTCTGCCAGCCTTCCGGCAGCACCGAGACCGGCAGGGCCTCGCGCTGCTGGGGCGACAGACCTTCGGGAAGGGCGCCGGCAACGGCGATGTTCTCGCCGGTCAGCGGGTCCATGTGGACCTCGATCAGGTTTTCCGGGCTGTGCAGCGGTTCCGGCTCGGCATAGGCGATCTCGACCGTCATCAGCCAGCGGGTGGTGTTGGTGCGCAGGTCGCCCAGCAGCTTTTCGAACAGGCTGAAGGCTTCGGTCTTGTACTCGTTGAGCGGATCACGCTGGCCGTAGCCGCGCAGGCCGATGACGTTGCGCAGGTGGTCCAGGTGCATCAGGTGCTCGCGCCACTGCAGATCGATCATCTGCAGCAGGAAGCTCTTTTCGACCGAACGCATCTGCTCTGGGGTGATGATCTCTTCGCGCTGGGCGGCGTAGGCGTCGGCGGCCTTGGTCAGACGCTCGCGCATCTCCTCGTCGGCGATGCCTTCCTCGGCGGCCCATTCGGCCAGCGGCAGGTCCAGGCCCAGGATCGACTTGACCCGCTCGGTCAGGCCCTCGATGTCCCACTGCTCGGCATAGGCCTTGGGCGGCAGGTGGCGCAAAACCAGGTCATCGACCACGTCGCGACGCATCTCGTGGATGATGTCCGAAAGGTCGGTCGACTCCATGAACTCCTGGCGCTGCTCGAACACGGCCTTGCGCTGGTCGTTGACGACGTCGTCGTACTTCAGGAGGTTCTTGCGGATCTCGTAGTTGCGCTGCTCGACGCGCTTCTGGGCGGTGGCGATGGCGTTGTTGAGCCACTTGTGGGTGATCGCCTCGCCTTCCTGGACGCCGAAGGTGCGCATGATCGCGTCCAGACGCTCGCCGGCGAAGATGCGCAGCAGGTCGTCTTCGCACGACAGGAAGAACTTCGAACGGCCCGGGTCGCCCTGACGGCCGGTGCGGCCGCGCAGCTGGTTGTCGATGCGGCGGCTTTCGTGGCGCTCGGTGCCCAGCACGAACAGACCGCCGGCGGCCAGGGCCTTGGCCTTGGACTCGGCGATGTCGGCCTCGATCTCGGCGCGCATGGCCAGTTCGTCGGCGGGCAGGGGGGTGATGCCCAGGCCCTTCTGCTGCTGGCGCCAGCTGGCCAGACGCATGTCGAGGTTGCCGCCCAGCTGAATGTCGGTGCCGCGGCCGGCCATGTTGGTGGCGATGGTCACCGCGCCGGGCGCCCCGGCGTCGGCGACGATGCCGGCTTCCTGCTCGTGGAAGCGGGCGTTCAGCACCTGGTGGGGAATGCCCTTGCCGGTCTTGTAGACGATGTCGAAGGCGTCATCGCCGATCTTGGCCAGTTCCTTGTCGTCCTTGCCGGCGTGCTCGGCTTTCGGAGCCCGCGACATCTCGACCTTGTAGGCATAGGTCGACAGGAGCTTGGACAACTCCTCTGACTTCTCGATCGACACGGTGCCGACCAGGATCGGCTGGCCGCGCGCATGGCAGTCGGCGATCTGAATCAGGATCGAGTCGTTCTTCTCGCGCTCGGTGCGATAGACCTCATCGTCGTCGTCGATGCGCATCACCGGGCGGTTGGTCGGGATTTCGCTGACGGCCATCTTGTAGATGTCGTCGAATTCCTGAGCCTCGGTCGAGGCCGTGCCGGTCATGCCCGACAGCTTGGTGTAGAGGCGGAAATAGTTCTGGATGGTCACCGAGGCCAGGGTCTGGTTCTCGGGCTGGATGTCGGCGCCTTCCTTGGCCTCGATGGCCTGGTGCAGGCCTTCCGACAGGCGGCGGCCGGTCATCATGCGACCGGTGAACTCGTCGATCAGAACGACCTCGTCGCCCTTGACGATGTAGTCCTTGTCGCGCGTGTAGAGCACGTTGGCGCGCAGGGCCTGGTTCACGTGGTGGACCAGCGAGATGTTGGCGGCGTCGTACAGACCGGCGGTGTCCTCGGCCAGGTGGCCGCCTGACATCAGGACCTCTTCGATGCGCTCCTGGCCGTCCTCGGTGAGGATGACCTGCTTCTGCTTCTCGTCGTGATCGTAGTTGGTCTTGTCCTTGATGAGCTCCTTCACCAGGACGTCGACGGTCTTGTACAGGCTGCTGCGGTCCTCGGTCGGGCCCGAGATGATCAGCGGCGTGCGGGCTTCGTCGATCAGGATCGAGTCGACCTCGTCGACGATCACGAAGTGGTGGCCGCGCTGGACCATTTCCTCGACGCTGTAGACCAGGTTGTCGCGCAGATAGTCGAAGCCGAATTCGTTGTTGGTGCCGTAGGTGATGTCGCTGCGATAGGCGCGCTGACGGTCGCCCTGGCTGAGGCCGTTGACGATCACGCCATAGCTCAGGCCCAGGAAGTTGTAGATCTGGCCCATCCACTCGGCGTCGCGCTTGGCCAGGTAGTCGTTGACGGTAATGACGTGAACGCCCTTGCCGGCCAGGGCATTGAGATAGGTGGGCAGGGTGGCGACCAGGGTCTTGCCCTCGCCCGTGCGCATTTCCGAGATGCCGCCGAAGTGCAGCACCATGCCGCCGACCAGCTGGACGTCGAAGTGGCGCATGCCCAGCGCCCGCTTGGAGGCCTCGCGCACCACGGCGAAGGCTTCGTGCAGGATGTCGTCGAGGGTTTCGCCCTTCTCGAGGCGCGCCTTGAACTCGTCGGTCTTGGCCTTCAGAGCCTCGTCGGAGAGCGCGGCGAGTTGCGGCTCAAAGGCGTTGATCTTCGCCACACGGGCGGTCAGCGTCTTGACCTTGCGGTCGTTGGAAGAGCCGAAGAGCTTTTTGGCGAAGCCGAGCATGAAGTCGAAATTCCGATGAAGTGTTAGGCGCTGTGGGCGTTGGGGATCGCGCAAGGTCATTACCAAGCACGACTATTCCGGCCCTTACGGCGCGCGCGAGACTTAAGCAGCGACCCTGCCAGTGTCAACGCGAGGCCCCCTTATAGAGCATGGTAAAGGCGAAGGTTTCCGGCCTTTACCGTGTTTGGTTGTCCCGCCGGCTCGCTTTCGCGAAAAGCGGTCGGCGGGATGCGCCGGAGTTGCATTCCCCTGCGGCCGAAACCACGCTAGAGCCGGTCGCTAAGGTGTTTCGGAGATCCGTCCTTGATCAAGTTCCGCCACAGCCGCGTTTGGGCCGCTCTCGCCGTCACGGTCATTCTGGCCGCCTGCGGTCAGGACAAGAGCGCCGAGAAGCCGCCGGAGCCGGGCGACACCGCCGTGGCCCGCGTCAACGGGCACAATGTCTGGGCCTCCGATGTCAAGCGCGAGGCCGTCGCCCAGGGCCTGATCAGCGAGGGCGAGCCGCTGGACATCTCCAGCGACGTGTTCCGCCAGCGCCTGGACGAGGTGGTCGACCAGAAGCTGCTGGCCGCCGAGGCCCTCAAGCGCAAGCTCGACAAGGACCCCGTGGCCCAGCGCCGCCTGGCCGCCGCCCGCGAGCGCATCCTGGGCGACATGCTGGTCGAGAGCGTGGTCGAAAAGGCCGTCAATGAAGACGCCATCCGCCGCCTCTATGCCGAGCAGCAGAAGCTGTCCAAGCGCTCGGAGGAAATCCGCGCCCGCCAGATCCTGGTCGCCACCCAGGCCGAGGCCGACAGCATCAAGAAGCTTCTGGCCACCGGCGCCTCGTTCGACGCCCTGGCCATGGAGCGCTCGACCGATCAGGCCACGCGCTTCAACGGCGGCGACCTCGGCTATTTCACCGTCGATGTGATGCCCGAGGCCTATGCCGCCCCCCTGAAGGCCGCCCAGAAGGGCCAGCTGGTCGGACCGTTCGCCACCGAGGGCGGCTGGGCGATCCTGCGCGTCGAGGACAAGCGCATGGAAGAGCCGATCACGCTTGAGGCGGCCCGTCCGCAGATCGTGCGCTTCCTGACCTATGATCAGGTCCGCGACCTGCTGGAAAAGCTGCGCGGCGGCGCCAAGGTCGACATGCTGGCCAGCAAGACCCAGGACGTGCCCGGCGCGCCCGAGGAGCCGGCGTCGGCCCCGCCGGTGGAGCTGCAAGGCTCGGCCCCGGCCTCTGCGCCCCCAGCGGCTTCGCCCGCCCCGGCGCCCGCGAAGAAGAACTAGTCGAGACGACCCTATGCCCTCCAAGACCGACAAGACGCTCGCCAAGCCCGCCGCCGAAGCCGACGCCGCCACGCCGGGCGCCGTCGAGCGCGTGGGCCAGAGCCTGGAACGCGCCCTGGATCCCCTGGCCTCGGCCCTGAAGCGGGCCACTCGCCGTCGCGACGACAAACCCGCCAAGGCGGCGGCCGCGCCGGGCAAGCCCGGTCTGGCGATCTCGCCCCTGGCCGTGCCGTTCCCGCATATCCCGCCGATCGCCGGCGTCGAGATCGCCACCGGCCGCGCGGGCTTCTACAAGCACGAGCGCGAAGACCTGCTGCTGATGCGCTTCGCCGAGGGCACCAGCGCGGCAGGCGTGTTCACCCGTCATGGCGTCGGCTCGGCCCCGGTCGACTGGTGCAAGCGCCAGCTGGCCGCCACCGGCGGCGCCGATGTGCGGGCCCTGGTGGTCAATGCCGGCTGCGCCAACAGCTTCACGGGCAAGCCGGGCGCCGACGCCGTGCGCCGGGTGGCCACGGCTGTCGGCAAGCGCTTCGACTGCCGCCAGCGCGACGTGATGATGGCCTCGACCGGCGTGATCGGGGTGATCCTCGACGACGCCAAGATCACCGCCCGCCTGGCTGAGGTCGAGACCCGCCTGACCGCCGACGCCTGGCCGCAGGCCGCCCAGGCGATCATGACCACCGACACCTTCCCGAAGGGCGCGTTCGCCACGGCCCTGATCGACGGGCACGAGGTCAAGATCGCCGGCATCACCAAGGGCTCGGGCATGATCGCGCCCGACATGGCGACCATGCTGGCCTTCGTCGCCACCGACGCGGCCATCGCGCCGGCCGCCCTGCAGACCCTGGTCAGCCTCTATACCCGCACCACCTTCAACAGCGTCACGGTGGACGGCGACCGCTCGACCAATGACACCCTGCTGCTGTTCGCCACCGGCCAGTCGACCGCGCCCAAGATCCACCGCGCCGGCGATCGCCGCCTGGCCGATTTCCGCGAAAAGCTCGACGCCTTGCTGCTGGATCTGGCCCAGCAGCTGGTGCGTGACGGCGAGGGCGCGACCAAGTTCGTCCGCGTCACCGTCAACGGCGCCGAAAGCCCGGCCAGCGCCCGCAAGATCGCCCGCACCATCGCCGAGAGCCCGCTGGTCAAGACCGCCTTCGCCGGCGAGGACGCCAACTGGGGCCGCATCGCCATGGCCATCGGCCGGGCCGACGAGCCGGTGGCCCGCGAGCGCATCAGCATCAAGTTCGGCGACCTCTATGCGGCTCGCGACGGCCTGGTCTCACCCGAATACGACGAGGCGGCGATGAGCGCCTACGTCAAGAAGCCCGAGTTCGAGGTCACCGTCGATGTGGGCGTCGGCAAGGGCTCGGCCACGGTGTGGACCTGCGACCTGACCAAGCAGTATGTGGCGATCAACGGCGATTACCGGTCCTGACGATGGCCAGCGAGCCCTATCCCATCGACCTGGACGCCGTCGCTTCGGCCTGCCGCGAAGCCGGCTACCTTGTCAGCGAGATCGACAACGGCCTGGAGGTCTCCGGCGCTGACGACGGCGGGGCCTTCTATCTGTTCCCCGAGAACGACTGGCTGCAGGTCCGCTGCCAGGTGCTGGATCCGCAGGATCTGGACCAGGCCCGCGACCTGACCGCCCTGTTCGAGACCATCGCCCGCGCGCAGTTTCGCCTGATCGGCTGCCGCTTCGGCTTCGACGTCCTGACCGGCCTGTGGTTGATCGAGGACTGCTATCCGGGCTTCGAGCCTGATGGCGTGCCGGCCGTTCTGGAGCAGTTGGCCTTCGTCTGGGGCTCGCTGCAGAACGTCCTCGACACCGCCCTGACAGGCGAAGTTCCCAATGACGACGCGCTGGACGCGGCGTTCGAGCTGGAAGCGGTCTCGCCGCCGAACTAGGGCGGAACCTGTTGCCAAGCTTGCCGTTCCTAACCCGCGTTCCGTCTTTCGGACGCTTGAGGATTTGACATGCGTGGATCTGGCTTTCGATACGGGATGTTCGCGGTCGTCGCGGCGCTGACTCTGGGCGGCGTCGCCCAGGCCCAGGACAAGGCCCAGGACAAGCCGCAGGTCGGGCGCGGCGACGACGGGGCCAAGGACGAAGCCGTCGCTCCGGGCCGCTGGGACGGCGCTCGCAAGTCGGTCCTGGAGATCGGCTCACAGCCCGGTCGCGATGTCGGGATGATGCGGCGCGAGACGCCGCCGATCCTCGAGGAGGCCCTGGCCGATCCCTACACGCTCAAGGGCCTGAAGACCTGCGTGCAGCTGGCCGGCGAGGTCCGCAAACTCAACGAGGCCCTGGGTCCCGACTACATCGTCGGCAACGAGGTCAAGGAAAGCCGCGCCGGCAAGCTGGCCGCGGCCGGCGGCAAGACGGTGATCAACTCGATCATCCCGTTCCGCGGCCTGGTCCGCGAGATCACCGGCGCCGCCCCGGCCGAACGCCGCCTCGACGCGGCCCTGGACGCGGGCTTGGCGCGGCGCGGGTTCCTGCGCGGCGTGCACTACAAGCAGCGGTGCAAGACGACGTTCTGAGGCGGAGGGTTCAGGCGCCCTGGCCGATCGCGCGCCGCCACCGCCGGACCCATCGCCTCAGCCATGACGGTGGGCGATAGGGCGTCTCGCGGATCTCCCGCGCGGGACGGCGCCGGATATGGTCGTCGAGCCGGAACCGGGATGCGGCGGTCAGCGCGAGCGGCCCGCGTTCCACGACGACGAAGCCGTTGAACACCTCGACCCGGGCTATCAGGTCGCGGGCCGTGCCCGCCGCTTCGATGATCTCGACGACCAAATCGGTCAGGCGTCGCTCATGGGCCCACGGGTGGTCGGGATCGGAAAAGCCGCTCCAGTGGTCCCAGGCCCAGTCTTCCAGAATATAGGTCCCGCCCGGACGCAGCAGCGGGAACAGCGTCTCGAAGCTGGCTTTCGACGGCGCGTAGAGATGCGAGGCGTCGTCGATGACCAGGTCCAGCGGGCCATCCATTTCGGCCCGCACAATGCGACGAAGTTCGGCATGGTCGGCCTGGTTGGTCCGCCAATAGGTGCTCACGCGATCAGCCAGGCCACGCGAGGCGATCCACTGGTCGAAATAGGGGCTGTCCCTGCGCGCCTGGAAGTCGATCGCGATGTGCTTGGCCGGCTTCAGCGCCTCGACCCAGAAGGCGGTGCTGCCGCCGTCATAGATGCCCAGTTCGAAGACGTTGGTCACCGGCCGACGGTCGTGGCGCGCGAAATGCAGCTGGTACTGATCGACCAGTTCACGGGTCTTGTAGAACTTGAAGTGATCGTCCTGGCCGGAGGTGGAGGCTGACGCGCTCTCGATCTGGAAGCTGACCCCGTGGAATTCCGCGCGATCAGCGGACCACTTCATACTCTCGAACATCAGCCCCTCGACCTTACGTACGCTCTCGGTGCTATTCTATCCTGAGGTTGAGCTGAGTTCTACATCTCCACAACGCTGAAAGCGATGGCGACGCTCATCGCGCGAACCGGGCGGGAAGGTGTCGGGGCGGGTCCCCAATAGGTTCACCGGCATTCCCGCTCTTATTGTTCAAACCGGAGACATAGCCGACGCCTGTTCGGAGACATGGCTGACAGGTTCAGGACGTCGGCACTGCCTCGGCGAGGATCAGCGCGTCGTCGATCTCGTCGGCGCGCTTGGCGGCGGGGCGTTGCAGGTGGGGCTCCACATAGGTCTCGAACGCCGGGCGCTTTTCGATCGTGCCGAAGTTCATCCCCCAGGACAGGTGAGAGGCGAGGTAGAGGTCGGCGGCTGTAAAGCCGTCTCCCACGAGATAGGGGCGGTCCTTGACGGTGCCCTCGACGGCGCCCAGGACGTCCTCGATGCAGCCGAAACCCAGCGAGCGGCGTTGCTCGACCGTTGGCTCCAGGTTCACCGCCTTGGCGGCCACAGCCTGCTCGATCGGGCCAGCCCCGAAGAACAGCCAGCGATAATAGGGACCGCGCAGCGGACTGCTGGCGGGGGGCGCTAGACCGGCCTTGGGGAAGGCGTCTGCGAGATAGGCGCAGATGGCGGCGCATTCGGTAACGACCACCCCGCCGTGGACGATGGCGGGCACCTTGCCCATGGGATTGATGGCGAGATAGTCGGCGGTCTTTGTGTCTCCGGCCTCCCAGCGCAGGACCCTGGTCTCATAGGGCTGACCGATCTCTTCCAGCATCCAGCGGATGATGCGGCCGCGCGACATGGGGTTGGTGTAAAAGACTAGGTCGGACATGGTCGCTCCCGTTGTTTGCGACACCCTATCGCGAGCCTGCTGACAGGATCTGGCAGCAACCGTTCTCAGCCGGGGCGGGCGCCCGTCCGCGTGAGGCGGGGCGTCTTGGCAAGTCCTCCCCCCGAAGGGGGAGGCGGCCGGAGGCCGGTGGGGGAAGACCGCAATGAGTCAGCAGCACTTCCCCCTCCGTCGACTTCGTCGCCCCCTCCCCCTTCAGGGGGAGGACTTGCGGGGATAGACCGCGCTCAATCCCCGTAGTTTCCAGAACAAACCCTGCCCAGATCAACCACTTGCAAAAAACTTGATCGCGCCCATCAGACGCGCCGAAACCGCCCGCATAATCAATCTCACCTGACAGCACGGGAAGGGCGCACGTACGGCGACCGTTGCGGCTGTCAGGGGTGATCGAGCGGGAGTGAGGGCGGGTGACGTAAACCCGCCTATCGGGGGCAAGCCAAGGCCTCCGCCCGTCCGAAGGTTCGCTCCGGGTTCCTGCGGAATCGGCGTGGCTGCAGCCCAAGGCTGGGTCCGTCGCGAGGAGGATGAAACCCGGGTGGGGCAAAAGGCTGAACAGGCCTGCGCACCCCGGCCAGAGGGATAACGATCACGCGGAGCGTCTGTCTTCGTCGAAACGGTATTCACTACACTCTCATCCGGGCGAGGCCCGGACGCTCCGCAGCCCTTCCCACCAACTCGGCGGTTCCCGCGCGAGGTCGCTGACACTTGCCCCCTCCTGACCGCTATCGCGGTCATCTTCCCCCTCCGGGGGAAGACGGCTGCGCAGCAGCCCGTAGGGGGCCAGTGCGGCGCTTGCCACCTGTCCCCCAATCACGTTCTGATGCCGGCCGTGACTTGGGGACCCCAGCCTTGACCGAAGCCTTGATCGTGCGGGGGCTGAACAAGACCTTCGCCAAGCCCGCCGTGGCCAATCTGGACCTGACGGTCCATGCCGGCGAGCTCTACGCCCTGCTGGGTCCCAATGGCGCGGGCAAGACCACCACCCTGCGGATGGTGGCGGGTCTGACCCAGCCCGACAGCGGCCAGATCAGCATCTATGGCGTCGACGCCCGCCAGGATCCGGCCGGGGCCAAGGCCCTGGTCGCCTGGGCGCCCGACGAGGCGATGATCTATGACCGCCTGACGCCGCTGGAATATCTGGAATTCGTGGCCGGCCTCTGGAACGTCGATCCCAAACTGGCCAAGACCCGGGCCGAGCAGCTGCTGGCCCAGCTGGGCCTGGCCGACGAGGCCCGCCGCCGTTGCGAGGGCTTTTCGCGAGGCATGAAACAGAAGGTCGCCCTGGCCGGGGCCCTGATCCATGACCCCCGCCTGCTGATCCTCGACGAGCCCCTGACCGGCCTGGACGCCGCCGCCGCGCGGCTGGTGAAAGACATGCTGCGGGCCCGGGTCGACGCCGGCGCCACGGTGATCCTGACCACCCATATTCTGGAAGTGGCCGAACGCATGGCCGACCGCATCGGCATCATCGCCGGCGGCAGGCTGCTGGCCGAGGGCCGGCTGGACGAACTGCGCGCCCAGGCCGGCGGCGCGGGTGGCAGCTCCACCCTGGAGGACGTCTTCCTGCAGCTGACCGCCGAAAGCGCCGCCGCGTGAGCCTGCTCAAGCCCGCCAGCACGGCCTGGCTGCTGGCCCACGAGATGCGTCTGGCCTGGCGAGGGTTTCGCGCCGGCCAATCTGGCAAGGGCGGCAAGTCGGGCAAGGGGGCCGGGGCCCTGATCGGCCTGGCGATCCTGCTGGCCTTCGCCTCTGTCGGCGGCGTGTTTCTGGCCCTGGCCGTGCATGGCCACGAGGTCCCGATCCATCCGCTGGCGGTGCTGATCGCCGACCTGCTGTGCGCGGTGCTGCTGACCCTGATGCTGTCCCAGACCCTGAGCGCCTCGGCCGAGGCGCTGTACGAGCGGGGCGATCTGGACCTTTTGTTCTCCTCGCCGATCGCGCCGCGCAAGGTGCTGCTGGTGCGCTCGCTGGGCATCGCCACCGGAGTGGCGACAATCTTCATGGCGTTCGCGGCCCCGATCCTGCTGCCGTCGATCCTGTATGGCCATCCCGGCTGGCTGGGGGTGTTTGGGGTGCTGATCGCCCTGGCCCTGACGGCCACGGCGGTGGGGCTGATCCTGGCCATGGCGCTGTTTGCCTTGATCGGTCCGCGCCGCACCCGCACGGTGGCCCAGGTACTGGCGGCCCTGGTCGGCGCGGCCTTCTTCCTGGCCAGCCAGTACCGCACCCTGATGGGCGAGGCGGCCAGCGAGACCCTCTACGCCACGATCGTCCGCGAGGCGATGGACGGCCGCCTGACCCCGCCGCCCTGGGCCAGCCTGCCGCTGCGCGCCATGCTCGGCGAGCCCCTGCCGCTGGCGGGGATGCTGGCCGTCGGCGTCGGCCTGTTCTGGCTGGCGACCAACGCCTTGGGCCGGCGGTTCTCCGACGCCGCTGCGGCCGCCCAGGGCGCGGCCTCCAAGCGTCCGCGCGGCCGGGTCAAACCGGCCGGAGCCTTCGCGGCCGGGGCCTTCAAGGCGACGGTGCGCAAGGAACTTCGGCTGATCGGCCGCGACGCCACCCTGCTGTCGCAGGTGCTTTTGCGGGTGCTGTATCTGATACCGCTGGCCCTGGTGCTGGCCCGCTCGGCCGCCAAGGTCGACGCCGTCGCCCTGGCCGGCGGGGCCGGGATCGTGGCCTTCATGGCCGGGCAGGTGGCCGGCAGCCTGGCCTGGATCACCCTGTCGGCCGAGGACACCCCCGACCTGCTGGCCGTGTCGCCGACCTCGATGGCCACCCTGCGCCGGGCCAAGCTGGTCGCGGCCCTGATCCCGGTGGCCGTGTTGCTGGTGGGTCCGATTGCGGCCCTGACCTGGTTCCAGCCCCTGACCGGCCTGATCACCGCCGTCGGCGCGGGCCTGGCCGCCTGGGCCTGCGGGCTGATCAATGTCTGGCACCAGAAGCCCGGCAAGCGCGCCGACTTCCGCCGTCGGCGCGGGGCGTCGTGGCTGGCCACCCTGGCCGAGATCCTGATCGGCGCCCTGATCGCCGGGGCGACCACCCTGACCGTGATGGGCCTGGCCGGCTGGGCCGCGCCGCTGCTGATCATCGCCCTGACCGTGCTGATGGTGATGCGGCGGACGGACGAGCAGATCGGAAGGGCGTTGAGGTTGGCGGGTTAGGCGTCCAGCAACGCCCGAATGTGGCAGACCACGCCGGCGGGTTCGAACCGGATCGCGGCCTCGCCCGACAGTTCGGCGGCCAGGCCGCGTTCGATCAGACGCGAGCCGAAACCGCGCCGGGTGGGCAGGCTGACGGGCGGGCCGTCGATCTCGGTCCAGGTCAGGTCCAGCCGCTCGGCCATCCCCGGGGCCAGAGCCCAGCGGATGTGGACGCGGCCGCCCGGAACCGACAGCGCGCCGTACTTCACCGCATTGGTGGCCAGCTCGTGCAGGGCCATCGACAGCGACAGGGCCGTGCGCGGCGACAGCCGGATCGCCGGGCCGGCCAGCTCGAATCGTCCCGGACCGCCGTGCAGCACCGCCAGGCGCGCGGCGATGTCGTGCAGCTCCGCGCCTTCCCAGTTCTCGCGGGTCAGCAGGTCGTGGGCCTCGGCCAGGGCGAGGATGCGGCTGGTGAAGGCCTCCTGGGCCTCGGCCAGGGGGCGCGAGGCGTTGAAGGTCTGGGCCGCTATGGCCTGGATGGTGGCCAGCGAGTTCTTGACCCGGTGGTTCAGCTCGTTGACCAGCAGGCGCAGGTGCAGTTCGGCGCGCTTGCGGTCGGTGACGTCGACTGTCGCGCCCAGCAGCCGGGTCGCCTTGCCTTCGGGCGAGAAGAAGGCCTGGCCCTTGATGGTGATCCAGCGCTCATGGCCATCGTCGCGGCCGACGGTGCGAAACTCGAGGGCGTAGTCGGCGCGAAGGCGCGGATCCAGGGCGCGGGCGATGGCGGCGCGGGTCGGCTCCTGGTCATCGGGATGCAGGCACTCGTAGAAGGTGTCGACGGTGACCGGCTCTCCCGGCGCCACGCCGAACATCGCATAGCAGCGGTCCGACCAGGTCAGCAGGCCCGAGGCGACATCCAGTTCCCAGATTCCCAGGTCGGCGGCGTCGACGGCCAGGCGCAGGGTCTCTTCCTGCAGCAGCAGGTGGGCCTCGGTTTCCTTGCGTTCGGTGACGTCGGAAACCACGCCCACGAAGCGGATGCATTGGCCATGCTCGAAATAGGCCCGGCCGGAGATCTCGATCCAGCGCAGCGCCCCGTCGCAGGCGCGATGAATCCGGTATTCCTGATTGATCTTGCCGTCGCCGGCGGGATCCAGGGTGGCTCTGAGCGTGGCGCGCAGGGCGGGCAGATCGTCCGGATGGACCAGCTTTTCAAAGGTCTCGGCGGTGTTTTCGACATCGTCGCTGAGGCCGAAGATTTCGCGCGCCCGCTTGTCCCAGAACCGCGCGCCGATCGATGGATTGTGATCCCAGCGACCCATGCGGGCGGCTTGCACCGCCAGGTCCAGGTCGGCCCGCGCCGCCAGCAGGTTGGCCTCGGCCGCCTTGCGCTCGGTGATGTCCACGACCACGCCCGTATTGCGCGAAGGGGTCCCGTCGGCGTCCAGATAGGCGCTGCCACGGGCATAGACCCAGCGGGTCGAGCCGTCGGGCATGACCAGCCGATACTCATCCGAAAAGTCGCCGCCCCTTTCTATCGCCGCCAGGCTCACCTTCCGGATGCGCTCGCGATCATCGGGGTGCACGGCCGGGGTGAAGCTCTCGACCGGCAGACCGGCCTCGACCAACTCCGGCGTCAGCGAGTGCAGGGCGGCGTAGCCGGCGTCGGCATAGACCTTGTTGGCCTTGACGTCCCAGTTCCAGGCGCCGATGCCGCCGGCCGCTTCGATGGCCAGGCGATAGCGCCGCTCGGTTTCGCGCAGGGTGCGTTCGGTCTCGACGGCTTCGGTCAGCTCGACGGCCGTGATCAGCACCCCGCCGACGCCGCTCGCGGCGCTGGCGTCGGGCACGGGACTGTAGCTGATGGTGAAATGGCCGATCCGGGGACCGGCGTCGCCGTCGCGCCTGACGCTCAGGGGCATTTTCTCGAGCGCGTAGCCGCCGCTGGTTCCGTCCAGGATCGTGTCATGCACCGTCCGCAGGCTGGCCTGAAACGCCTCGGAGTGCTCGCTGAACAGCATGCCCAGGGCGGCCGGGTGCTTGTCGTGCAGGGCCGGGGCATAGGCGTCGTTATAGATCAGGCACAGCTGCGGACCCCAGCGCAGGGCCATGGGAAAGTTGGTGGCCAGGATCATGTCGACGGCCAGGCGCAGGCTGGGCGACCAGGTCTCCATCGCGCCGATCGGCGTGGTCGACCAGTCGAAGGCGCGCACGCGTTCAGCCATTTCGCCGCCGGCGATCCTCGTCAGCGTCGGTCCGGCGCGTGGCTGTGTTTCCGCCATCGCAGCTGTTTCCTCCCACCGGTGCGCGACCGGTCCCAGCGGCAGGTGAACCCATCGCGGAGCCTGATTCAAGGCTTCTCTGGCCGGGAGCCAACCCCTGCGGGCGGCAAATGGCCTTGCGGACGAAAAAACGGCCGCTTTCGCCCCTCGGGGTGAAAACGGCCGTCGATTCAGTCACATGTCAGGGCGCGCCCCGGGGAGCAATACCCGTGTTGGGTATCAGTCGATCGGGTTCCAGCGCTTCTCGGCGGGGGCCGCGGCGCTGCTGCGCTTGGGGCCGCGATAGTCGCCGCCGGCCGGCTTGGCCGAGGCGTTCGAGGCGCCGCTGCGACCGCCGCCGCCGCCATTACGGCTCTGGCCTTGGCCCGGAGCCTTGGCGGCGCCGTCGCCGCTGCGGGCGGGACGGTTGCGCTGACGACGCAGTTCGGCCGGGACGTTATTGCGCGGGTCAGCGCGGCGCGGATCGACATATTTTTCCGGCGGAGCCAGCTTGTCGGCCACGGCCGCAGCGGCCGCCAGGCTCTTGTCGTTACGACGATCGAAGGTCGGGATCGTCTGGCGGGTGGCCTTCTGGATATCGCGCAGCAGGGTGCGTTCGTCATCGGCGCAGAAGCTGATGGCGATGCCGTCCTTGCCCTTGCGGGCGGTCCGGCCGATGCGGTGGACGTAGGATTCCGGCACGTTGGGCAGTTCGAAGTTGAACACGTGGCTGACGTCGTTGACGTCGATGCCGCGCGCGGCGATGTCGGTGGCGATCAGGGCCTTGACGTCACCGGCCTTGAAGGCGGCGAGGGCGCGTTCGCGCTGGCCTTGCGTCTTGTCGCCATGGATGGCGGCCGCTTCGATGCCGCTGGCGACCAGATACTTGGCCACCCGGTCGGCGCCGCGCTTGGTGCGGGTGAAGACGATCGAACGTTCAACGGCCTTGTCGGCCAGCAGTTCGGCCAGCAGCGGGCGCTTGCGCTGGGCTTCGATGAAGATCAGCGACTGGTCGATGCGCTCGACGGTGGTGGCCGACGGGGTGATCGACACCTGGGCCGGGTTCTTCAGCAGTTCGCCGGCCAGCTTGCCGATCTCGGTGGGCATGGTGGCCGAGAAGAACAGGTTCTGGCGTTCCTTGGGCAGTTGCGAGGCGATCTTGCGGATCGGCACCACGAAGCCCAGGTCCAGCATCTGGTCGGCTTCGTCGAGCACGAAGATCTCGACGCCGTTCAGGTGAGCGGACTTTTCGCCCAGGTGGTCCATCAGGCGGCCAGGCGTGGCCACGACCACGTCGACGCCGGCCGCCAGGGCCTTCATCTGCGGGCCATACTTCACGCCGCCGAAGATGGTGGCGACGGTCAGGCCCATGTGCTTGCCATAGTCACGGAAGCTGTCGGCGATCTGGGTCGCCAGTTCGCGGGTCGGCGACAGGACCAGGCAGCGGAAGCCGCGGCGCGGGGCCGGCTTCTTGTCTTCGGCCAGGCGATGCAGGATCGGCAGGGCGAAGGCGGCGGTCTTGCCGGTGCCGGTCTGGGCGATACCCAGCAGGTCGCGACCGGTCATGACGGTGGGGATGGCCTGGGCCTGAATCGGGGTCGGGGTGGTGTAACCCTTGTCGGCCAGGGCCTTGAGGAGCGGCTTGGCCAGGCCAAGGTCGGTAAATTGAGTCAAGTTGGCTGTCTTTCAGACAATGCCGCATGACGGCGCGCGCGGTCCTCGCGCGGCTCGTCCATGAGACGGGTCGGTTGGGGAGCGCCCCGCGTGGCCCGGGCGGTCTTATGGACGTTTCATGGCGCTCGACAGGCTGATCCGAAAAACGGACCTTCACGCGACTGGAGCGCCGATAGCGCCTAAGGGCGCACGGTCCATATCGTTTGTTGCAGGTGCGAAGTCAAGGGGCGCGGCTCGGCAGGCCGTTATGCCACATGACTTGCCATCACCGGTCGGTCGCGCCAAACCCGGCACCATGAGCAAGCCCACCGTCCTCGTCGCCGCCGCCGCCATGATCGATGTCGATGGCCGCGTGCTGATCTGTCAGCGGCCGAAAGGCAAGCAACTGGCCGGGCTGTGGGAGTTTCCGGGCGGCAAGGTCGAACCTGGCGAAACGCCCGAAGAGTGCCTGATCCGCGAGCTGCAAGAAGAGCTGGGGATCACGGTCGCTCAATCCTGCCTGGCGCCCTTTGTCTTCGCGTCGCACAGTTACGAGTCTTTTCACCTCCTGATGCCACTCTACTTGCTGCGCCGCTGGGAAGGCCTGGTCACGCGCAAGGAACATGAGGCGCTGGCATGGGTGAAGCCGGACAAACTGGCCGACTATCCGATGCCCCCGGCGGACATCCCGCTGGTGGCGTGGCTGCGCGATCTGCTCTGAAGCGCTTTGGCCGCAACCAGAGCGGCGCCACCGCCGTCGAGGTGGGTCTGCTGGTCGCCGGCCTGTGCATCGCCATCATCAGCGCCGTTTCCATGCTGAGCGGCGGCATCAAGACCAGCTTCGAAAAGACCTCCACCGCCATCGCCTCGACGCACGGCAGCTAGCCAGGCTTCTCGCCCGCCGACTGTTCCTGGACGCCCAGGGCGTCGGCCAGTCGCATCTTGGCCGAGCCGGGCCGCAAGGGCTTCTGCTGGCTTTCGTGCGGTGCCCAGCCGGTTACCGCCACGATCTCGAACGTCGCCGGCACACGGCCGTCGGCCTCGGCGAAGCGCTCGACATAGATTTCCATCGCCCGCGCCAGCACCCGCCGGCCCATCGGCTTGCGCGAGCGGTCCAGCAGCACGCTGGTCTCGCCCATGCGGCGAAGATCGCGCAGCAGCTCGATCGGGTGGCCGTAGCGCACCTTGACCCGATCCACATCCGCCACGGGCAGGGCGAAGCCCGCCCGCTGCAGCAGACCCGCCGCGTCGATGGCGTCGGCGAAGGGCGAGACCCGGAACGACGCGCCGCCACTGACCTCGTCCTCGGCCTGCAGCAGGGCCTGGCGCAGCTCGGTCAGGGTGGCCCCGCCGAAGATCGCGCCGATGAACAGGCCGTCGGGCCGCAGCGCCCGGCGGATCTGGATCAGGGCCCCGACCAGGTCATTGGTCCAGTGCAGCGACAGGGTCGAGACCGCCAGATCGAGCGTCGCGTCGCCGAACGGCAGGCGCTCCTCGTCGGCCACCACGCTCAAGCCATTGCCGGCCCCCAGCATGCGCGCCGACAGGTCGCTCTGGAACAGCACGTCGATATTGGCGGCGGCGTCGCTGGCGGCCAGGGCCTGCGAGAAAGCGCCGTTTCGCGCTCCGAGATCGACGGCGACCGGAAAGCGTCGCAGGATCGTCTCCAGCCGCATGACGACATCCTCGGCCGTCCGGCGCTTGAGGAAGTCTGCCGACGCATAGTCAGGCGCGGCGCGGTCGAGGCGGACCTTGAGAAGGTCGCGGTCGAAGAGGAGGGGCGAGGCGGTCATGCGGGCGGAACATGGCGATTTCGAACCGATATGGAAAGCGGGGCCGCGTCTGCGAGGTCTTGGAAGGGGCCTGCTCGACCTTCTTCTGCCGCCCCGGACCTTTGACGGCGGCCCGGCCCAGACCCACGGCCTGTCCGCCGAAAGCTGGAACCGCGTCACCTTTCTGGACGATCCGGTCTGCGACGGCTGTGGTCTGGCCCTGCCGTTCGACAGCGGCGCGGTCGAGCATTGTCCGGCATGCCAGGCTCGCCCAAGGGCCTTTGGCCGGGCCCGCGCCGCCTGCGTCTATGACGAACATTCCCGCGACCTGATCCTGAAACTTAAGCACGCCGACCGCACCGACCTGTCGGGCCTGATGGCCCGCTGGCTGTCGCGCGCCGCTGCGCCGCTGCTGGAAAACGCCGACGCCATCGCCCCGGTGCCGATGCACCCGGGACGCCTGCTGCGCCGCCGCTACAACCAGGCCGCCGAGATCGCCCGGCCGCTGGCCCGCGCCAGCGGCGTGGCCTATCTGGCCGACGCCCTGGTCCGCCAGCGCGATACGGTCAGCCAGGGCGGCAAGTCGGCCTCGGGTCGCCGCCGCAATGTCGCGGCCGCCTTCGTCGTGCCCGAGTCGCGCCGGCATCGGGTGATCGGGCGCAGGATCTTGCTGGTCGATGATGTTCTGACCACCGGCGCCACGGCCGAGGGCTGCGCGCGGGCTCTGAAGGCGGCGGGCGCGGCCGAAGTGACCCTGGCTGTCGTGGCGCGCGTTACAGAAATGCAAGCGCGTCCTATATGAGATCCACAAGGAGAGACTCGTTATCCCATGGCCAAAGTCATCATCTACACCCGCCCGTTCTGCGGCTACTGCGCCCGCGCCCTCAAGGTTCTGGGTGAAAAGGGCGCCGACTTCACGGAAATCGAAGCCGGTATGGACCCCAAGCTGCGCCAGGAAATGATGGACCGCTCGGGTCGCACCACCTTCCCGCAGATCTTCGTGGGCCAGCAGCACATTGGCGGCTGCGACGACATGATGGCCCTGGACCGCGAGGGCAAGCTGGACGCGATCCTCGCCGCATGAGCTCCGAGGGCGCCTTGAGGGTCGGCCTGATCCAGACGCGGACCCCCGCCACCCACGCGGCGGCGCTGGCCCATGTCGCGCCGCTGGTGCGCGAGGCCGCCGCCCAGGGCGCCCGGTTCATCCTGACGCCCGAGGGGACCAACGTCCTGCAGAAGGACCGCGCCCGTTTGCTGCCCGCCCTGCAGAGCCTGGAGGACGACATCGTCGTGCGCGGCCTTCGCGATCTGGCCGTCGAGCTGGGCGTCTGGATCGACATCGGCTCGGCCCTGGTGTTGCGCGAGGACGGCAAGGCGGCCAACCGGCAGGCGGTGATCGATCCAACGGGCGCGATCGTCGCGACCTACGACAAGCTGCACATGTTCGACGTCGACCTGCCGACCGGCGAGACGGCGCGGGAATCGGCGACCTATGAGCCCGGTGAGCGGGCCGTGGTGGTCGACACCCCGCTGGGCGTCTTCGGCCTGACCATCTGCTACGACATGCGCTTTCCGGCCCTGCATCGGGCCCTGGCCCTGAAGGGCGCGACGATCCTGACCGTTCCGGCCGCCTTCACCCGGCCCACGGGCCAGGCGCACTGGGAGATCCTGCTGCGGGCCCGGGCCATCGAGACCGGCTCGTTCGTGCTGGCGCCCGCCCAAGGCGGTTTCCACGAGGACGGGCGCGGCACCTGGGGCCGCACCCTCGCCATCGGTCCGTGGGGTGAGGTCATTGGCGTGCTTGACCATGAGGAGCCCGGGGTGCTTGTGGCCGATCTCGACCTGGACGCCGCGACCAAGGCGCGCGCGGCCATCCCCGCTCTCAAGAACGCCCGCGCCTTTACCGGTCCCTGACCATCCCCATCTTCAGATCATGATCAAGTACGCGCTCCATTGTGATCAGGCCCATGCGTTCGAGGGCTGGTTCGGCTCGTCGTCCGACTATGACGACCAGAGCGCGCGCGGCCTCGTCGACTGTCCGCTGTGCGGGTCCAAGGGCGTGTCCAAGCAGATCATGTCGCCCGCCATCGCCGGCACCAAGGCCCAGAGCGCCGCGCCGGCCGTCGATGCGAAGATGCGCGAAATGATGATGACGGCCTTGGGCGAGGTCCGCCGGCACGTCGAGGATAACTTCGACAATGTCGGCGACGCCTTCGCCAAGGAGGCCCGCGACATCCACGAGGGCAAGTCCGAGGAGCGCGGCATCTACGGCCAGGCCACGCCGGCCGAGGCCAAGGCCCTGATCGAGGACGGCATCAAGGTCGCGCCCCTGCCGCCCCCGGCGCTGAAGAAGACGGACGTGAACTGAGGGCCGTGCAGGCGCTTTCCAAGTCAGGCTTCCACAACCATAGTGTGTGAGGCTTCGCGGTTGCTGGCGGAGCGATAGGGGGCTCGATGCGCAACGTCCTGGCTGTCTTGACCAGCGTGCTGGTCTTCGCGGGCGCCGCGATCCCCGCCATGGCGCAGACCGCGCCCGCACCCCCCACCAGCGAGCGCCTGTCGGACGCGGCGATCCGCAAGGTGCTGGTCCAGCGGGTCGATACCGACAGGCAGTCCGCCGGCATGGTGGTCGGCGTGATCGACCGGACGGGGCGGCGGATCATCGCCCAGGGCGTCCGCGACCTGAAGACAGGGCGCCCCGTCGACGGCGAGACCCTGTTCGAGATCGGTTCGGTGACCAAGGCCTTCACCGGCCTGCTGCTGGCCGACATGGTCGAACGGGGCGAGGTCAGGCTGGACGATCCCGTCGTCAAATACCTGCCGCCGGGCGCGGTCGTGCCCGAACGCAACGGCAAGGCCATCACGCTGCTGGACCTGACCACGCACACGTCGGGCCTTCCGCGCCTGCCGGGCAACATGGCGATGGCGGATCCCCTAAACCCCTATGCCGACTATACGGAGGCCCAGCTCGACGCTTTTCTGAAGGGCTATGTGCTTACGCGGGACATCGGCGCGACCTATGAATATTCCAATCTGGGCGTCGGTCTTTTGGGTCGGGCCCTGGCCCGTCGCGCTGGCGGCGATTACGAGACGGTCCTGCGTCAACGGGTGCTTAAGCCGCTGGGTCTTTCCAGCACCGCGATCACCCTGACGCCGGCCTTGGCCCAGCGGTTCTCGACGGGCTATTCCGCAGACTCGGCCGTGACGCCGCACTGGGACCTGCCCAGCCTGCCCGGCGCGGGCGGTCTGCGCTCTTCGGCCGACGACCTTCTGACCCTGCTGGCCGCCGAGCTCGGCTATGTCGACACGCCGCTGAAGACCGCCATGGCCGCTCAGCTCAAGCCGCGCCGTCCTGTCAGTGACAAGGTGCAGGTGGCCTTGGGCTGGCATATCGGCGCGACCCCCGACGGCGAGATCGTCAGCCACGGCGGCGGCACGATGGGCTTTCAGAGCTTCGTCGGCTTCGACCGCAAGACCGGGCTCGGCGTCGTCGTGCTGAACAACACCGCCAGCCCGCTCGGGATCGAGGATCTGGGCCTTCACCTGCTGATCGGAACACCCTTGAAGGCCGCGCCCAAGGCGCGCGTGGCGACGACCCTGGCGCCGGCCGTGCTCGACGGCCTGACCGGTCGCTACGCCCTCGCGCCGGGCGCCGTCATCACCATCACCCGCGACGGTGAGCGGATGTTCGGCCAGCTGACCGGCCAGCCCCGTATCGAGTTCTTCGCCGAGGGGGCGACCCGCTTCTTCACCCGGATCGTCGACGCCCAGATGACCTTTGACGTTGGCGCGGATGGCCGCGCCACGGCTCTGACCTTGCACCAGAATGGCCAGAACACGCCCGCGCCCCGGCTGGCCGACGGCGCGGAACCGGCGGCAGCGCCGCCGCCGGTCAAGATCGTCGCGCTTCCCCCCGCAGCGCTGGACGCCCTGGTCGGCCGCTATGCCCTGGTCCCGGGGATCATCATGACGGTAACGCGCCAGGAGGGGCGGCTGCTTGCCCAGCTGACGGGCCAGCCGGTCTTCGAGATCTTTCCGCAAAGCCCGACCGAGGTGATCTGGACCGTGGTTCCGGCCAGAGCCAGCTTCGTCCTCGGCGCCGACGGCAGGGCCATCAGCCTGACGCTGCACCAGAACGGTCGCGACCTGCCGGCGCCCCGGCTGCCTTAGACGGCGTCGGGATGCAAAACGCACCGCCTTTCACCGGGGCGCTCTGGCCGGGCAGGCCCCTCTGAACGCGCTCTTTGACCTGCGCTCGAAGGCAGCCCCAGATCGTGTCTAATGCTTCGCGCCCGTTATGAGCATCTAGCGGAACCGAGATGAACAGACTGCTTCTGATCCTGTTTGGCGGCGCGGTCCTGTTCAGCGGCGTGCCGGTAAAGGCTCAAACGACAGGACCGGACCCGCAGGCGACGGTCGATAGCGTTACGGTCCGCGCCACAAATCGGAAAAATCTGCTCGAATTTGTTCTCGCGGCTTCGGCGCTTTCGTCCGATGGTCAGATCTCGCGACGACCCACTCGCCTGTGCCCGCTGGTCTCTGGCGCTCCCGTCGAGGTCAATACCTATGTCGCCTCCCGCATTCGCGAAGTGGGCGCGCAGGTCGGGGTGAAGTTCGAGAAAAAGTCCTGCGCTCCAAACCTTCTGGTGCTGTTCTCGCGAGAGCCGCAGGTGATGCTCCAGAAGGCGCGTGACCGCCGGAAAATCCATTTTGAACCGGCGACGCCGGTGCAGATTCAGCGGTTCATGGCAAACACCCGGCCCGTACGCTGGTGGAACAGCGTGGTCGTGATCCCAAGTTGGGGATCAGAGTCGGTCGTCGGTGATCCTGACGGGGCTCCCGAGATAAGGAGCCCGGGAAGCCGGACAAAACAGCCCACCCGCAGCGTCATCCGGGGCTCGCTGATCGTGGTGGACGCCAGTCAGGTCGACGGTGTCGAGGTGGGGGCGATCGCCGACTATATCGCGCTTGTGTCCCTGACAGACATCGAGCCGCAAGCTGACCTGGCGGGGTACAATTCCATCCTGAATCTCTTCGCCCAAGGCTCGTCGGGCGACGCGGCCAAGCGGCTAACAGCCTTCGACCTGGCCTATCTGCGCGGGGTTTACAGCGTCCGGGATGATGCCTCGGGCATGACCCAGATCGGTAGAATCGCCACGGCGATGGCGGAGGATCTCGAGCGTTGAGCGCCAGTAGCGCCGACCTTCGCAACCGACGCAAAACGCCCCGGCTTTCACCGGGGCGTTCTGGTCGTGGTCTGGGCTAAGGCCTAGCGGCGATAGCGGTACTCGTAGTGGCACTTCTTCTTCTTGGCGATCTGGTTGCCGGCGACAGCGCCGACCACGCCGCCGAGGATCGCGCCTTCGGTCTTGGCGCCATTGCCGGCGACAGCGGCGCCGAGCGTGCCGCCCGTCAGGCCGCCGATCACAGTGCCCTTGCCGCCCTTGGTCTTGGTGCAGACCTTCACGCGATAGCGTTCGCCGCGCTGTTGGGCTTCAGCCGCCGTGACGGCCACGGTTGAGGCCGTGAAGGCCAGAGAAAGAGCGATAACGATAGCTTTGGTTTGCGCGCGCATGGCGGGCTCCGATTGGTCTTGTGGTGTCCCTGACCGTCATAACGTCCCAGACGCCTGTCGGTTCTATGGCGACGGTCGGGTTTCCGACGCGGGTCGGCGACGAGGGCCAGGCCCCCGTCGCCGTGCGGCCTAGCCTTCGACGCGGAAGCGGCCTTCGGCGTCGGGGCAGACGCGGATGTAACGCGTCTCGGTGCGGCCGTTATATTCCGCCGGCGCGGGGGCCAGACGGCAGCGTTCGTCGCTGCGGCTGTTGTAATTACCGCCGTTATAGACCGCCTCGCGGTAGGGGACCGTCTCGTCATAGGTCCAGTAGTTGCCGCGGGTGTCGCACTTGGACTTGGCCGAGGCGTTGCCGATGGCGGCGCCGATGCCGGCCCCGACCAGGGCGCCCAGGACGGTGCCTTCCGGCTTGGCGTTGCGGGCGGCGGCGTTGGAGCCGAGCACGCCGCCGGCCAGGGCGCCGATCACGCCGCCGACGGTGGCGTTGCGCTTGGCGTCCTGACGGCAGGGCTCGTTATACGAGGTGTTGGTCCCGTACTGGCCGCCGGCATAGGGCGCGCTGTAACGCGTTGCATACTCCGGATTGCGACGATCATAGGCGCCGCCGCCGTAGCGACGGTCATAGTCGGCGCGGGCCCGGTCATAGTCGGCGCGGTCGCGTTCCCACTGGGCGCGCTGGGCGTCGTAGGGGCTGTTATCGGCATAGCCGGCGCCGCTCATGTTGAAGCGCGCGGCGATCTTCGGGTGGCGACGATCATAGCGGCCCGCGCCATAGCGGCGGTCATAGGCGCGGCGGTCGCGCTCATAGAGGTCGCGGTCGCGCTGGAACGCGGCCTGTTCGGCGTAGTAGGCGCTGCTGGTCTGATAGTTCGCCGAGCCATAGCGGGTCGCATATTGCGGATAGCGACGGTCATAAGCCCCGGCGCCATAGCGGCGATCATAGTTCAGGCGCGAGCGCTCATAGGCGGCGCGGTCCTTTTCGTAGGCGCGCTGCTTGGCGTCGTAATCGGCGATCTGGGTGCGGTAGTCGGCGCGCTGGTCCTGATAGGTGTTCAGGCGCTGCTGATAGGCGGCCTGGGCGCTGGCGGTCTGGGCCAGGGCCGGGGCGGCCGCGCCGAAGGCGACCGTGGTGGCCATCAGTGCGGCGATGTATTTCGATGTCATGGTGGTGCTCTCCGTTCGGTCGAACGGATCAACGGCCATCCCCCGATGGGGTCGCCAATCCTTCACAGTGTCCCTGTGCCAAGGGAAAGCCCGGCGAAGGTGAAGGTTCCCAGACTCAGTCGCGGGTCACCGTCATCATGTAGTTGATGTCGCTGTCGCTGGACCGGCTCCAGCGGCCGGTCAGCGGGTTGTAGGTCACGCCGAACGGGCCCTGCATCTGCACTGGCTCTCCGGCCAGGAAGGCGCGCAGTTCGTCCGGCTTCAGGAACTGCTTCCAGTCGTGAGTGCCGGCGGGCACCCAGCGCAGCACATATTCGGCCCCGATCTTGGCCAGGGCCAGGGCTTTCAGCGTGCGGTTCAGGGTCGCCACGATCATCAGGCCGCCGGGCTTGAGCAGTTGCGAGCAGGTGCGCAGGAACGCGCCCGGGTCGGCGACGTGCTCGATCACCTCCATGGTCAGCACCACGTCAAACGGCCCGGCGCCCTCGGCCAGCAGTTGCTCGGCCGTGGCGGGACGATAGCCGATCTCCAGTCCCTGTTCGGCGGCGTGGGTGGCGGCGGTCTTGATGTTCTTTTCCGAGGCGTCGATGGCCGTGACCGCAAAGCCCAGCCGCGCCATCGGCTCGCTGAGCAGTCCGCCGCCGCAGCCGATGTCCAGCAGGCTCAGGCCCTCGAACGGCGCGCGGCCATTGGGATCGCGGTCGAACCGCGCCACGGCCTGCTCGCGGATGAAGGCCAGCCGGCAGGGGTTGAACACGTGCAGCGGCGCGAACTTGCCCTTGGGGTCCCACCATTCGGCCGCGATGGCCGAGAACCGCGCCACGTCGGCGGGGTCGATGGACCAGGAGGGGGGAGCGTCGGGCGAAGCGGCTTGGGTCATGTCGCCTGTCTATCACGCCGGCCGCCGTGCGACATCGTCGGCGAAAAAAGACAGGCCCGCGACATTGCCGTTGCGCCGTTGCGCCGCTAGAAGGCCGGGGCTTGCGCGGCGGGGAGCAATCTCACCGCGTGGGCGCAAGAAAAAACCGCTATCGCTTGAGGGTTTGAAGACGTGTCTCGTCTGGTGATGAAGTTCGGCGGCACCTCGGTGGCCGACCTGGAGCGCATCCGGCGGGTGGGCCGTCTGGTCGCCGCCGAGGTCGCGACCGGCAAGCAGGTGGCGGTGGTGGTCTCGGCCATGTCGGGCAAGACCAATGAGCTGGTCGCCTGGACCGACGGCGCCGGCCGCGCCGCACCCGGCCTTCCCGAGTCGGACGACGAATACGACGCCATCGTCGCCTCGGGCGAGCAGGTCACGGCCGGCCTGCTGGCCATGACCCTGCGCAATATGGGGCTGGACGCGCGCTCGTTCCTGGGCTGGCAGGTGCCGATCCTGACCGACACCGCCCACGGTCGCGCCCGTATCGAAGACATTCCGCCGGCCAATCTGGAGGCTTGTTTCGCGGCCGGCCAGATAGCCGTGATCGCCGGCTTCCAGGGCGTCACTAGCGACGGTCGCATCACCACCCTGGGCCGGGGCGGCTCGGACACCAGCGCCGTGGCCATCGCCGCCGCCATCAAGGGCGCCTGCGACATCTATACCGACGTCGACGGCGTCTACACGACCGATCCTCGCATCGAGAGAAAGGCCCGCAAGCTGGCCAAGATCTCCTACGAGGAAATGCTGGAAATGGCCTCGCTGGGGGCCAAAGTTTTGCAGACCCGCTCGGTCGAGATGGCCATGGCCCATCGCGTCCCGGTGCGGGTGCTGTCGAGTTTCGTCGAGCCGGGGGAAGCTCCGGGCCAAGGTACGATCGTCTGCGACGAGGAAGAAATCATGGAAAAGCGCATCGTCTCGGGCGTCGCCTATAGCCGCGACGAAGCCAAGATCACCCTGCTGGGCCTGCCCGATCATCCGGGCGTCTCCTCGCAGATCTTCGGCCGCCTCGCCGACGCCAATGTGAACGTCGACATGATCGTGCAGTCGCGCGCCCGCAGCGCCGACACCGCCAACATGGAGTTCACGGTCGGCAAGCGCGACGCCCAGCGCGCCGTCGAGATCGTCACCGCCGCCCAGAAAGAGATCGGCTTCGAGGCCGTCGCCGTCGACGAGGATGTCTCGAAGGTCTCGGTGATCGGGGTCGGCATGCGCAGCCACGCCGGCGTCGCTCAGTCGATGTTCCAGGCCCTGGCCGAGAAGAACATCAACATCCAGGTCATCTCGACCTCGGAGATCAAGATCAGCGTCCTGATCGACGCGGCCTATACCGAACTGGCCGTCCGGGCCCTGCACGCGGTTTACGGGCTGGACCAGCTGTAGGACGGCCGGCGCCGCACGCCCCCTCCGTCACGCTGCGTATTCGCAGCGCGCCACCTCCCCCGCAAGCGGGGCAGGAGGGTGAGGCAGTGCTTCTCCTGCCCCGTAGCGGAGCGTGCGGGGGAGGTGGCGCGGCGCGAAGCGACGTGACGGAGGGGGCGTTCGGCGTTGGACGCTTCGGGCGCCAAACGTCATCGAGTCACGCTAACACTCGGTCAGCCCGACCAAGAGATTTCTTATGTCCGACGTCTTCAAGTTCGATCCCGCCGCCAAGACCGTCACCTTCGAGGGCGATGAGGGGCTGGAGCTCCTGTACGACCTGCTGCTGCGCGCCAAGTTCGGCGACGGCTATGAGAAGCCGCTGCTGGTCAGCCCGTGGCTGGCGGCGCTGCTCAAGCGGCTCGACCAGGCCCTGCCTGACGACGGTCAGTGGTTCCCCGAAAAGCCCGGCCAGCCGATCTTCGACACCGACGACCTGCTGGCCATGGGCGACGCGGTGATCGAGGAAGGCCACACCGTCGGCTGGTGGTCGATGACCCAGCCGGAAAAGCGCGTCTATCTGCGCGAGACCGTCGCCGCCCCGCACCCGCTGACCGACCTTGAGGTCGAGTTCATCGAGGCCGATATCGACGCGGCCCTCGAACAGGCCCGCCGCCTGGTCCAGGACGCCGGCGAGCCGCTGGCCATGCCGGGGCACGGCTAGGGTCTAGTCCCGCCGATACCGCGACACGAAGGTCCAAAGGGCGTCGTTGTCGGCCAGCCAGATGTGGGCGCCGCCCACGGTGACCCGCCCCACTATGTCGGCCTCGCCCCGGCAGCCTGAATAGCGCTCTTCATAGACGCCCGGCGCGACCCACCGCGTGGTCGGGGCGGTCTGGCAGTCGTTCAGGGCGGCCCAGCGCTGCTCGGCGGCGTGCATGGTGTACTGCCAGTAGCCCGCGCCCCCGCCCTGGGTCGGATTGGTCGTGTCCTTGTCGCCGGCGAAGGCGATGACCGGCACGGGCAAGGCGGGCTTGCAGGTGGCAGGATCAGGCTCCTGCGGATTGTCGGTCTTCGGATTGCCGGCCCGAAGGCCGACCACCGGGGCGATGGCGGCATAGCGGCCAGACTCCACGCAACCC
The DNA here is from genome assembly GCF_058680895.1 of Caulobacter sp. GSs2. The sequence goes on along the minus strand of NZ_CM178725.1, from coordinate 1,364,241 downwards.
AGCCAGGACGCCATGCGCCCGCCGCCCGACAGGCCGGTGACATAGACCCGCGCGCGGTCGATGCAGCCCTCCTCGGCCAGGCTGTCGACGATCCGGGCCAGATAGGCCACGTCGTCGGCGTCCGAAGCGTCCGGGATCTTGCCGGTCACCGTCGGCACGCCGGGGATGTTCCAGGCAAAGCCCTGGCCCACTGGAATGCCGGCGTCCGGGGCGACCAGGATGAACCCCGCACGATCAGCCGTGGCCTCCAGCCTGGAGGCCTGAAGCATCTTGGCGCCCGTCCCGCCGCTGCCATGCAGCAGAATCACGAGCGGGGCGGCGGTAGCGGGATCCAGCCCGGCTGGGCGATGCAGCAGCAGCGGGCGGCTGGTCTGTCCCACGGCGACGCGTTCGGTGACCCCCAGCGCGCCCACGGCGCAGGTGGCGGCCAGGGCGTGGCTGCTCCAGCCCAGCAGGGATAAAGATGAGCACAGGCCAAGAAGCGCCCCACCCAAGGCAGTTTTCGACATGGCCATCCCTCAAGCTTACCAGCGGGCAAGCTTAGGGCGCCGCTCGGGGGAGTAAACCCGAACCGGGCCTGACCGCCCCATCGACCCTAGCGCGCCGCCCCGATCCGCGTCCGGATGAAGGCGTCCACAGCGGTCGTATAGGCGCCGGGCAGGCCAAGGTTTGCGTTGATGTCGGCATGGGTCAGGTTCTGGGTCAGGACCGGCATGTCGCGACCCTTTTGCCGGACCAGCGCCTGAAAGGCCTTGGCGTCGTTGCAGGGCTTGTCGGGACGGCGGGTCGAGCAGACCACCATCATCGGAATGGCTTCGGAGGTCCACTGGTCCATCGGCGAGGCCTTGGCCCAGTAGTCCGGATCGGCGCCGAACGCTTCGTCGTAGAAGTCCGGATGCCTGCCCTTCATCGTCTCCGACACCTTCAGGGTCGCCGAGTCGAGCACCACCGTTCCGGCCCAGCGCTGTCGCACCATGGAAGGCCGCGACGACAGCAGGGCCGCCAGGTGAGCGCCGGCCGAGTGACCCATCAGGATGATCTTGCGATTGTCGCCGCCCCACTCGTGCGCCCGGGCCTGGGTCCATTCCAGCGCCTGGGCCACGTCCAGCGCCTGCTCGTAAGCCATGGCGGCCGGCAACATCCGGTAGTTGACGCTGACCAGGATGTAGCCCCTGGGCAGCCAGTATTTCAGCTTGTTCTCGACGACGGCGGCATTGGCCTTGTCGCCGACCTTCCAGGCTCCGCCGTGCACCATGACGATGACCGGCGCATCCTTCGCGCCTGACGGCGTGTAGAGGTCCAGTTGCTGAGCGGGATCAGGTCCATAGGCCATGGTCGTCTTGCGCGCACCGGGCTGAATGGCCTGCAGGTTGACCGGACGGTCCTTCGCCCCGCTTTTGGGCTGGGCCCGCGCCTCGAGGCGTTCGGCCATACGCTTGCGAAGCGGACCCTGGAAGCGGCCCTCCGCCAGACTTTCGGCGGCCACGCCGGCGATGAGGGCGGCTGTGAGGAGCGGGGCCAGGGCTTTCATGCGGGGTTCCAGCGGCGTTAGAAGGCATTGCTGACCAAACGGCGCCGGACTCTGGTTCCGTCGCGACAATGCGCGACCCCTGGCCGATTTTCTCCAAGCCAGCCGCTGCGTCGGCCTGCTAACTCGCCTGCATGACCGATCCCCGCCGCCTAACCCTGGGCCTGCTGTGCGGCCTGATCGCCGGCGCCTTCTGGGGCGGGGTGTTTCTGGCGCCGTTGCTGCTGGCCGATTTCACGCCGCTGCAGATGACCGCCGGGCGGTATCTGGCCTATGGCCTGGCGTCGCTGGTGTTGCTGGCCCCCACCGCCCTTGCGGTGTTCGGCCGGATGACGGGCCGCGACTGGCGGGACCTGGCCCTGCTGAGCCTGCTGGGCAACCTGATCTACTATGTCGGCCTGGCCGTAGCCGTGCAGAACGCCGGGGTGGCGGCGGCCTCGCTGATCATCGGGCTTTTGCCCGTGACCGTGACCCTGGTCGGTGCAAGGCCGGGCGAGGGCGTGCCGATCCGGCGTCTGGCCGCGCCGCTGGCCCTGCTGGCGGCGGGGGTGGTCTGCATCAATGTCGACGTGTTCAGAAGCGGGGAGGGCGCGCCCGCGCCGCGTTTGGTTCTGGGCGTTCTGGGCGCCGTGCTGGCCCTGGCCTGCTGGACGCTCTACGCCGTTTGGAACGCCCGCCGGCTGGCCGCGACGCCGACCTTCAACAGTCACGAGTGGTCGCTGCTGACCGGGGTGGTCACCGGCGCGCTGTCGCTGGTGCTGATCGTTCCGGCCTTCCTCGTCGGGGCGGCGGGGCATGTCTCCAGCGCCTGGACCCTGTTCTGGGGCGTCAGCCTGGCCGTGGCCCTGGGCGCTTCGGTGATCGGCAACGGCCTGTGGAACGCCGCCAGCCGCCTGCTGCCGCTCAGCCTGTCGGGCCAGCTGATCGTGTTCGAGACCCTGTTCGCCCTGCTCTACGGCTTCCTGCACGAAGGCCGTTGGCCGCGTCCGCTGGAGAGCTTGGCGATCGGCTTGATGCTGGTGGGGGTGCTGTGGTCGGTGTCGCTGCACCGGCCGGCGGCGGCGGTCGAGCCTGCGCCTTAATGCCTTGTCATCCCGGGCGCAGCGCAGCGGAGACCCGGGACCGCGACAAACTCAGAGCTTCCGGCGGTCCCGGCTCGGCGCGCTTCGCGCTTGGCCGGGATGACAGTTGAAGATGACTGCCACCTGAACAGCACCGTTCAGACCGGGTTCAAGCGGCGGCTCCTAAAACAGACATCAACAGCGCCGCACCGGGCCCTCCGGATCTGGCGACGCTTCTCGAAAGGGGCATTGCCATGAAGACCCTCTCCAAGACCCTGATCGCCGGTGCCATCACCGCCGCCATGATCCTGCCCGCCTCGGGCGCCTTTGCCGGCGAGAAGACCAACAAGGCCATCCTGGGCGCCGTGATCGGCGGCTTGGCCGGTGCGGCCCTGGGTGACGGCGACAAGGGCGCGGTGGCGATCGGCGCCATCGCCGGCGCCGCCATCGGCGCCTCGACAGCCAAGGACAAGGACGACCGTCGCTACAGCAGCGGCTATCGCACGCGCCCGGCCTATAATGGTCACCAGCAAGGCTATGGCCAGTCCTATGGCCAGCAGTCCTACGGCCAGCAGGGCTACCAGAGCCGCGACCAGCGCTACGCCCGTGACAGCCGTGACAACCGCTATGGCCGGGGCGATCGCTACGACGCCCGCTACGACGCTCGTTACGACAACCGCTACGCCCACGACGACCGCCGCTAGGCCCCCGACGACCGTCGCCAGGTCCTGATCCCGATCCTGTCGGCGAAGACTTGCGCCGCCTTCCCTTCCGGGCGGGCGGCGCTTTTTCGCGCGTCGCGCGAGACAATCTTTCCGCAAGGTCGCCGCGACCGCTGTCAGGGGCGCGAAATCTGCTATAGCGCGCTAGGGGCCGAAGCGGCGTCTTAACCCATCGGACTTTCAGTCGGGTTAGACCGCTACGGACAGAGGGAGAGCGCATGGCGGCAAGCGGCATCGCCGTTCGAGGACCACGCAGTCTGCTGCGGCAGATTCGCGAGGCCATGGCCGGGGCAGGCCCCGCCCAGGGCAAGCTCGACATGGTGGTGCGCACCATCGCCATCTCGATGGTCGCCGAGGTCTGCTCGATCTATCTGCGCCGCGCCTCCGGCGATCTGGAACTGTTCGCCACCGAAGGCCTGGCCCCCGAAGCCGTCCACGTCACCCGGCTGAAGCCCGGCGAGGGCCTGGTCGGCGAGACCATGCGTCTGGGTCGGCCGCTGAACCTGTCGGACGCCCCCAACCATCCGGCCTTCGCCTACCGGCCCGAAACCGGCGAAGACCCCTATCACGCCTTCATGGCCGTGCCCTTGCTGCGCGGCGGCCGCTCGATCGGCGTTCTGGTGGTCCAGAACCGCACCGAGCGCACCTATGGCGACGAGGAGGTCGAGGACCTCCAGATCATCGCCATGGTCCTGGCCGAGATGGTGTCGTCCAGCGAGCTCCTGGGCATGGCCGAGCTCAAGGACGTCGAGATCGCGCCCCACAAGCCCGAGCGGCTGAAGGGCGCGCGCTTTGCCGAGGGCCTGGCCTATGGCGTGGCTGTGCTGCACGAGCAGCCGGTGGCGCCTGAGCAGCTGCTGTCGGACGATTCCGCCGCCGAAGAGATCCGCCTGAAGGTCGCCGTCACCGCCCTGCAGAGCCAGATCGACGAGATGCTGGAGGGGCAGGGTGGCCTAGTCGGCGCGTCGTACGAGGTGCTCGACACCTATCGCCTGTTTGCCCACGATCGCGGCTGGAACCGGGGCCTGGAAGAGGCCGTGCGCTCGGGCCTGACCGCCGAAGCCGCCGTTGAACGTGTAAGGTCAGAGCACCGCGCCCGCCTGGGCCAGGCTCGCGATCCCTATCTGCGCGAGCGGCTGCACGACCTGGAAGACCTCAACGACCGGCTGCTGCGTCACCTGTCTGGCGATGTGCACGCCGTGCGCCAGCTGCCCGACGACGCCATCCTGATCGCCCGCAACCTGGGCCCCGCCGACCTGCTGGAATATGACCGCACCAAGCTGAAGGGCATCCTGCTCGAGGAAGGCTCGGCCGCCAGCCATGCCGGCATCGTGGCTCGGGCGCTGGACATCCCGTGCGTCGGCCGGCTGGCCGGCCTGCGCGACCGGGTCAGCGAGGGCGACCCCGTGGTGGTCGACGCCGAGACCGCCGAGGCCTGGCTTCGCCCGCGTCCTGACGTGGTCAAGTCGCTGCGGGCCCGGATGGAGGTCCGCGCCCAGCGCAAGGCCGAGTTCGCCCGTCTGCGCGACACGCCCGCCTTCACCAAGGACGGGGCCAAGGTCACGCTGCTGATGAACGCGGGCCTCGCCGTCGATCTGGACATCCTGGGCGAGACCGGGGCCGAGGGCATCGGCCTGTTCCGCACCGAGTTCCAGTTCATGGTCGCCGAGGAAATGCCCCGGCTGGAGGCCCAGACGGCGCTCTATGAAAAGGTGCTGGAAGCCGCCAACGGCATGCCGGTGACCTTCCGGACGCTCGATCTCGGCGGTGACAAGCTGCTGCCGTACATGGAGATGGAGCGCGAGGACAATCCGGCCCTGGGCTGGCGCGCCATCCGCATGGGCCTGGACCGTCCGGCGCTGCTGCGCATGCAGATTCGGGCGCTGATCAAGGCCGCCGCCGGCCGGTCGCTGCGGATCATGTTCCCGCTGGTGGCCAATGTGGACGAGTTCCGCGCCGCCCGCGCCTTCGTCGATCAGGAAGTGGCCTGGGCCCTGAAGCGCGGTCGCCCGGCGCCGGCGCGTCTGGACGTCGGGGCGATGATCGAGGCGCCCTCGCTGCTTTGGCATCTGGACGCATTGTTGCCGATGACCGACTTCGTTTCGGTCGGCACCAATGACCTGATGCAGTATCTGTTCGCCGCCGACCGCGGCAATCCGCGCATGGCCGATCGCTACGACCCGCTGTCGCCGGCGGCCCTGCGGGCGCTGAAGACCATCCAGCAGGCGTGCGAGGACACCGGTACGCCGGTGTCGGTCTGTGGCGAGATGGCGGGGCGGCCGCTGGAAGCCTTCGCCCTGGTGGCCTTGGGCTTTGACCGTTTGTCGATGCCGCCGGCTGGCATCGGCCCGGTCAAGCAGATGGTGCTGTCGTGCGATCGCGAGGCGGCCAGACGAAACGTCGAGGCCCTGCTGAAGACTTCGGCCGGATCGCTCCGGGGGGAGATCGAAACCTTGGCGCGCAAACTCTATGTCGCCATCTGACGGGATGGGCGATTAACCAAGCTTCGCTGTTTAGTGTATTGAATCCCGTAGCTTAGTTTGATATCCACAAAGAACTGTTAAGAACTTCGTGTAATGCGAAGTGGGGTGAGCGTGGCGTTCGTGCGCGACGCGATTTTTGGGGTGATATTGCCGCAATGGCGCTGGACACGGGCAGTGTAAGGCACTTGCATCTGAACTCCGACGCCGAGCCCGACGAGGGCTTCGCCGTCGTGGGACAGCCGTCGGTCGACGAGGGCGTCGACATCGGCGCCGCTCTGCGCGCCGCCCGGACTTTTCGCGGCCTGACCACCCAGGACGTGGCCGACTCCACCCGCATCCGCCAGAGCTATATTGACGCTCTCGAAGACCTGCGGCTGGAAGATCTGCCTTCGCGCCCGTTCACGATCGGCTATGTCCGCGCCTATGCCCAGCTGCTGGGTCTGGACGGCGAGGCCGCCGTGCTGCGCTTCAAGAGCGACGTGCCCGACGACGGCGGCGAACTGCGCGCGCCGGTCGGCGTGCGCCATGAGCGCGATCCCCGCCTGGCCCTGGTGCTGATCGTTGGCCTGCTGATGGTCGGCGCCATTCTGCTGTGGAACGTGGCGCAGCGCGCCATGGACAAGGACGCGCCCTCCGCCCAGGTCGCGGCCAACACCGCCGCACCGCACTCGGCCTCGGCGCCGGCCGGTTCTGCCGTGTCGCTGGGCGCGCCCCTGCCGGCCCCGGTCGAGTCGACCACGCCCGAGCCCTACAAGACCCCCGGTCTCGACGACGCCGCCGCCAATGGCGGTTCAGCCGATGCGGCCAACGCCGCCTCCAAGGCCCGCGCTACCGCCCTCGCGGCGGGCGAGGGCGAGATCGACGCCGCCCATGTCGCCGCCCTGGGCTCGACCTTCAAGCCGCGTGGCGTGATCCACGGCGCGGCCGCCGCCGACGGCTCCGGTGTCGTTCTGCTGGCCCGCAAGGCCGCCACCCTGGTGGTGCGCGGCGGTGACGGCTCGGTGTATTTCGCCCGCCAGCTCAATGCCGGCGAAGCCTTCCGCGCCCCGCGCACGGCAGGCCTGACGGCCGACGTCTCCGACCCCAGCAATTTCGACGTCTATTCCGGCGGTGTGCTGACGGGGCGCCTGACCGCGTCAACCACGGCGCTGGGCAAACTGGCCAAGCCGGCAGTCTGACTCCAGTCCCGATCTTCGGGCCTCCGGGCGGCGCGGGAAAATAGAGAACTCATCCTTGGGTTCCGCTCGCAAAAGCCCTAGATTGTCTCCATGGCCGCAGACCACACTCACCTTCGTCCCTGGCGCTCGATCCAGCGTCGCGTGTCGCGCAAGATCCGCGTCGGCAATGTCGAGGTGGGGGGCGATGCGCCCATCACCGTCCAGTCGATGACCAACACCCTGACCAGCGACGCCGCCGCGACGCTGGAGCAGATCCGTCAGCTGGAGGAAGCCGGCGCCGACATCGTCCGCGTCAGCTGCCCCGACACCGACAGCACGGCGGCCTTCAAGACCATCGCCCGCGAGTCGCGCGTGCCGCTGGTGGCCGACATCCATTTTCACTACAAGCGCGGCATCGAGGCCGCCCAGGCCGGCGCGGCCTGCCTGCGGATCAATCCGGGCAATATCGGCAGCGCCGACCGCGTGCGCGACGTGATCCAGGCGGCCCGCGACCACGGCTGCTCGATGCGGATCGGCGTCAATGCCGGCTCTCTGGAGCGAGAACTGCTGGAAAAATACGGCGAGCCGTGCCCCGACGCCATGGTAGAGAGCGCCCTCAACCACGCTCGTATCCTGCAGGACCACGACTTCCACGAGTTCAAGATTTCGGTGAAGGCGTCCGATCCGTTCATGACGGTGGCGGCCTATCACCAGCTGGCCGAGCGGATCGACTGCCCGCTGCACCTGGGCGTCACCGAGGCCGGGGCCCTGCGCACCGGCACGGTGAAATCTTCGATCGGCATCGGCGCGATGCTGTGGGCCGGCATCGGCGACACCATCCGCGTGTCTCTGGCCGCCGATCCCGTCGAGGAGATCAAGGTCGGCTTCGACATCCTCAAATCGCTGGGCCTGCGCCACCGCGGCGTCAACATCATCGCCTGCCCGTCCTGCGCCCGTCAGGGCTTCAATGTCATCAAGACGGTGGAGGCCCTGGAAGAGCGCCTGGCCCACATCAGCCAGCCGATGTCGCTGTCGATCATCGGCTGCGTGGTCAACGGTCCTGGCGAGGCCCTGATGACCGATCTGGGCTTCACCGGCGGCGGGGCAGGGTCGGGCATGGTCTACATGGCTGGCAAGCCCGATCACAAACAGTCCAACGACGGCATGATCGAGCACATCGTTGAGCTGGTCGAAAAGCGCGCGGCCGAACTGAAGGCCGCCGCCGACGGCGAGGCGATCGCGGCGGAGTAGGGCCAGGGTCGGCGCCAAGGACCGCGAAGTCCATTTCTACCGAAGGTGGCGAGTCTATTGACATCGCCTAATTCAGGTTGAGTATGCCCTGAAGATCTACCGGTATCGCACGCCGTCGCGTCTGGCGGCGGCCGGGAGGGGGGCTGACATGCGTTTTGGGCTTACGGGACTGATGGCGGTTGCGGTTCTCGCGGGGGCCACAAGCGCGCTCGCAAGCGATGAGGGCAACGAAAAGGGCGAACGCAGCCTGGCCAAGATGGTCGAGGGACGCGTGGCGGGCGAGCCGATCGACTGCCTCGATCCACGCCGCTCCCTGATGATCGATGTCATCGACAAGACGGCGATCATCATTCGGATGCCGGCCGGCATTGTCTATGTGAACCGTCCGGAGATGGGCGTCGCCGCTCTGGATCACGACTCCATCATCAACCCCCGCACCAACGGGGTGCGGCTGTGCCGGGGCGATGCGGTGGCCATGGTCGATCGCGGCGGCAAGGGCTCGGCGGGTTCGCGGGCTTCGGTGAGCCTGGGCCAGTTCGTGCCCTATACAAAAGCCAAGTAGGCGGATGGCGGGCGCCCGGCCGGACGGCTCGGCCGTGGTGAAAGTGCTGCTGTACTAGATCACCGCCCGAGACCGCTCGTCGACATCCGCTACGGCTGCGGCCACGATGCGGAGGCCGCGTTCCAGGGCTTCCCGATCCTGCGCCGCGCCCAGGCACACGCGCACGCCGGTCGTCAGGCCGGGCGCGACCACCGGGGCTGACGGGGGGGTCACTTCCACGCCGCCGCGCAGGGCCCGGCCGGCCAGACGTTCGGCGTCCAGGTCCGACATCGGCAGCCAGACGTGCGGCGCGCTGGCCGACATCGGGGTCTCGATGGCGTCGCCCAGGATCTCGCGGGCCAGGGACAGGCGGGCGGTCATCTCGGTCAGGATCTCGGCCACAATGGCGTCGGCCGCGCCGTCCTCGATCCACTGGGTGGCGATCAGTCCGCCGAAGTTGGGCGGAGCATAGGACAGCGCGCGCACCGTGCGCAGAACGCGGTCCAAGGCATCGCCGGGCGGCACGATCAGGAAGCCGGTGCGCAGGCCGGGCGCCAGCGACTTGGAGACGCCCGAGACGTGGAAGGTGCGCTCCGGGGCCAGCACCGCGAAGGGCGGCGGTGCGTCCGGTGCGTAGACCGCATAGATGTCGTCCTCGATGATCATCAGGTCGTGCTTGCGGGCCACGGCCACGATCTGGGCGCGGCGTCCGGCGCTCATGATCCGGCCGGTCGGGTTCTGCAGGGTGGGCTGGATGGCCACCACCCTGAAGGCGCCGGTGGCGGCGGCCTCGTCCAAAACGTCGGGGCGCAGGCCCTGGGCGTCCATGGCCAGGCCCTTAAGCCCATAGCCCATATGCTGGGCCAGCGCCTTGACGCCGTAGAAGGTCGAGGCCTCGCACAGCACGGTATCACCCCACCGCGCCACGGCGCCGAAGGCCAGGGCCAGGGCCTGCTGGGCGCCGGCGGTGCAGACCAGCCGGGTCCAGTCGGCGCCGACCAGACCGCCGCTGCGCTCCAGCCACGCGGCCCCGGAGCGCCGCTGGGCCTCCAGCCCCGCCGGCGGAGCGTAGCCCAGGCAGTCGAGGAGGTCGCCGCGTCGGCGCAGCCGGGTCAGGGTGTCGCCCAGTCGGCCCTCGGCCGGTCCGCCAGGGGCGATATTCTGCGAGAGATTGATCAGGCCGCTATCGGCCGTCCTGACAGGCTTTCCCGCCGCCCCGCCGCGCACAAAGCTGCCGCGCCCGACATGGGCCTCGACCAGCCCGGCCTTCTCGGCCTCGACATAGGCGCGGGTGACGGTGCCCAGCCCCAGTCCCAGGCGGTGGGCCAGGTCGCGCTGCGGCGGCAGGCGCGCGCCGGCGGCCAGGGCGCCGGTCTCGATATCGGCGCGCAGGGCGGCCAGCAGGCGCTCATAGATCGGCGCGTCGCCGGCCTCCAGCGACGGGGTCCAGTCCCTCAGGGTTTTCGCGGACATGCGGGCTCCGATATTGTCATCATGACAATACTCATTTTGACTCATGGATCAATCGAGAACATCTCTGTGACATTCTCGATCATGGAGTCCCGACGTGACCCCCGACCTTCTTCTGGCCTTCGTCCTGTTCGCTTTCGCCACCGCCGGTACGCCCGGGCCCAACAACATGATGCTGCTGGCCTCGGGGGCGAACTTCGGCTTTCGCCGCACGATCCTGCACATCCTGGGGATCAGCGCGGGTCTGGGCGTGATGGTGGTGGCGATGGGGTGGGGCCTGTCGGGCGTGTTCAGGACCTTCCCTATCCTGCACGAGATCCTGAAATGGGTCGGCGCAGCCTACATGCTGTGGCTGGCCTGGAAGATCGCCACGGCGACCGGGATCAATGACAAGAGCGCCACCGGCCAGCCGATGACCTTCCTGGAGGCCGCCGCCTTCCAGTGGCTGAACCCCAAGGCCTGGGCGATGGCCCTGGGCGCCGCCACCACCTACACGCCGGAAGGCAGCGGTAGCCTGACCGTGCTGGTCCTGGCGGGAACCTTCATGCTGGTGGGCGCGCCGTGCAGCGCCGCCTGGGCCGGCTTTGGTCAGGGCATGCGGCGTTTTCTGGACCGGCCGGCGATCCTGCGCGTCTTCAATGTCAGCATGGCCGTGCTGCTGGTGGCCTCGCTCTATCCGCTGATGACCGAGCTGAAGGCGTGACAGACGCGGGGAGGGGCGCCACGCTGCCGGCATGCGCATCCTCCTCGCCCTCACGGCCGCGATCGCCGCCGCCGTCCTCGCTTCGCCGGTCTCGGCGCAGGATCTCAAGGTCACCGTCGCCGGACGAGACACGGTGGTGCTGACGCCCGCCGAGGTAAAGGCCCTGCCGCGCGCCAGGGCGACGATCCAGGTCAAGGGGCAGCCGGTGGTCTATGAGGGCGCGATCCTGCATGGGGCCCTGCTTAAGGCCGGCGTCGTCTCGGGCGAGCGGCTGATGGGGCGGTATCTGAACCAGATGGTCATCCTGCGCGCCGCCGACGGCTTTTCCAATATCCTGTCGATCGCCGAGACCGACCCCGTCTATCGCGCCAATCCGGTGATCCTGGCCGACACGGTCAATGGCCAGCCGCTGGACGCCCGCGAAGGACCCTATCGCGTGGTGGTCGACGGCGATCTGCGGCCTTCGCGCTCGCCCCGGGGCGTGGTGGCGGTCGAGGTGAAGGCCGGATTTTAGATCGTCCCGGCCACCGCGCCCCTGGCGAAGCCCCGCAAGCGCTGGGCTATGACCTCGCCCACCGCCTCCACGGCGGGACGGCCGGGATAGTTGGCGCGCCAAGCGATCCGCACCGTGCGCCCAGCCTGCTCGGCCAGCGGCCTGAGCACAATCCCCGCATCCTGCGCCGCGCCGGCCGCCAGCCCCGGAATCAGGGTCGTGCCGTAGCCGGCCGCCACCATGTTCAGCAAGGTGGGCAGGCTGGCGGCGCGGAGCGGGCCGCCCAGCGCCCCGTTGCTGCCGCAGGCCGCCAGGGTCTGGTCGCGCAGGCAGTGACCGTCGGCCAGCACCAGAATGTCCTTCGCCAGATCGGTTTCGGTGACGGTGTCCAGCCCCGCCAGCAAGTGATCGGGCGGCAGGGCCGCCAGGAAGGGCTCGTCGAACAGCGTCTGGCTCATCAGATCAGGCCCGTCCACCTCGGTGGCCAGCAGAGCCGCGTCCAGCTCGTGGCTGCGCAGCCGTTCAAGCAGGGCGGTGGTCTGGTCTTCCCAGGGCTCGAGCTCCAGCGCGGGCAGCGCCTCGCGCAGCGGCGCAAACACCAGCGGCAGCAGGTAGGGCGCCAGGGTCGGGATGATGCCCACCCGAAAGCGTCCCGCCAGAGGGTCGCGAAGCGTTCGCGCCGTGGCCAGGATCGCTTCGGCGGCCGTGACCGCTGTGCGGGCATGGCCGATCAGTTGCAGGCAGGCGGATGTCGGGACGACCGCCTTGCTGCTGCGCTCGAACAGGGCGACGCCCACAAGCTCTTCCAGCTTCCGGATCTGCACGGACAGGGTGGGCTGACTTACGCCGCAGGCCCGCGCGGCCTGACCGAAATGCTCATGCTCGACCATGGCCAGAAGGTAGCGGAGGTCTCGAAGGTTCACGACGCAACTCGAAATCTGATCATAGGCAGTACCTATCATAGCCATTGATTTTTGGCGCTTCTCTTTATGGGTGGGATGCGCGAAAACTTTGTCAGGCGATCCGCAGAGAGCGCCCAGAGGGAGTGGCGGCAGGATACAGACCTCGACTTGAATTCCGGTGCGCCTCACCCGGCGACAACCTGGCTCCGTCACCCGGCGGGCCAGTTTGCGCTGATCCGTTTCAACGGCGCGCCTTGCCAGTCAGTAAGCGGGCCTATTTCCGCAGAATTCACGGTCTTCATCGTGCAGGCCAAGTCAGTCACAGCAGCCAAGATCGGAGCCAGTTATGGACGGAAACAACATCGTCGAACCCACGGGCCAGTGCCCCTTCAATCACGGCGCTCGGGCTCATACCAGCCTCGGCGGCCGGTCGAACCGCGACTGGTGGCCCAACCAGCTGAACCTGAAGATCCTGTCCCAGCACTCGTCGCTGGTCAGCCCCTTCTCGCCGGCGTTCAGCTATGCTGAGCAGGTCGAAAAGCTGGATGTCGAGGCCCTGAAGAAGGACCTGGCGGCGCTGATGACCGACTCGCAGGAGTGGTGGCCGGCCGACTACGGCCACTATGGCCCGTTCTTTGTGCGCATGGCCTGGCACAGCGCCGGCACCTATCGCACCGGCGATGGTCGCGGGGGTGCTGGCGCGGGCCAGCAGCGCTTTGCGCCGCTCAACAGCTGGCCTGACAACGGCAACCTCGACAAGGCCCGTCGCCTGATCTGGCCGATCAAGCAGAAGTACGGCAACCAGATCAGCTGGGCTGACCTGATGATCATCGCCGCCGACGTCGGCATGGAGACCATGGGCTTCAAGACCTTCGGCTTCGGCTTTGGCCGCGAAGACACCTGGGAGCCCGAGGAAGACGTCCACTGGGGCGCCGAGGACACCTGGCTGGGCGACGACCGCTACAAGGGCGAGCGCCAGCTGGACAAGCCGCTGGCCGCTGTCCAGATGGGCCTGATCTACGTCAATCCCGAAGGCCCCAACGGCAATCCTGATCCCCTGGCCTCGGCTCACGATATCCGCGAGACCTTCGCCCGCATGGCGATGAACGACGAGGAGACCGTCGCGCTGATCGCCGGTGGCCACACCTTCGGCAAGGCCCATGGCGCGGGCGACGCAGCCCAGGTCGGCCGCGAGCCAGAAGGCGCAAGCATCGTCGAACAGGGCCTGGGCTGGAAGAACAGCTTCGGCAGCGGCAAGGGCGTCCACACCATCACCAGCGGCCTTGAGGGCGCCTGGAAACCCAATCCCATCAAGTGGGACAACGGCTATTTCGACACGCTGTTCGGCCACGAGTGGGAGCTGACCAAGAGCCCGGCCGGCGCCCAGCAGTGGACCCCGAAGGATCCGGCGGCCCGGACCCTGGTGCCCGACGCCCACGATCCCTCCAAGCGTCATGCGCCCATGATGGCGACGACGGACCTGGCGCTTCGCTTCGACCCGATCTACGGGCCGATCTCCAAGCGCTTCCACGAGAACCCGGACCAGTTCCAGGACGCCTTCGCTCGCGCCTGGTTCAAGCTGACCCATCGCGACATGGGCCCCGTCGCCCGCTATCGCGGTCCGCTGGTGCCCAAGGAGGAGCTGATCTGGCAAGATCCCGTTCCGGCCGTGGATCACCCGTTGGTCAATGCGGCCGATATCCGGGACCTAAAGGCCAAGGTGCTGGCTTCGGGTCTGTCGGTCTCTCAACTGGTCGCGACCGCCTGGGCTTCTGCCTCGACCTTCCGCGGTTCGGACAAGCGGGGCGGGGCCAACGGCGCCCGTATCCGGCTTGAGCCGCATCGCACCTGGGCGGTGAACCAGCCGGCTCAGCTGTCGTCCGTGCTGGCGGCGCTGGAAGGCATCCAGACGTCCTTCAACGCCGGCCAGACCGGCGGCAAGAAGGTGTCTCTGGCTGACCTGATCGTGCTGGCGGGCTGCGCGGGTGTCGAACTGGCCGCAAAGGCGGCGGGACACGCGGTCGAGGTCGCCTTCACGCCCGGCCGCACCGACGCCTCCCAGGCCCAGACCGACATCGAGTCGTTCTCGGTGCTCGAGCCCACCGCCGATGGTTTCCGTAACTATCTGAAGACGGAATATACCCTGACGGCTGAGGAACTGCTGATCGACCGGGCCCAGCTGCTGACCCTGACGGCGCCCGAAATGACGGTGCTGATCGGTGGCCTGCGCGTGCTGAACGCCAATACCGATCAGTCACCGCATGGCGTCTTCACCGCGCAGCCGGGCGCCCTGACGAACGACTTCTTCGTCAATCTGCTCGACATGCAAACGGTCTGGTCGGCGACCTCGGAAGCAGAGGCCGAGTTTGAAGGCCGCGACCGCACCACCGGAGAGGGTCGCTGGACCGCAACGCGCGTGGATCTGGTCTTCGGCTCCAACTCGCAACTGCGGGCCCTGGCCGAGGTCTATGCCCAGAGCGACTCCAAGGAAAAGTTCGTCAGCGATTTCGTGGCGGCCTGGACCAAGGTGATGAACCTGGATCGCTTCGACCTCGCCTGATCCGCGAGACCACAGGGCTGGACGCGGCTGACCCCAGCCGCGTCCAGACTTCAAGGTCGGGATCAGATCGCGGCGACTCACGACCGCGATCACCCCGGCGCCTTGGGAGGAGGCCCCAATGTCCCATGCCGTGGACGCCGCGTTCCGCGAGGAGCTGCGCAACGCCGGCCTGACTGGCCACGGCGTGCTGCCGCGACTGCTGGCGCTGTTGCGCGCCGCGCCCGAAACCCATCTCACCCTGGCAGAGGTTGCTGAGATCGCCGCCGAGTCCGGCCTGGCGGTCACGCTTGCCGATCTGGCCCGCCAGATGGAAGCCCTGGCCGACCACGGCCTGATCAGCCGTCTGCCCACCACCACCGCCGACCTGGTGTTTGACACCGTCGCCGAACCTCATTCGCACCTGCTCTATGAACAGGCCGGCCAGATCATCGACCTGCATGTGTCGGCCGAGACCTTGCTGGCCATGATCCGTCAGGCTCTGGCCGAGCGCCCCGGCGGCGTGGAGGTCCTGGTGCGCTATCGCCGCGATCCTCCGGCCGGGACCAATCCGGAGGCTGAACCGCGGCGTCAGCCAGAGCATCCCTGACGATCAGTCTGTGCCGCCTCAGGCCTTCTATGACTCCGTTGTAATTTGCCTCCTCATGCACTTTGCAAATAAAAGTACTTCATCGAAAACCGATCTGAGGGAGCACTACACCATGAAACGCCTTGCCACCGCCGCCGCCGCCGCCGTCCTTTTCGCCACCACCGCCTTCGCTGCCGCCCAGGCCGGCGAGATCGACCTGACCCTGAACGGCGTGAAGCCCAAGGGCGGCAAGATCCTGGTCACCGTGCAGAGCCGCGACCAGTTCATGCAACACGCCCAGACCTCCGGCGCGGTTCTGGACGGCGCCGCCAGCGGCCAACTGAAGGTCAAGCTGCCCGACGTGCCGCCTGGCGACTACGCGGTCTCGGTGCTGCACGACTCTGACAGCAGCTGGAGCATGACCAACGGCGCCGACGGCAAACCGGCTGAGGGCTGGGCGATGTCCAGCGCCTCGCCCCTGAAGGGCCTGCCGGCCTTTGATCAGGTCAAGGTTTCGGTAAACGGCGACGCCGCCATCACCCAGACGATGATGTATCCGAAGTAGTCGTTTTCACGCCGGGGTGACGTCAGGCCGCGCGGGGGGTACAGAGACCGCCCGTTCCCCTCAAAGCACGTGACGTCACCCTTGCGACTGCCCCAGGCCCGACTCGACCAGGTTCTCGACCGTTTCCGCGAAGTGGAGGCCCGCATGGGCGCCGCCAGCGACGGAGCCGAGATCGTCAAGCTCTCCAAGGAGCACGCCGAACTGCGTCCGGTGGCCGAGGCCGTCGAGACCCTGGCCAAGCTGGCCGCCGAGCGCGCCGACCTGGAAGAGATGGCCGGCGACCCGGAAATGGGCGCCATGGTCCGCGACGAGATGCAGGCGCTGGATGAGAAGCTGCCGGTCCTGCAGCACGAGTTGGCCCTGATGCTGGCGCCCAAGGACAAGGACGAGAACGCCTCGGCCATTCTCGAAGTGCGGGCCGGCACCGGCGGCGACGAGGCGGCCCTGTTCGCGGGCGACCTGTTCCGCATGTACCAGCGCTATGCCGTGCTTCAGGGCTGGAAGGTCGAGATCGACAGCGTCTCCGAAGGCGAAATGGGCGGCTACAAGGAAATCATCGCCTCTGTCACCGGCGACGGGGTGTTTGGCCGCTGGAAGTTCGAGAGCGGCGTGCACCGCGTGCAGCGTGTGCCGGCCACCGAAGCGCAAGGCCGCATCCACACCTCGGCCGCCACCGTCGCGGTGCTGCCGGAAGCCGAGGATGTCGAGATCGAGATCAACGAAAGCGACCTGCGCATCGATACCTATCGCTCGTCAGGAGCCGGCGGTCAGCACGTCAACAAGACAGACTCGGCCGTGCGCATCACCCACTTGCCCACGGGGGTGGTGGTGACCTCGTCGGAAAAGAGCCAGCACCAGAACCGCGCGCGCGCTTTGAAGAACCTGAAAGCGCGCCTGTACGACATGCAGCGCGAGGCGCTGGACACCGCCCGCTCCGACGCCCGCAAGGGCCAGGTGGGCAGCGGCGACCGCTCCGAACGCATCCGTACCTACAACTTCCCGCAGGGTCGGGTCACCGATCACCGCATCAACCTCACCCTCTACAACCTGGCCAAGGTGATGGAGGGCGACGCCCTGGACGACATCATCAAGCCGCTGATCGCCGAGGATCAGGCCGCGCGCCTGGCCACCCTCGAAGATGGCTACAACTGATGGCCTTCACCCGCACCTATGACGAAGACGAGCCCCAGCGGGTCAACAAGTGGCTGGCCCAGGCCGGCGTCTGTTCGCGCCGCGAAGCCGAGGCCCTGATCGCCGACGGCCTGGTCTCCATCGACGGCGAGACCGTCGAGGACGTGGGCCGCAAGATACTGCCGGGCCAGACGCTGGTGCTGGCCGACCGCGCCACCGACAAGCTGGATTCCAGCCTGACGATCATGATCCACAAGCCGGTCGGCATCGTCTCGTCCCAGCCCGATCCCGGCCAGATTCCGGCCGTGCGCCTGCTCAAGCGCGAGAACCTTTGGGCCCATGAGGCGACGATCCCCAACTTCAGCAACCGGCTGGCTCCGGTCGGCCGACTGGACATGGACTCGCGCGGCCTGCTGATCCTCTCGGAGGACGGCGTGGTGGCCAAGGCCGTGATCGGCCCGCAGTCGGAGCTGGAGAAGGAATACCGCGTCGCCATCATGGGCGAGATCACCGAGGAGAAGCTGGAGCTGATGCGCTTCGGCCTCGAACTGGACGGCCGCGAACTGCGACCCGCCCATGTGGAACTCATTTCTGACCAGCGCCTGCGCGTGATCCTGCAGGAAGGCCGCAACCGCCAGATCCGCCGGATGTGCGAGCTGCTGGAATGGAAGGTCGTCGACCTGTTTCGCGTTCGTGTCGGCTCCCTCACCCTGGGCGACATGCCGGAAGGCTATTGGCGTCCGCTGACCGCCGATGAGCGGGCGGGGCTGATCGCGGGGTGATCCCCAAACCCTACGCTCGGGCTTCCCAGGATTTATGGTCTAGTTTGAAATTGCATCTGATAAATCGATTAGAGCTGAAGCATTGGCCGGCCGCCCTGGATCTCATGAAGTCCAGAATTTTGATGCAATACAGCAAACATGGCGCGACAAGCCGTCGCACGGCGTGCGCCACCTCTTCGCCATATCTGGCCCCTAATCAGTCGAAACGTTCAAACGCTGAAATCGCTCCCGGAACGACTGAAGGTCAATTTATGCACGCTGCCGTGGCCAAGACCATCACTCCCGCGGCGCGCTGCGTCGTCGGTCTGGCGACGATCTTTGCGCCCATGGTCGTGGCGGCCATGGAGCATCCCGACGCCGCCCGGCACAGCCCCACCCCGATGGTGCGCCGCCTGCTGGACGAGATTGCCGCCAAGCCCCAGCGGCCGGTGCGCCGGGAGCTGGTCTGGAGCGGCGCCGATGTCGATGGCGACGGCGCGGCCGACTTCGCCAACCCCACCGGCGCCGCGCCGCGCGGTCACGACGACTTCGGCGATGGCCAGTTCGGGGCTCGCCGCGATGGAGGGACACGCGATCACGAAGGCGTCGACTACACCGCTGTCGCCGGTCAGGACGTCCTCGCCCCGATCTCGGGCTATGTCACCAAGATCGGCTATGCCTACAGCGGCTCGACCGATCTGAAGTTTGTCGAGATCACCAATCCGGCCCTGGGCTATGTGGCCCGCGCCTTCTATGTGTCGCCCAGCGTCGAGGTCGGCCAGGCCGTGCGGCTGGGCCAGGCCATCGGCCGCGTGGAAAGCCTGCAGGGCCACTATCCGGGCATCACCGACCACGTGCACCTGGAAGTCCTGGAGCCCGGCGGCGAGCGCGTGAACGCCGCGCAGCTGATCGTGATCAAGCTGGTCGCGCGCGCCTAGGGACCGGGTGTCGGGCTACAGCGCCTTCTTCAGCACGAGGAACTGCAAGCCTTCGACCTTGGGCCTGCCAAAGCGCGGGTCATCAGAAGGGAAGGGCTCGTATTCGCCGGTCGGCGCATAGCCCCGGCGGCCGTACCAGGCGATCAGGGTATCGCGGCCTTCGATGACCGTCATCTTGCCAAACCGGCCGCCGCCGGCGCGAGCGTGGGCCTCGGCCGCGTCCAGCAGCCTGCGGCCGAGGCCACCGTCCTGGCGCTGGGGATCGACCGAGACCATGCCGATCAACCAGACATCGTCCGGTATCGGCTCGACCCAGACGCAGGCGAAGGGTTTGGACGAGGCGTCGTCGCGCAGGGTCAGGATGGTCGAGCCTGGCTTGGCCGCCAGATCGGTGCGCAGGGTTTCCAGGTCGGTGCGCTGGCCGTCCAGGATATGGGCTTCCGTCGTCCAGCCCTTCTGGGCCTCCTCCCCGCGATAGGCCCGGTTGACCAGGTCGGCAATGGCGGGAAGGTCGTGGTCCTGGGCTGGGGTGAGCAGCATGCGGGGCTCCGGAAAATGCGGGAGCGGAGCTAGCCACGCTCAGGAGGGCTTTCCAAGCCCCTGGCGCCTTCGAACCTTGCCCCAAGCCCCGCCGGCCACCTTGCGCACCATGCCCGCCTCGCGCTTGATCATCTCCCAGGGATGGAAGGCCATCCCCACCGTGTCGGCCACGGCCGCGCCGCGCTGACCCATCGGGCGCTCGGGGCCGGTGGTCGAGTCGATGGCCGTCTGGCGCTCGATCTCGGCGTTCAGCTCGGCCCCAACCAGCACGGCCATGATCGAAAACCACACCCAGACCATGAAGGCGATCACCGCCCCCAGGGGTCCATAGGTGGCGTCAAAGTGGGCCACGCGGTTCACATAGACCGAGAAGCCCAGCGAGCCGACCAGCCAGCCGCCGGCCGCCAGCACGGCGCCGATCACCACCCAGCGCCAGCGCGCCCGGGCGCGACAGGGGGCGAAGCGAAAGAGCAGGGCGAAGGCCGCCGCCGTCATCATCCAGACCAGCAGCCAGCGGATCGGGCCCCAGATCGCGTCCAGGGCCGACAGCCCGACCCGAGCCAGCACGATGGGGGTGGCGATCAGGATGAAGGCCGCCACGGCCGCATAGACCAGGGCGCAGACAGTGAAGACATAGGTCAGGGCCGCGCGGGCGAGCAGATTGCGCTTCTCGTCCTCGTCGTAGGAGATGTTCAGGCCGTCGAAGAGCGCCTGCATGCTGGCGTTGGCGCTCCAGATCGACAGCAGCAGGCTGACGCCGAAGGCGACGCCCAGCTTGGCCTGTTCCTGGCTGGCCAGGCGCAGCATCTGCTCGCCGACGATCTGGATGACGCTGGCGGGAAAGACGCCCGACATCTCGCTCAACTGCCCTTGCACGGCGGCAACATCGGCAAACAGGCCGTACAGCGACACGAAGGCGCCGATGGCCGGGAACAGGGCCAGCAGGGTGTAGAAGGTGACGCCCCCGGCCACGGCGTGCAGGCGGTCGACCGTGATCTCGCGCCAGGTGCGCCACAGGATGTCGCGCCAGCCGCGCCAGGGAATGGCGATGGGAGACCGGGCGGCCCGGCCGTGCAGGGGTTCCATCGCATCGAAATCGTCGGGCGGCAGGATGCGGTCTTCCGACAGGCCCGGCTGCGGGGTGTGGGTGACGCGCTTCGGAAAGGCAAAGGGGACCAGGGCCAGCAGCACGATCCACGGCGCCAGGCCGTAGGGGCGCGAGGCCAGCCAGGCGCGGACGGGTCGTTTCGGCTTGGCGTTGTCGGTCATGCGCTCTCCCGCCCAAGGAAAGCGTGAGCACACAGGGCGTTCCCGAGCCCTTGCTTTCGACCGAGCCGTCCCCGACCTTGGCCGCATGGAAGCTCGCATCGACGCCCTCTATCGCCACCCGATCAAGGGTTTCACCCCCGAACGCCTGGACAGCGCCGACCTGGTCGCCGGCGCCTGTTTTCCCTGCGACCGGCTGTTCGCGGTGGAGGATGGTCCCAGCGGTTTTGACCCTGCGGCGCCGGGCCATGTCTCGAAGATGAAGTTCACGGTCCTGGCCAAGATCCCGGCCGTGGCCAGGGCCCGCACGGCCTATGACGAGGCGACTGGCGTGTTTCGCGCCGGCGCCGAAGGCCAGCCCGACTTCGCCGGCGACCTGGGCTCGGCCGAGGGGCGGGCAGGGCTGGAGGCCTGGCTGACCGCGCTGCTGGGCGAAGACCTTTCCGGCCCGCTGCGCGTGATCGAAGGGCCGGGCGCGCACCGGTTCATGGACAGTCGCTCGGGCTATGTCTCGGTCATCAACCTGGCCAGCGTGCGTGACCTCGAGGCAAAGCTGGGCGTTCCCCTCGATCCGCTGCGCTTCCGCGCCAACCTCTATGTCGAGGGCTGGCCGGCCTGGGTCGAAAACGACTGGACGGGGCGGACGCTGAAGCTCGGCGGGGCGACGGCCGAGGTTCTCAAACCCATCGTCCGCTGCGCGGCGACCCATGTGGATCCGGTCACGGCCGAGCGGGACATTGACGTGGTCAAGGCGCTGTTCGACGCCTACGGCCACATGGACTGCGGGATCTATCTTAACGTCACGCAGGGCGGGCGGGTCAGGGAAGAAGACGTTGTCTCTCTGATATGACCCATTCCGCTACGCTGGTAGCAAGTCGCAGGATCGCTGCGGCTGGTTCACGCTTTATGCTGAGCTTCCATCTCTGCGATGAAGGCGTCGCAATCAAAGTCTTCGGCAGGCCCGCTCTCCTCTCCCGCGATAAGCGCCGCCCGCAACGCCGCGAGCTTGGCCTCGCATTCTGAATCCTCTGGCTGCTGATCCATCGGGTGTCCTCCGCGCTCCAGGATACCAGTTCGCTTCTCCCTTTCACATCTCGCCTCTCCCGACCTAAAGGGCTAAATCCCACCCCATGACCCTGACCCTCGTCAAAGCCTGGACCGCCGCCAAGGAGCGTCTGAAGGACGCCGGTATCGATCAGCCCGCCATCGACGCGCGCCTGATGCTGGAGGTGGCCGCCGACGTCACCCGCACCGACATCATCACCGATCCCTACCGCATGCTGACGGCCGAGCAGTGGGCGACGCTGGACGACTATCTGACCCGCCGCGCGCGCCGCGAGCCGGTCAGCCACATCATCGGCCGCAAGGGCTTCTGGAAGATCCTGCTGCAGGTGAACAAGAACGTCCTGACGCCGCGCCCCGAGACCGAGGTGATCGTCGACGAGGTGCTCAAGGCCTTCCCGGAAAACATGGCGTTCAGCATGCTGGATCTGGGCGTCGGCTCGGGGACCATCCTGCTGGCGATCCTGGCCGAGCGGCCGGCCGCCAAGGGGCTGGGGATCGACGTCTCCGAAGAGGCCCTGGCCGTGGCTCGCGAAAATGCCGCCAATCTGGATCTCAACACCCGGACGGCCCTGCTGCGCGGCGATTGGACGGCGGGCCTGGGCGACGCGGGTTTCGACCTGGTGGTCTCCAACCCGCCCTATATCGCCAGCCACATCATCGAGACGCTGGAGCCTGAGGTTCGTGACCACGAGCCGCGCCTGGCCCTGGACGGCGGCCCCGACGGCCTGGACGCCTATCGCCATCTGGCCCCCGAAATCCTGCGGGTGCTCAAGCCTGGCGGCATGTTCGCCGTCGAGATCGGCTACGACCAGTCGGCCGATGTCGAGGCGCTGTTCCGGCAGGCGGGCGCCGGCAACGTCCGTACGATCAAGGATCTGTCGACCCACGATCGCGTCGTGACCGGGGTGAAAAACCCCTTGGAAACCCCCGCGTGAGAGGCTAGACGATAAGGGTCTCCTTCCAAAACGCCGGGTGACGGGAACAGCAAACGTCGATGATGTTTGTAAAGCTCCTCCGGCAGGCGCGCACGGTCCAAAGCCGGTCGCCGCGCCAGGACCAGGACGGGGGCTCTACGGAAACCAGTGTCTCTAGAACTTCCAGGGGTTCGACCCCGCCTAGAGACCAACAAGGCCGGATGCCTCAGCACAGACTGACCTCCGGACAGGTTCAGAAGAAGACCATGAGAGATTTCAAGGGCATGAAGCGCCAGCGCGGCCGCAACAATCGCGGCGGCAGCAATACCGGCGGCAAGCCTCAGCAGCATAATGCCAACCGGGCCTTCGATTCGAACGGCCCCGAAGGCGTCAAGGTGCGCGGTGCGGCGCAGGGCGTTTACGAGAAGTACCAGCAGCTGGCGCGCGACGCTTCGTCGTCCGGCGACCGGGTGCTGGCCGAGAACTACCTGCAGCACGCCGAGCATTACTTCCGGGTCCTTCGCGCCATCCAGCCGAATCGCCCCGTCAGCGACATCATCGGCAAGGACGCCTATTCGGCTTACGAGATCGACTTCGAGGCCGAGCCCGAAGACGCGCCCGAAGTCGCCGAGGCGCCCAGCGAAAACCAGGAGGGCGGCGAGGGCGAAGGCCAGCGCGACGAGCGCCCCCGCGACCGTTTCGAGGGCCGCCAACGCGACGATCGCCCCCGGGAAGATCGCCCCCGCGACGACCGTCCGCGCGAAGACCGTCCCCGCTTCGACAATCAGGGCCAAGGTCAGGGCCAGGGCCGTCGCGACCGTTGGCGCGACCGCGAAGATCGTCCTCGCGACGACCGACCCAGGGATGACCGACCCAGGGATGACCGTCCCCGGGATGACCGGCCTCGCGATGATCGTCCCCGTGATGATCGTCCCAGAGACGATCGCCCTCGCGAAGACCGTCCTCGCGACGACCGGCCCAGAGATGACCGTCCGCGTGACGATCGCCCGCGGGATGACCGTCCCCGGGAAGACCGCTTCCGCGACGACCGCCCCCGGGATGAGCGCCCTCGTGACGACCGTCCTCGCGACGATCGTCCCCGGGATGAGCGCCCGCGCGAAGAGCGTCCCCCGGTCGCCGCAGAAGCCGTTGTCGAGGCGCCGGCCGCTGAAGGTCGCCGCGAACGCGCTCCGCGCCGCGAACGTGCGCCCCGAGATCGCGCCCAGGGTGATCGCGATCCGATGGCCGTGATCGAGCCGCAGGCCACGCCGCTGGTCAGCGAGCCGGTCGTCAGCAAGGGCTCGCCCATGCTGCGCGGTCAGGATGGCGATATGAGCCACGCTCCGGCTTTCCTGGGTCGCTCAACCGCCGTCGAAACGCCGGCTCCGGCCGCTGAAGGCGAAGAAGCCAAAAAGCCCCGTCGTCGCCGCGCGCCGCGCAGCTTCGAAGGTGGCGAAGGCGCGCCGCCCGCCACGGGGTCAGAAGACGCCTGATCCGCGTCCGCCTGGCAGAGCTTTTGAAAGGAGCCGTGAAAGCGGCTCCTTTTTCTTTGGGCGTCGGGCTGGTTGCATGGAAGCGGGACGGCGGAGATAAGGCTGTGTCGCCTTTGTCACCTGTTGAAACCTGAACATGACCTTCCGTCTTCGTCTGCCCCTGCTGATCGCTGCGGCTTTGGTCGTCGCCCTGCCCCTGGCGGGTTGCGCCTATAACGCCGATCTGGGCCGCGACCAGCTGTTGATCGTCAACGACTCGGGCCTGGCCGCCCAGGGCGAGAAGGCCTGGGCCCAGACCCTGCGCACGGGCAACATCTCCAGCGACGCGCGCAAGAACGCGCGGGTGCGGACGGTGGGCCAGCGCGTGGTGACGGCGGCGGGGCTCAACAACCGGCCGTGGGACTATGCCGTTCTGATCGATGAGGCGCCCAACGCCTTCGTGCTGCCCGGCGGCCATGTCGGGGTGACCGTGGGCCTGCTCGACATGGTCGACAACGACGACCAGCTGGCCGCCGTGATCGGCCACGAGGCGGGCCATGTGGTCGCCCAGCATGCTGCCGAGCGCTACTCCCAGACCATGACCACCAAGCTTTTGCTGGGCGTGGCCGGCGCGGCGGCCGGCAGCTCGACCGACCTTGGCCGGGGGCTGGGCTCCTATGGCGGCGATGCGACCAAGTACCTGTTCCTGCTGCCGTTCTCGCGCAAGCACGAGCTGGAGGCCGACCGCCTGGGCGTCGATTACATGCAGCGCGCGGGCTACAGGCCGGGCGAGGCCGTCACCCTGTGGCGCAAGATGCAGGCCCTGTCGCAGGCGGACGGCGGCGGCTCCGGCTCGCTCGAGATCGCCTCGACCCACCCTTCGGACGCATCGCGCATCGCCGCGCTCCAGGCCTATATCTCCAGCAAGGGCTGGTGACGCGCCTCCTGGCCGGGCGACCGGCGCCGTAAGCAGGCGCTTATCCGCCGGGTCGTAAGCGCCCGGTCAATGGCCAGGGTGGCTCCAGCGCTTCTCCTGATCCCCGTCGCAACAGACGGAGGTTCCCATGCGCAGTCTCTACATCGCCATTCCCTTCCTGACTTTGGCCCTGGCCCAGCCGGCGCTGGCCCAGCCGCGGCTCGGCGAGGTGATCGGGCCTGACAAGGCCCGCGCCCAGGCCAGCCTGGCCGCCCAGGGCTATCGGCTCACCGAGTTTGAAGCCGAGCACGGGCGGCTGGAGATCAAGGCGGTCAAGGGCGAGGGCCGGCTGGAAATCCTGGCCGAGGAGAAGACCGGCAAGGTGCTCAAGGTCGATGCCCGCAAGGGGCGGGGAGATCGCCAATGAGCGGCGCGGTTCCCGCACCGCGCCGCTGGGACCCCCTGGTGCGCATCACGCACTGGGGGATCGCGGCGGCCGTGGTCATCAACCGCCTGGTGACCGAAGGCGGGTCGCAGCTCCACGTCTGGATCGGCCTGGCGCTGGCCGCCCTGCTGGCCCTGCGTCTGGGCTGGGGTTTTGTCGGCCCGGTCGAGGCGCGGTTCGCGTCCTTCCCGCCCAGTCCGCGCCGGGCGGTTGCGCATGTGCGCGACATCCTGGCCGGCCGCCATGTCTCCCACCGCTCGCACAATCCGCTGGGCGCCCTGATGGCCTATGCGCTGTGGGCCAGCCTGGCGGTGGTCATCGCCAGCGGCATCGCCATGACCGGCTTTCCGCCGAAGGTGCATGCCGAGGACGGGGAGCGTCCGGCGGCCGCATCGACCGTCCTTATGGATGAGGACGAGGAAGCGAGCGAGGGCGGCGAAGGCGAGGAAGGCGGCGGGATCGCCGAGGAGGTCCACGAGATCGCGGCCAACCTGCTGCTGGCCCTGGCGGCGCTGCATCTGCTCGGTGTGGCGTTCGAGACGCGCCGCAGCGGTCGTCAGATCGTGCTGGCGATGATAGGCGGGAAGGGCAAGACCAAGGAGCCTTGATGGCCCACAACCCCACCAAGTCCCGCATAGCCTTGGGAGACCGCCTAGCCCCGGCGGTCTCCTTCGTCGTCGCCGTACAGGCGGTGGCGGCCGTGTTCTTCATCGGCGACGCCCTGGCCGATATCCGCAACGCCGGACCCAGCCCGCATATCGTGATCGAGGCGATCATCGCCCTGGCCCTGCTGGCCGGGGTGGCGGTCGGCGCTCTGCAGGTGCGGCGGATGTGGACGGAAGGCCGACGCCGGCAGGCCGCCCTGGCGGTGGCGGCCGGCGCGCTCAGCGAGGTCGCCGCCCAGAGGTTCCGCGACTGGCGCCTGACCCCGGCCGAGGCCGATGTGGCGGTGTTCGCGCTCAAGGGGTTCGACGTGGCCGAGATCGCGGTTCTGCGCGGCTCGGCCGCCGGCACCGTGCGGGCGCAACTGGCGCGCGTCTATGAGAAGGCCGGGGTCAATTCGCGCTCGGCCCTGGCCATCCTGTTTCTGGAAGATCTGATGACCACGCCGGTAATGTCGCCTGAGGCGTCCTAAACATCACCCTGGGGTCTTGTGTGGCAATGTGGCCACACCTAAATCCTCCTTGGGAGGCGTTGTGCTTGATCAAGGCGACGCACCCCGATCCGCCTAAGAAGGGGACACCATGAACATCGATCTGTATTCCGACCGCGCCAAACAGGCCGTCCAGTCCGCCCAGAGCCTGGCCCTGGCCAGGGGGCATCAGCAGTTCGCGCCCGAGCACCTCTTGAAGGTCTTGCTCGAGGAGAAGGACGGCCTCAGCCGCGCCCTGATCCAGAGCGCCGGCGGCCGACCCGAGGCCGTGGACGCCGCCACCGAGGCCTTGCTGGCCAAGACCGCCCGCGTCGACGGGGCCGGCGGCCAGCTCTACATGAAGCCCGACACCGCCCGGGTGTTCGCCGAGGCCGAGAAGGGCGCGAAAGCGGCCGGCGACGCCTTTGTCACCACCGAGCGCCTGCTGATCGCCATCGCCAAGGAAGGCGCGGACGCCGCCAAGGTTCTGAAGGACGCCGGGGCCACGCCCAAGGCGCTGGAAGACGCCGCAAACGCCATCCGCAAGGGCCGCACCGCTGACAGCGCCAATGCGGAGGAAGGCTATGAGGCGCTCAAGCGCTATGCCCGCGACCTGACCCAGGCGGCCCGCGACGGCAAGATCGATCCGGTGATCGGCCGCGACGAGGAGATCCGTCGCACGATCCAGGTGCTGAGCCGCCGCACCAAGAACAATCCCGTGCTGATCGGCGAGCCCGGCGTCGGCAAGACCGCCATTGTCGAGGGTCTGGCCCAGCGTATCGTCAATGGCGACGTGCCCGAAAGCCTGAAAGACAAGAAGCTCTATTCGCTGGACATGGGCAGCCTGATCGCCGGCGCGAAATATCGCGGTGAATTTGAAGAGCGGCTGAAGGCGGTTCTGGGTGAGGTGACGGCCGCCGAGGGCTCGATCATCCTGTTCATCGACGAGATGCATACCCTGGTCGGGGCCGGCAAGAGCGAGGGGGCGATGGACGCCTCCAACCTTCTGAAGCCCGCTCTGGCGCGCGGCGAGCTACACTGCGTCGGGGCCACCACGCTCGAAGAGTACCGCAAGCATGTCGAAAAGGACGCGGCTTTGGCCCGCCGGTTCCAGCCGGTGTTCGTCAGTGAGCCGACGGTGGAAGACACCGTCTCGATCCTGCGCGGCCTGAAGGAGAAGTACGAGGTCCACCACGGGGTGCGCATCTCGGACTCGGCCATCGTCGCCGCCGCCACGCTCAGCAACCGCTACATCGCCGACCGCTTCCTGCCCGACAAGGCCATCGACCTGATCGACGAGGCCTCCAGCCGCGTTCGGATGGCCATCGACTCCAAGCCCGAAGAGCTGGACGAGATCGACCGCCGCCTGGTGCAGCTGAAGATCGAGCGCGAGGCGCTGTCGAAGGAAACCGACGCGGCTTCGCGCCAGCGCCTGGAAAACCTCGAGACGGAAATCGACGATCTGCAGTTCCGCAGCGACGAGATGACCGCTCGCTGGAAGGCCGAGAAGGACAAGGTCGGCGGGGCCGCGCAAGCGCGTGAAGCCCTCGACCGTCTGCGCGCCGATCTGGCGACGGCCCAGCGCGCCGGCGACTTCGCTCGCGCCGGCCAGATCCAGTATGGCGAGATCCCGGCCCTTGAAGCCCGTCTGGCGGCGGCCGAGTCCGTCGACGGCGCGGCCCAGAAGTCGCTGACTCCCGAGGTCGTCGACGCCGAGCAGATCGCCGCCGTGGTCAGCCGCTGGACTGGGGTGCCGGTCGAGAAGATGCTGGAAGGCGAGCGCGAAAAGCTGCTGCAGATGGAGGTCGCCCTGCGGGCCCGCGTGGTCGGTCAGGACGAGGCCCTGGAGGCTGTGTCCGACGCGGTGCGCCGCGCGCGGGCGGGCCTGCAGGATCCCTCGCGTCCGATCGGCAGCTTCCTGTTCCTGGGCCCGACGGGCGTGGGCAAGACCGAGCTGACCAAGGCCTTGGCCGAGTTCATGTTCGCCGACGAGCACGCCATCACCCGGATGGACATGAGCGAGTACATGGAAAAGCACTCGGTCAGCCGTCTGATCGGGGCCCCTCCCGGCTATGTCGGCTATGACGAGGGCGGCGCCCTGACCGAGGCCGTGCGTCGGCGTCCGTATCAGGTGGTGCTGTTCGACGAGGTCGAGAAGGCGCACCCGGACGTCTTCAACGTGCTGCTGCAGGTGCTGGACGATGGTCGCCTGACCGACGGCCAGGGCCGCACGGTCGACTTCCGCAACACCCTGATCATCATGACCAGCAATCTCGGCTCCGAATTCCTGGCCAATCAGGAAGACGGGGAAGATGTGGACGCGGTGCGGCCGCAGGTGATGAACGTGGTGCGCGGTCACTTCCGGCCCGAGTTCCTCAACCGGATCGACGAGATCATCCTGTTCAAGCGGCTGGGCCGGGCCAACATGGCCGACATCGTCCGCATCCAGCTGCAACGTGTCGAGAAGCTGCTGGCCGACCGCCGCATGACCCTGGCCATCGACGCCGAGGCGCTGCTGTGGCTGGGCGAGAAGGGTTACGACCCGGTCTATGGCGCGCGCCCTTTGAAGCGCGTGATCCAGAAAGAGCTGGTCGACCCTATCGCCCGGCGCTTGCTGGCCGGCGAACTGGAAGACGGCGGCGTGATCTCCGTCGGCGTCCTGGACGGGGTGCTGGCGGTGGGCAAGGCGACGTTGCAGTAGGTTTGCAGGCGGGCGCTCCGTCCAGGAGCGCCCGCTTCCCTCGGCCATTCGACTCCAGAGACCATTGGTCTATGGTTTGGCCACGCGCCATTGGCAGGCCCTGGGGGGGAAGCATGACCGCCTATTCGACGACCGAGACGCCGCTGCCCCGGCGTCCCGATTTTCCGTACCGCCATCCTTGGGACGCCTGGTTCTTTCCGGCCTGCGTGGCGATCTTTTGGGTCGGGATCATCATGGGCTTTGGCAGCGACGTCCTGCGGCGCGCCCAGGCTGGCCCGCTGTCCTTCCCGCTGGTCATTCACGTCCATGCGGTCGCCTATACGGGCTGGCTGGTTCTGCTGACCACCCAGCTCACCCTGATCCGCAAGGGACGAGCGGACCTGCATCGCAAGCTGGGCCTGTCGAGCCTGATCCTGTTCGGCGCCATGCTCGTTTTGGGGCCGATGGCGGCGTTTACGACCCAGGTGGCGCGCTTCGGCGGGCCCAATGAGGACACCGCCTTTCTCGCGATCCAGCTTGGCGGACTGGTCAGTTTCGCGGGCCTGATCGTGGCGGCCTTCCTGGCGCGCAACAACAGCCCCTTGCACAAGCGCCTGATCCTGCTGGGCACTCTGGCCATCGTCGACGCCGGCTTCGCCCGCTGGGTGGGCCCCTATTGGGGGCCGTTCCTGGGGCCGTTGCTGCGCTCGCCGTTCTGGACGGACTATCTGATCAACTATGGTTCTACCCTGGCCCTGATGCTGGCGATCGGCGGCTATGACCTGATCACGCGCGGTCGGGTGCTCGTTGGTTATGTGGTCGGACTGGTCTGGGCCATGGGCTGGCACCTGCTGATCGTAACGGCCTATTTCAACCCCGGCTGGGGCGCTTTCACCCATGGCCTGATCGGCGCCATGGCGCGCTAGCCACGCGGACGCCAGCGGCCCCGGGCTCCGGGCCGTCGTGTTCTCAGGCGCGCTGGGCGCTGGGCGGATCGCCGATCAACAGAGCGCAAGCGGCCTCGGCGGCGGCGGGATCGCGCAGGGCGATGGTCTCCGCCAGCGCCCTGTGCAGCGCCACGTCCCGCATCTGGTCCGCCTGCGACTGCTTTTCCATCTGCCAGATCCAGTAGCGCGTCGCGGTGTTTTGCAGGGCGATCACGAAGCGGGCCAGGGTCGCATTGTGCGTGGCGAAGGCCACCGCGCGGTGAAAGCTGTGATCCATCGCCAGCATGGCGCGGAAGTCGCCGCTGGCGATAGCGGCCTCGGCCTGATCGAAGGCGCCGGTAATGGCCGGCAGATCCTGCGGGCGGTGATTGCGGGCCGCCAGGGCCGCCGTGCGGCCCTCCAGCATCCGCCGCACTTCAAAGGCCTGCTCGATCTCGGTGATGTCCATCGGCGCGACGACGGTGCCGACGCGGGGGCGACGGACAACCAGTCCTTCGATCGCCAGGCGACCCAGGGCGTCGCGGACCCCCGACACGCCGCCGGCATAGCGCGTCGCCAGCACCTTTTCCTCGAGCACCTGCATGGGCTGCAGCTGGCCCAGAATGATATCCATCAGGATAAGCTCGTAGAGTCGCGCCTTCTGGAGGCCGGGAGCCCAGTCGCCATAGGGTTCAACGCTGTTGAGCGGACCCTTCATGACCGCATCCGGCTAAAACGCTGCATGGTCGAGCTCCTGGGGCGTCGGTGGCGGAGCCGATTGCGGCTCGCCGCCGAAATAACGCGATAAAACAAAAACCTGCAGCAAAAGACATGAGCCGATCATCACGACCTTTGCTCTAGAGCCAAAAGCTTTCGAGGTCATTGGCGTGACCTCTAACATGTTAGAGTTTCCAAAAAGGATGCGTGCTTGAAGCCTGCGGGGCGGCGGCTCTAGGTCTGCGGCATGTCGCCAGAGACCCATCCTCCGATCTGTTCTGTGCTCCAGGGTTTCCGCAACGCCCTGACGGTCGCCGAGGGCTTTGCCGGGGCGACGGCGCCCAATCCGCCTGTCGGCTGTGTCGTGCTGGACGCCGAGGGCGAGCTGCTGGCCGCCGCCGCGCATCAGCAGGCCGGCGGCCCCCACGCCGAGGCCGCCGCCCTGGCCGCCTGCCGGGAGGCCGGGACCTTTGAGCGTGTTCATACGCTGCTGGTCACGCTTGAGCCCTGCAATCATCACGGCCGCACGCCGCCGTGCGTCGAGGCGATCCTGGCGAGCCCGGCCCAGGCCATCTGGATCGCCGCGGGCGATCCCAATCCTGCGGTCGTGGGCGGAGGCGCGGCGCGGCTTGCCGCCGCCGGACGCCAGGTCTTTGATCTGCAGGCCCAGAATGATCCGCAGGCCGCCGCCCTGGCCCGCCGGGCCCAGCGCCTGATCGCTCCGTTTGCCACGTGGTCCAACCGCAGACGGCCCTGGCTGACCCTGAAACAGGCCCTGACCCGGGACGGCGGCATGATCCCGCCCCCTGGCGCCAAGACCTTTACCTCCGGCGCGTCCCTGACCCTGGCCCACGGGCTTCGCCGCCGGGCCGACGCCATAGTCACCGGCTCGGGGACCATCCTGGCCGACCAGCCGGAGTTCACGACCCGGCGGGTGGTTGATCCGCGTCGGAGTCCGCGACGCCTGGCCATTCTGGACCGTCGCCGCCGGACGCCCGCCGACTACATGCTGGCCGCTCGGGCGCGGGGCCTGGAGCCCAGCCTGCACGATGACATCCCGGCCTTGCTGGCGGATCTCGCCGCCTCGGGCGCGCTGGAGGCCTTGGTCGAGTGCGGCCCGGTCCTGCTGGCGGCGTTTCTCGAGGCCGGCTTGTGGGACGAGCACGTCGTGATCCGCCAGGCCGCTGAAGCCGGGCAGGCCGACCAGGTCGACATTCTGACCCGCATCCCATTCCGGGTCTGAAGGAGCGCTGATGTTTTCCGGAATTATCGAACAGGTCGGCAGGATCGAGGCCATCGCGCCGGAGGGGGACGGGGCATTGCGCCTGACCCTCGGCACAGGCTTTCCCGATCTGGAGCTGGGCGAAAGTGTCGCCGTCAACGGGGTCTGCCTGACCGTGGTGCGCCATGACGCGCAAGGCCTGGCCGATTTCTTCGTCAGCCCCGAAACCCTGGCCCGGACCAATCTGGGGCGCGCGACGGCGGGGGGCGCCGTGAATCTCGAGCGCGCCGTGACCCTGGCCACCCGTCTTTCTGGGCATCTGGTTCAGGGCCATGTCGACGGCGAGGCCCATCTGGTCGAGGTGATCGATGATGGCGGATCGTGGCGCATAGGCCTGAGCCTGCCTGCCGCCCTGCACCGCTTCTGCGTCGAGAAGGGCTCGATCGCCCTGAACGGCGTCAGCCTGACTCTCAACAGCGTCTCGCCCTGCGACGCTGGCGGCCGGTTCCTGATCGGCCTGACCCTGATCCCCCACACCTGGGCTCACACCAACCTGAAGTCCGCCGCGATCAACGACCCGATCAATGTCGAGGTCGACGTGCTGGCCAAATATGTGGAGCAGCTATGTCACGCCTATCTGAAGCCCTCGAACGCCTGAAGACCGGCGGCATGATCGTCCTGGTCGATGACGAGGATCGCGAGAACGAGGGCGATCTGGTCATGGCAGCCCAGTTTGCCGACGCAGCGGCGATCGCCTTCATGGCGCGCCGGGCCAGCGGGCTGATCTGCCTGACCCTGGCGGCCGAGGCCGTCGATCGGCTGGGCCTGCCGCCGATGGTTTCGGACAATCGCACTAGCCGCCAGACCGCCTTCACCGTCTCGATCGAGGCCGCCGAGGGGGTCGATACGGGCATATCGGCCTTTGACCGGGCGCTGACCATCGCCGCGGCCGTGGCCCCGGACGCCAAGGCGGCGGACCTGGTCTCTCCAGGCCACATCTTTCCGCTGCGGGCCCGTCCGGGCGGGGTCCTGGTGCGCGCCGGCCACACCGAAGCCTCGGTGGATCTGATGACATTGGCCGGGCTGCAGCCTGCCGGCGTGATCTGCGAGATCATGAAGGACGACGGGACCATGGCCCGGATGCCGGATCTCGAGGTCTTCTGTCGCGAGCATGACATCCCGCTGCTGACCATCGCCGAGCTGGTGGCCCATCGAAAGGCGACCGAGCTGCTGGTCGACGAGGTGGCCTCGGCTCGCCTGCCGTCGGAGCACGGCGGCGCTCCCTTCGAGGTTCGCGCCTTCCGCGGCCGGATTGACGGCGTCGAGCATCTGGCGATGGTCCGCGGCGCGCTGACCGGCACGCCGCTGGTGCGGGTTCATTCCGAGTGCCTGACCGGCGACGCCCTGGGTTCGCAGCGCTGCGACTGCGGCGCCCAGCTGCAGGAAAGCCTCAGGCAGATCGGCGAAAGCGGCAACGGCGTCCTGCTGTATCTGCGCGGCCATGAGGGGCGGGGCCTGGGCCTGGCCAACAAGATCCGCGCCTATGCGCTGCAGGACGAGGGCCTCGATACGGTTCAGGCCAACCACGCCCTGGGCTTCCCCGCCGATCAGCGCGACTATGGCGTCGCCGCCCAGATGCTGCGGGCGCTGGGCGTCGAGCGGGTCAACCTGCTCAGCAACAATCCCCGCAAGGCGGCGGGTCTGCGCGCCAACGGTGTGGCGGTGAGCCGGGAACTGCCGCTGGCCATTCCCGCCAACCCGCACAACGCCGCCTATCTCGACACCAAACGCGAAAAGCTCGGCCACAGCCTGGCCCGCGCCTCCTGATCAGCAAAGAGCGTCCCATGACCACCACCCCCTCCGCGCCGCGCATTGCGATCGTCGTCAGCAGCTTCAACCCCGAGGTCACCGATGGCCTCCTCAAGGGCGCGCTGGACCTGCTGAAGGCGCGCGGCGCCCCTGTCGCCGCCCGGGATATCATCCACGCCCCCGGCGCATTCGAGCTGCCCCTGATCGCCCAGACCCTGGCGCGTTCGGAACTCTATGAGGGCGTGGTCTGTCTGGGTTGTGTGATCAAGGGCGACACGGCGCACTTCGAGTTCATCAGCCTGGCCACCAGTCTGGGCCTGATGACCGCAGGACTGTCGACCGAGACCCCGATCACCTTTGGGGTGCTCACCACCTATACCGACGAGCAGGCGTTGGTGCGCAGCCGCGACGACGCCGAGAACAAGGGGCGTGAAGCCGCCCAGGCCTGCTTTTCCACCCTTCAGACCCTCAAGAAGATTCGAGCGCAGGCCTGGGGCGAATAGGGCTGCTCTGGTCCTCCCGGGCGCGATACTGTCGATGGAACATTGAAAGCCCTGTCGGCTCACCTCGTGCTTTTTCAGCCTCCGGCGACGATTTCAGGGGTTTGCCTGAATGTTTTTCGGCGAGGAACAAGCCGGAGGCTTCAGCGTTTGCGCGCGGTATTTAAGTCACTGAAATTCTTGCGCCAGTCCGGCTTAAATGCCGTCATGAACCCGCCCCGTTTTCGCCCAGATGAGCTGGCGGTTTCGCCGCTCGGATCAACGAGCGAGGCCCCGGCCCATGATGCTAACCCTCAAGACTTCCGCCCTGAAGACCGCAGCGGTCTGCGCCCTGATCGCGGGCGGCCTGGCCGTCAGCGGCTGCGCCACCAAGGACTATGTGAAGACCCAGGTCGGCGTGGTTCAGACCCAGGTCGGCGACCATGACGTCAAGCTGGGCGAACTGGACAAGACCTCCCGCGAGGCCCTCGACCGCGCCACCGCCGCCGGCAAGCTGGCGGAAGGCAAGTTCATGTACTCAATGGTTCTGAGCGACGACTCCGTGAAGTTCCCGGTCGACGCCGCCACCCTGTCGCCGGAAGCCGAGCAGCGGCTGACCGAGTTCTCCGAGAAGCTCAAGGGCGAGAACAAGAACGTCTATCTGGAAATCCAGGGCCACACCGACAATGTCGGCGAGCCGGCCTACAACGACAGCCTGGGCGCCAAGCGCGCCGAGACGGTGCGCAAGTTCCTCAGCCAGCGCGGGATCGCGCTGAACCGCATGGCCACCATCTCCTACGGCGAAGACGCTCCGGTGGTCGCCAACGACACCCGCGAGAACCGCGCCCAGAACCGCCGCGTGGTGGTGATGGTGCTGTCCTAAGTCCTGTTGCCGGCGCGGGTCGCTGCGCGCCGGCGGCCTGTGACGGGCGGCAGGCGCGGGCAGGCCCTGTGGACTCTGAGCGGGCCGACCGTCCGGCGCT
This sequence comes from Caulobacter sp. GSs2, assembly GCF_058680895.1. The sequence continues at coordinate 1,328,844 of NZ_CM178725.1, read as the reverse complement.
ATTGTCGGAATGGCTTGTCGGACGCCTCGGAGGGCGGCAACTTGCCGGCTTCGCGTTTCCGGAGTCGCCATGCGCCTGCCCCTCGTTCTCGTCGCCGGCCTGTTGCTGGCCACACCGACCCTGGCGGCGGAGGTTCCGGCGCCGTCGAACGACCAGCCCCTGCTGCGGGTGATCGCCGCCGATGTCGACGCCAAGGCGCTGGAAAGCACCATCCGCTCGCTGGTGGGTTTCGGCACCCGCCACACCCTGTCGGAGACCAAGTCCGACACCCGCGGCATCGGCGCGGCCCGCCGCTGGGTGAAGACGCGGTTCGAGACCATCAGCAAGGATTGCGGCGGCTGCCTGACGATCCAGACCCCGTCCGAAGTGGTCACTGGCCGCCGCGTGCCCCAGCCGACCGAGGTCATGAACGTCCTGGCCATCCAGAAGGGGACCACTGACCCCGATCGGGTGATCATCATCGCCGGCCATCTGGACAGTCGGGTCAGCGACGTCATGGACTTCACCAGCGACGCCCCCGGCGCCAATGACGACGCCTCCGGCGTGGCGGCGGTGATCGAGGCGGCGCGCATCCTGTCGAAACACAAGTTCCCCGCCACCCTGGTCTTTGCCGCCCTGTCGGGCGAGGAGCAGGGGCTCTATGGCGGGAAAATTCTCGCCAACTACGCCCGCGCCAATGGCTGGAAGGTCGAGGCCGACCTCAACAACGACATCATCGGCAACAGTCGCGGCCAGAGCGGCGTGATGAACAACACCCAGGTGCGGGTGTTCTCGGAAGGCACCAAGGCTGTCGAGACCCCCGAGCAGGCCAACAGCCGCCGCTACAATGGCGGCGAGGTCGACAGCCCGTCGCGCAATCTGGCCCGTTATCTGGATGGCCTGGCCGACCGCTACCTGAACAACTTCGATGTGGTGATGGTCTATCGCACCGACCGCTATGGCCGGGGCGGCGATCAGGTGCCGCTGCTGGAGGCCGGCTATCCGGCCGTGCGGGTGACCGAAGCCGCTGAGAACTATGACCGCCAGCACCAGAACCTGCGCACCGAGAACGGCCGGCCTTATGGCGACACGATCGAGGGTGTGGACTTCGCCTATCTGGCCCAGGTGACCCGCCTGAACACGGTCGCCATGGCCTCGCTGGCCTCGGCGCCGGCGCCGCCTTCGGGCGTGAAGATCGAAGGCGCCGTCAGCCCCGACACCAAGGTTTCGTGGGCGGCAACACCGGGCGCCGCCGGTCACCGCGTCTGGTGGCGCGGCACGACCGAGCCGCAGTGGGTGCTGAACCGCTGGACCCCTGGCCCGGCGACGAGCGCCGTCCTCAAGGACGTGGTCATCGACGACTTCTTCTTCGGCGTCTCATCGGTGACCAAGGACGGCTGGGAAAGCCCCGTGGTGTTCCCGGGCGCAGCGGGCAGCTTCGAGAGCCCGCCACCGGTCGCGGCAGCTCCGGCCTCCAAATAGCCGCCCTCCGGATCGCCGGTAAGAGCGGGTTGTGGGGTTATGCGATCAGGTCCGGATCGTTCCGCTTCAGCCACGCCGCCGCGTAGGAGCAGATCGGGACGATCTTCAGATCCTCGGTCCGCGCGACCTGCGCCACCTGGGCCATCAGGCGCCCGGCCGCGCCCTGGCCGCGCAGGGCCGGGTCGCTCTCGACATGGGGGATGACCAGGCGGCCGGGTTCGCGGCGGTAGTCTACGAAGGACAAAAGGCCGCCGGTCTCCAGCTCAAAGCGGCCAAGGTCGGGATTGTCGCAGAAGGCGTCGGTCATGGCCGCGTATCCTAGACCAGCTCGATGGCCATCGCCGTGGCCTCGCCGCCGCCGATGCACAGCGAGGCCATGCCCTTCTTGCCGCCGCGCGCCTGAAGGGCCGAGATCAGGGTGCACAGGATGCGGGCGCCTGACGCGCCGATCGGATGGCCCAGGGCGCAGGCCCCGCCGTTGACGTTCAGCTTGTCGGGCGAGAAGCCCAGCTCCTGCTGCGCGATCATGGCGACCACGGCGAAGGCCTCGTTGACCTCCCAGAGGTCGACATCGGAAACCTCCCAGCCGGCCTTCTTCAGCGCCTTGCGCATGGCGGGGACCGGGGCGGTGGTGAACAGGCCGGGCTCATGGGCGTGGGCGGCGTGAGCAGCCACGCGGGCGACAACCTTCAGGCCCAGACGGTCGGCGACGCTCTGGCGGGTCATGACCAGGGCGGCGGCCCCATCGCTGATCGAGCTGGAATTGGCCGCCGTGATGCCGCCGTCGCGGCTGAAGGCCGGACGCAGGGTCGGGATCTTGGCCGGATCAGCCTTCAGCGGCTGCTCGTCCTGGGCCACGATCTCGGTGCCCTTGCGGGTGGTGACGGTGACGGGGGTGATCTCGGCCTCGAAGGCGCCGTTCTGGATAGCGGCCTTGGCCTTCATCAGGCCCCGGGTGGCGTAGTCGTCCATGGCCTCGCGGCTGAACTGGTAGGTCGCGGCCGAGTCCTCGGCGAAGGCGCCCATCAGCTTGCCGGGGGTGTAGGCGTCCTCCAGGCCGTCGAGGTACATCGAATCCCACATCTGGTCGTGGCCGATGCGGGCGCCCGCGCGGTGCTTGCTCAGCAGGTAGGGGGCGCCGGTCATGCTCTCCATGCCACCGGCCACGATCAGGTCGACGCTGCCGGCGGCCAGGGCGTCATGGGCCATGATCGCCGCCTGCATGCCGCTGCCGCACATCTTGTTGACCGTGGTGGCCTCGACCGACAGCGGCAGGCCCGCGCCGACCGCCGCCTGGCGGGCCGGGGCCTGGCCGAGACCGGCCGGCAGCACGCAGCCCATGATGATCTGCTCGACCAGATCGCCCGAGACGCCGGCCCGTGCGATGGCCGCCTTCACCGCCGTCGCGCCCAGCTCCGTCGCCTTGACCCCGCCCAGCGCGCCCTGAAAGCCGCCCATCGGCGTGCGGGCGAAAGAAACGATGACGACAGGATCGAGGGAGGCGGACATGGACGGTCTCCGGATTAGTGGAATTCGGGGTGGAATAAACCCTGACTGCACAGACCCGCGCAAGCGGTTTGCGGAAAGGGGAGGCGATCACGACCATGCAAGGATCGGCTATCGCCTCCCAAGGCGCAACCGAGAGAGTCAGTTGTAATTAAAAACCAATACCGTTCATCCTCAAACGCAACGCTCTCTTGCATTCCCCGGCGGAACACCGCACCTTTGCCCAATGGGCCGCACCGCCGACTATACCAATGAACGCTGCAGCATCGCCGCCACCCTCGAGGTCGTGGGTGATCCGTGGACCTTGCTGATCCTCCGCGACGCCTTCGCCGGCGTGAAGCGTTTCGAGCAATGGCAGGAGCGCCTGGGTGTCGCCCGAAATGTTCTAGCCTCGCGCCTCAAGACCCTGGTCGCGCACGGCGTGATGGAGGCCCAGCGCTATTCAGAGCGCCCGCCGCGCCAGGAATATGTGCTCACCGCCAAGGGGCTGGACCTCAGCCCCGTGCTGCTGACCATGGCCGAGTGGGGCGACCAGCACGTCTATGGCCTTGGAAATGGTCCGGTGCATTTCGTGCACAAGACCTGCGGCCATGACTTCCATCCGCGACTGGCCTGCGAGGCTTGCGGCGAGGTGATCGACCGCCGCGACCTGCGCAGGGTGGTCCATGAGACCTCGCGGACGGTAGGCGAAGCCCTCGAAGCGGTGAAGGTCGCCGCCGAATAGTCAGGCCGGGGCGCGGGACACTGTGCCGCAGCTGACCTTGAACTCAAGCTTACCGAATATTTAGGGCTTGCCCTTCACCGTGCTCGGAAGCCCGGGGGCAGGCATAGATGGCGATCATCAAGATAATCGCGAGGCTCTTCGCGATCCGACGAGACCGTCCGGAACTTCTGGTCGCCCAGGCGACAGCGTTCTCACGCCAGGCGCCGATGATGTACCTGGTTGTTCTGGTCAATGCGATCGCGCTTGCCGTCACCCACTTCCACGCCGCGCCGCCTGCCCTGACGATTGGCGGTCCCGCGGCGCTGATCCTGGTCAGCGGCTGGCGGATGCTGGGCTGGTGGCGGCTGCGAAAGAGCGGCATGGACGTCGAGCGGGCTGCGAAGATGCTGGGCGGGACCGTGGCGGCCGCGGCCGTGCTGGCGATCGCCTTCACCGGCTGGTCGCTGTCGCTGTACGCTTATGGCGACGCCTATCAGCAGAGCCATGTGGCTTTCTACATGGCCATCACCGTGATCGCCTGCATCTTCTGCCTGATGCACCTGCGGGCCGCAGCCCTGACGGTCACCCTGTGCGTGCTGGGCCCCATGACCCTGTTTTTCGGCCTGACCGGCAATCCGGTGTTCGAGGCCATCTCGATCAATGTGGTGGTGGTGGCCGCCGTGATGATCGTGATCCTGCTGATCCACTACCAGGAATTTTCCGACTTGGTGGAATCGCGCACCGCCCTGATCGAAAAGGCCGCCCAGGCCCAGTTGCTGAGTGACGAGAACGATCGCCTGGCCAATCTGGACAGCCTGACGGGCCTGCCCAATCGCCGCCGGTTCTTTACCGAGCTGGAAGCTCATGTGGCCCGCGCCCGGCGTCATGACCGCAGTCTGTTGGTCGGGGTTGTCGATCTGGATGGCTTCAAGCTGGTCAACGACGCCTTTGGCCACGCTACGGGCGACCGCCTGCTGACCGAGGTTGGACGACGTCTGCAGGCCTTCGGCTCGCCGCCGCTGTTTGCGGCCCGTCTGGGCGGCGACGAATTTGGTCTGATTATCGACGCGCACCTGTCGCCCGCCGCGATCAAGACCCTGGGCCGCGATCTTTGCGAGCTGCTGCGCACCCCCTATCGCCTGCCGGGCGTCACCGCCCAGGTCGGTGGGTCCGTCGGCTTCTGTCCGTTCCCGGGCGGGGGCCAGACGGGCGAGCAGCTGTTTGAACGCGCCGACTACGCCCTCTATCACGCCAAGCAGAACCTGAAGGGTTCGGCCGTGCTGTTCGACGAGCGCCACGAGGCCGACATCCGCGAGCTGGGCCAGGTCGAGCAGGCCCTGCGCCGCGCCGACCTGGACGCGGAGATGCATATCCACTTCCAGCCCATCGTCGACACCAGCGCCAAGCGGACCATCGCTTTCGAGGCCCTGGCGCGGTGGTCAAGCCCCGAGCTGGGCGAGGTGCCGCCGACCGTGTTCATCAACGCCGCAGAGCGTTCGGGCCAGATCGTCGAGATCACCCGCGTGCTGGTCGCCAAGGCCCTGCGCGCGGTGCGCAGCTGGCCGATGGACATGCGGGTTTCGATCAACCTGTCGGCCCGCGACATCGCCTCGATGGAGACCGTCAGCCGCATCGTCGACATCGTTCTGGAAAGCCAGGTCGCGCCGCACCGCATCGATTTCGAGATCACCGAGACGGCCATCGTCTGCGACTTCGACCAGGCCCGCGCCGCCCTGATGACCTTCCACGGTCTGGGCGTTCGCACGGCGCTGGACGATTTCGGCACCGGCCATTCCAGCCTCAGCCATGTGCGCCTGCTGCCGCTGGACAAGCTGAAGATCGACTCCAGCTTCATCGCCGACATCGACCATCACGCGGCCAGCGAAGACATCGTCAAGACCATGCTGCAGCTGTGTCGCAACCTGCGGATCGACTGCATCGTCGAAGGCGTCGAGACCCAGGAGCAGCTGGACAAGGTGGTGTCGCTGGGCGGGGTCGTCATGCAGGGCTATCACTTCGCTCGGCCAATGCCGGCCGCCAGCGTCGCGACCTACCTGGCCGAAGAGGCCGCCATCGCGATCGCCCGCAACGGCCTGCGGCCCAGCGCGGCCCAGCGCGCCGCGCGGATCTGGTTCGACGAGGACGGCCTGCAGGGCCTGGGTTAGGCGCCGGCCTCTTTCACCGCAATTTGCCCCTGAATAGGGGAAGAGGCGCGCCCCGGGCTTGGGGGGGAGGAGCGCGCCTCTTCGGGTTCGCCGTCATCGGGGGGATGAGGCGAACCGCGCCCCGGCCGTCGCCGGGGTGGGATAAGGTCCGTCAGGCGGCGGGAGCGCCGCCGCCGAGGACCTTGTAGAGCGTGACGAGATTGCTCGCCCGGACCAGCCGCGCCGCGATCAGGCCCTGCTGGGCGCTGTAGAGGGTGCGCTGGGCGTCCAGCAGCGTCAGGCTGCTGTCGATGCCGGCGTCCCTGCGGGCCCTGGCCAGGCGCTGGCTGTCGGCGGCCGCGGCGACCAGGCGTTCCTGGGCCGACACGCGGTCGGCCACCGTGTCGCGCACCGCCAGGGCGTCGGCCACTTCGCGGAAGGCCGTCTGCACGGTCTTCTCATAGGTGGCCACAGCGATGCCCTGGCGGGCCCTGGCGCTGTCCAGCCCGGCCTTGTTGGCCCCGCCGGCGAAGATCGGCAGGCTGATGCTGGGCGCGAAGCTCCAGGCGCCCGAGCCGCTCTTGAACAGGTCGCCCAGCTCGCCGCTGGCGCCGCCCGTCGATCCGGTCAGGGCGATGCGCGGGAAGAAGGCCGCGCGGGCCGCGCCGATATTGGCGCTGGCGGCGGCCAGCTGGTGCTCGGCGGCCAGCACGTCGGGGCGACGGGTCAGCACGTCGGAGACCACGCCGGCCGGCAGATCGGGCATGATCTGGGCCGTCACCAGCCCGCCGGCCGGCAGCAGATCAGCCGGGACATCGGCCCCGACCACCAGACGCAGGGCGTTCCGGTCCTGGGCCACCTGGGCGACATAGGCGGCGACATCGGCCCGGGCCTGTTCGGCCAGGGTCTGAGCCTGGCGCAGATCCAGCGTCGAGGCGGCGCCGGCGTCGACCCGGCTCTGGGTCAGTTTCAGCGACTCGTCGCGCGCGGCCAGGGTGTCACGGGCCAGGGCCAGCAGGTCCTCGTCGGCGGCCAGGGTCAGCCAGGTTCCGGCCACTTCGGAGATCAGGCTGATCTGGGCGGTGCGGCTGTTCTCGCGAACGGCCAGCCAGTTCTCGAGGGCGGCCTTGTTGAGGCTGCGGACGCGGCCAAACAGGTCCAGCTCATAGCCGGTGAAGCCGACACTGGCGCTGTACTGCTCGGTCTCGATGGCCGAGCCGGTCTGACTGACCGAGGCCGGGGTGCGGGCCCGCGAGCCGGACACGCCGGCATTGATGCCCGGCAACAGGGCGGCGCGCTGCACGCCGTACTGGGCGCGAGCCTGCTCGATATTCAGCAGGGCCACGCGCAGGTCGCGATTCTCTTTCAGGGCCAGGTCGATGGTCGCGGCCAGGCGCGGATCCTCGAACACCTCGCGCCAGCCCAGATCGGCGGCGGACGCCGTCTGGGCCGGTTGCGGGGTCGGCCAGGTCTGGGCCACCGGCAGGGTCGGTCGCTGATGCGCCGGGGCCAGGGTGCAGGCGGTCAGCGCGGTGGCCGCCAGCAGGGTCAGGGTGAGGTTGCGGATCAGCATTCTAGTGGCCCTCGGCCGGGATCGCGGGCGTCTCGTCGACGCGCTTGGACTTGGGTTTGAAGACCTTCTCGACGACCACGAAGAACAGCGGGACGAAGAAGATCGCCAGCAGGGTTCCCGAGATCATGCCGCCGATCACGCCGGTGCCGATGGCGTGCTGGCTGCCCGAGCCCGCCCCGTTGGAAATCGCCAGCGGCAGGACGCCGAAGATGAAGGCCAGCGAGGTCATGATGATCGGCCGCAGACGGATGCGGACGGCCTCCAGGGTGGCCTCGATCAGCGGCGTGCCCTTTTCGTGCAGGTCCTTGGCGAACTCGACGATCAGGATGGCGTTCTTGGCCGCCAGACCCATGGTCGTCAGCAGGCCGACCTGGAAGTAGACGTCGTTGGACAGGCCGCGCAGGGTGGTGGCCAGCAGGGCGCCGACGACGCCCAGCGGGATGACCATGATCACCGACAGCGGGATCGACCAGCTCTCGTACAGCGCCGCCAGCAGCAGGAACACCACCAGGATCGAGATGGCGTAGAGGGCGGGGGCCTGGTTGCCCGACTCCCGTTCCTGGGCCGACAGGCCGGTCCACTCGTAGCCGATGCCCGGGGGCAGCTTGGCGGCGATCTCTTCCATGGCGGCCATGGCCGCGCCGGAGCTTTGGCCAGGCGCGGGCGTGCCCTGGATGTTGACGGACGACAGACCGTTATAACGCTCCAGACGCGGCGAGCCGTAGGTCCAGGCGGTGGTGGCGAAGGCGGAGAACGGGACCATTTGGCCCGTGCCGTTGCGCACGTACCACTTGTTGAGGTCCTCGGGCGTCATGCGGAACGGCGCATCGGCCTGGACATAGACCTTCTTGATGCGGCCGCGATCGATGAAGTCGTTGACGTAGGAGCCGCCCAGGGCCGTGCTCAGCGCCGCATTGATGTCGGCGGTGGTCAGGCCCATGGCGCCGGCCCTGGCCTGATCGACATCGATCCGCAGTTGCGGGGTGTCGTCCTGGCCGTTGGGGCGCACGCCGGCCAGCTTCGGGTTCTGGGCGGCCATGCCTAGCATCATGTTGCGGGCGTTGATCAGGGCCTCGTGGCCCACGCCGCCGGTGTCCTGCAGCTGGAAGTCAAAGCCCGAGGCGTTGCCCAGCTCCTGCACCGCCGGCGGCACGATCGGGAAGACCATGGCGTCGCGGATCTGGGAGAAGGCCCCGAAGGCGCGACCGGCGACGGCCGGCGCCTTCAGGTCGGCGCTCTTGCGCTCTTCGAACGGCTTGAGGCTGATGAAGGCCAGGCCGGCGTTTTGGCCGGCGCCGGCGAAGCTGAAGCCCGAGACGGTGAAGACCGACTTGACCGCCTGATCCTTGAGGAAGTGGGTTTCGACCTGCTTGAGCACGCCCTGGGTGCGCGCGTCCGTCGCCCCGGGGGACAGCTGCACCAGGGTATAGATGGTGCCCTGGTCTTCTTCCGGCAGGAACGAGGTGGGCATGCGGATGAACAGCACGCCCATCACCAGGATGATGGCGCCATAGATGGCCATCCAGCGGACGCCCTTGCCCAGGATGCCGCGCACGGCGCCCTGATAGCGGCCCGACAGGTCGTTGAAGCTGCGGTTGAACCAGCCGAAAAAGCCCTTGTCCGAGATCGTGTGACCCTTGGCGACAGGCTTGAGCAGGGTGGCGGTCAGGGCCGGGGTCAAGATCAGGGCGACGACCACCGACAGCAGCATGGCCGAGACGATGGTGATCGAGAACTGGCGATAGATCACGCCCTGCGAGCCGCCGAAGAAGGCCATGGGCACGAAGACGGCCGACAGCACCAGGGCGATGCCGATCAGGGCGCCGCTGATTTCCTTCATCGACTTGCGGGTGGCTTCGACGGGCGACAGCCCTTCCTCGCTCATCACCCGCTCGACGTTCTCGACCACGACGATGGCGTCATCGACCAGCAGGCCGATGGCCAGCACCACGCCGAACATGGTCAGCGTGTTGATCGAGTAGCCAAAGACCGCGAGGATTCCGAAGGTGCCCAGCAGCACGACCGGCACGGCGATGGTCGGGATCAGGGTCGCGCGCCAGTTCTGCAGGAACAGGAACATGACGATGAAGACCAGGATGATGGCCTCGATCAGGGTCTTGACCACTTCATGGATCGACTGGGCCACGAACGGCGTGGAGTCGTAGGGCACCACATATTCAAAGCCGGCCGGGAAGCTCTTGGACAGCTCGGTCATGCGCGCCTTGACCGCCTCGGCGGTGTCCAGCGCATTGCCGCCGGGGGCTAGCTTGACGGCCAGGCCGGCCGCCGGGGCGCCGTTGAAGTGGGCGTTGAAGACATAGCTTTCGGCGCCCAGCTCGACGCGGGCCACGTCGCGCAGGTGGACGATCGCGCCGCCGGTGCTGTTGCGCAGGATGATGGCGCCGAACTGTTCAGGGGTTTGCAGGCGCGACTGGGCCGAGATGGTGGCGTTCAGGGCCACGCCCGGCGCGGCGGGTGTGCCGCCCAGCTGCCCGGCCGAGACCTGGGCGTTCTGGGCCCGGATGGCGGCGGTGACGTCGCTGGGGGTCAGCGCGAAGCTGGCCAGCTTGTCGGGGTCCAGCCAGATGCGCATGGCGTATTGCGCGCCGAACAGCTGGACGTCGCCCACGCCGTCGACGCGGCTCAGCGGATCCTGGATGTTGGCGGCGATATAGTCGGCCAGGTCGACATTGGTCGTGCCCGGGGCCTTGGAATAGAGGCCGACCACCATCAGGAAGTTGCGGGTCGACTTGACCACGCTGAGGCCCTGTTGCTGGACCTCTTGCGGCAGCAGGGCGGTGGCCGTCTGCAGCTTGTTCTGGACCTGCACCTGGGCGATGTCGACGTCGGTGCCGGCCTTGAAGGTCAGGGTGGTGGTGGCCGAGCCCGAGCTGTCACTGGTCGAGGACATGTATTCCAGGCCGTCCAGGCCCTTCATCTTCTGCTCGATGACCTGGGTGACGCTATCCTCGACGGTCTTGGCCGAGGCGCCGGGATAGTTGGCCGACACCGAAACCTGGGGCAGGGCGATGTCGGGATATTGCGCGATCGGCAGGGTGCGGATGGCCAGGAGACCGGCCAGCATGATGACGATGGCGATGACCCAAGCGAAGATGGGCCTGTCGATGAATAAGCGGGAAAGCATGACAGCCGGGCCTTAGCGTTGGGCGGTGATGACGGCGGGCTTCACGGGCGCGCCGGGACGGACCTTTTGCAGGCCTTCGACGATGACCTGGTCGCCCGGCTTCAAGCCGCCGGTCACCAGCCACTTGTCGCCAACCATCTGGCGGACGGTGATCGGGCGAGGCTCGGCCAGGCTTTTGGCGCCGACCACCATCACCGTGGCGTTGCCCTTGGGGTCGCGGGACACGGCGGGTTGCGGGATCAGCATGCCGTTCTGGGCTGTGGCGGTGCTGAGCGCCGCGCGCACATACATGCCCGGCAGCAGCACGCCATTGGGGTTGGCGAAGGTGGCGCGCAGGCCGACCGAGCCCGTGGCGGGATCGACGGTGACGTCCGAGAATTCCAGCTTGCCGGGGGTGGGATAGGTGGAGCCGTCTTCCAGCTTCAGGGTCACCTGTGCGGAACCCGAGCGGCCGATGCTGCCGGTGGCCAGATCGCGCTGAAGCTTCAGCAGTTCGGCCGAGGACTGGGTCAGGTCGACATAGACCCGGCTGGTGTCCTGAACCGTGGCCAGGGCGGCCGCCTGGCCGGCGGTGACCAGCGCGCCCGGCGTGACCGTGCTCTTGCCGATGCGGCCCGAAATCGGGGCCAGCACGCGGGTGTAGCCCAGGTTGATGCGGGCGGCGTCGACATTGGCCTTCTGGGCGGCGACATTGGCGGCGGCCTGCTGGCTGGCGGCCTGAGCGTCGTCATTGTCCTGCTTGCTGACGGCGCCGGTCTCGACCAGGGCCTTGTAGCGATCGGCCTTCAGCCTGGCGGCGGTATAGGCGGCCTGCGCCTGGGCCAGGCCGGCGGCGGCGCTGTTGTAGGCGGCCTGATAGGTGGCCGGATCGATCTGGTACAGCGGCTGACCGGCGCGGACATAGCCGCCTTCCTGGAACAGGCGCGCCTTGACGATGCCGCCGACCTGAGGACGCACTTCGGAGATCAGAGAGGCCGAGGTGCGGCCCGACAGCTCGGTGGTCAGGCTGACCGGCTCGGTCCGGGCAATGACCACACCCACATCGGCAGGGCCTCCAGCGCCCATGCCGGCGGCCCCGCCCTGGCCCTGCCCGCAGGCGGCGAGGGTGAACGCGATAGCGGCGAGCGCGACGGCTGTCGCCGCCGAACGTTGGAATTGCATGACAGATCCCGGTTTTGGATAAAGGCGGTCGGCGCCGGGCCATTGCCCTTGACGTAGACCGGATGATCGACAATCTGAGAATGAACGTTCATTCTCACTCGGGGCTGGACATAAGTGCGAGGCTGTCGCAAGTCAACACCGAGGGTGTCGCTTTTCGGCTGACCTAACGGAAATGTAATGCGAAACGAGATTTGCGATGGGCGATGAGATGCCATCTGCGCGGCCGACGGTAGAAACCCGTCGACAGCAGATCCTCGACGCCGCGTGCGATCAGGTGCGCCAGTCGGGTTTCCACGGCGCCAGCATGGCCGACATCGCCAAGGCCGCTGGTCTGAGCGTCGGCCAGATCTATCGCTATTTCGAGAACAAGGAGGCGATCATCGCCGCCATTGTCGCCCAGGACCTGGCCGAGATGCGCGAGAAGTTCGCCGAACTGGAAAGCCAGCCGGGCGATCTGCTGGAGGTCATGACCAGTCACTTACCTGAGGCCCTGGACAAGTGTTACGACCCACGCCGCTCGGCCCTGGTGCTGGAAGTCCTGGCCGAGGCGGCCCGCAATCCCAAGGTCGCCACCATCGTCCGCGCTGCGGACGCCCAGGAGCGCGCCCTGGCCATCACCATGCTGGAACGCAGCCGCAAGCCCGAGTGGAGCGATGCCGAGTTCAAGGCGCGGGCCGAGATGATCGGCGTGCTTTTTGACGGGCTTGTCATGCGCTCGGTCAACAACCCTGACGCCGACCGCCGGGCCTTGGCCAAGGTGTTCCACAAGACCCTGGAATGTATCCTCGCCTGAGATCTGGTCGGGCGTGATGCCGCGGGTCCGGCAACGCTGACTAGGGCTTGCGTCGCGGCGCCTCGTGACCCCCAAATCTAGATATAGTTATCGCCAACTGCGACGATCCGCCGCGATATATAGTCTGAATTTCGAAAATAGTGACCGAATGCGCTGAGTGATTACTCAAATTCTCCAGGTCGAATTTTCGATTTTTACAGAAATTTTCGAGGCCGAAACCCGAATTGCGGCCGTTAACCATCCAGATTCATTCGGAATAAACTGCCTGGGTCAAAAGTGCAGGGAGGCAAAAGCCTACCGGCAGTCAAAATGACGTCGGCGATCCTTGAATAGGAAATTTTCGCAATGGCGCTGAACAGCATCAACACGAACAGCGGCGCAATGATCGCGCTGCAAAACCTGAACTCCACCAATTCGGAACTGGCGACCGTCCAGCAGCGCATCAACACCGGCAAGAAGGTGGCCAGCGCCAAGGACAACGGTGCGATCTGGGCCACGGCCAAGAACCAAACCTCGATGGCCTCGTCGATGAACTCGGTGAAGGATTCGCTGCAGCGTGGTCAGTCGACCATCGATGTGGCCCTGGCCGCTGGCGACACCATCACCGACCTGCTGGGCAAGATGAAGGAAAAGGCCCTGGCCGCTTCCGACACCTCGCTCAACACCTCCAGCTTCAACGCTCTGAAGGCCGACTTTGAATCCCTGCGCGATCAGGTGACCAAGGCCGCCTCGAACGCCAAGTTCAATGGCGTCAGCATCGCCGACGGCACGACCACCAAGCTGACCTTCCTGGCCAACCAGGACGGTTCGGGCTTCACGGTCACCGCCAAGACCCTGTCGCTGGCCGGCCTCGGCCTGACGGCCGCTTCCAGCTTCACTGACGCCGCCACGGCCAAGACCATGATCACCACGGTGACCACGGCTCTGGGCACGGCCACCAACAAGCTGGCCTCGCTGGGCACCAGCTCGGTTGGCCTGGACACCCACCTGACCTTCGTCGGCAAGCTGCAAGACAGCCTCGACGCCGGCGTGGGCAACCTGGTTGACGCCGATCTGGCCAAGGAAAGCGCCAAGCTGCAGTCGCTGCAAACCAAGCAACAGCTGGGTGTGCAGGCGCTGTCGATCGCCAACCAGTCTTCGTCTTCGATCCTGAGCCTGTTCCGCTAAGCTTAAGGCTTCACGGAAAACGGAAAGGGCGGGTCCTCGCGGGCCCGCCCTTTTTCGTTCAGGGCAGCAGGTTCCGGCGCAGGGCAGGGACCGCGTCGGCCAGCGCCGTAGCCACCAGGGCCGAGACATGGTCGGCTCCCTCGTGACCCAGGTGCGTATAGTCAAAGGCCTGTTTGGGCGTGCCCATCGGCTCGGCCGCCGCATTGTTCTGGACCGGTGGCGTTGCGACCGGCGGTGGCGGTGGCGGAACGGCGGCGCCGGGAATCGCCGGCTCGTAAAACCGCGCCTCTATGGTGGTGCCAGACCGGGCGGCGTCGCGGACGCGGGCGTCGGGCGGGCTCTGGGCCAGCCGCATGGCCTCGACCGGGCCCATGGCCTGGACGGCGGCGGAGCTCAAGGCGTGCAGATCGACCAGCGGCGTGCCGGTCTCGGCCGCCACCCTGCGGGTCGCCCGGGCCCATGGACCCAGATCATCGACCAGCTTGCCGTCCTTGAACTGGCGGCGGGTCAGGGGGGTGACCAGCACCGGCTTGCCCCCGGCGGCCCGCACCTCTTCGACATAGCGCTGCAGATTGGCCGGAAACTCGGTGGCGAGATCGGTCGAGCGGCCCGGCTTGCCCGGCTGGTCGTTGTGGCCAAACTGGATCAGCACATAGGTGTCGGAAAACCCGCCCGATTTTATCTCGTACATCGCCAGCTTCCACGAGCCCTCGAGCCGGTAGTTGCTGGTCGAGCGACCGCCGCGGGCCAGGTTGATGCAGGCGACGAATGAGGTGACGTGCTTGCCGCAGAAGCTGGGGCCCCAGCCGCTCTGAACGGCGGTGGTGGAGTCGCCGATCAGCACGATCTTCGGGGATTTGAAGACGGGGGGATCGGTGTCGGGCGTCGCCTGGGCGTGAGCGGCCATGGGGGCGGCGAGCAGGGCGGCGGTGAGGAGGAGGGGTTTGATCATCTCAAGCGTCCCATTGAAATCGCTTGTCATCCCGGAAGCCTCGCAGAGGCTGTCCGGGACCCTGGGGCAACCGCACTGCCTTGGCCCCTGGGTCCCGGCTCTCCGCTTCGCTGCGGCCGGGATGACAAGATGAAAGAGGCGGAGTGTTTTACCCCAGCGCCCGGTACTTGAAGTTCCGGAACCGCGCCGAGCCCTTGCCGGCTGCGTACAGCCCCGGCTTCAGCATCAGGAACCCGCCGCGCACATTGTGGTGGTAGCCGCTAACCTCCATGCCCCGGTCAAAGCGCTTCCAGGTCGCGCCGCCGTCTCCGCTGGTATGGAAGCTGACGATGTGGCGGGTGTTGCGTAGCCGTATCAGCATCTTCGAACCATGTGGATTGGCCGGTCGCCCCCGCTCGATGCCGTACTGGTGGGTGACGAAGTTCTTGGCGTCGAACCCCAGGCCGCAATAGAGCTGGCGGTCATAGAACAGGATCAGGCCGGCGCGGGTTTCCGGATCGATGTCGATCTCGCACTCGATCTCATAGGCCTGGTCGCCGTTGACGAAGATCAGCGGCGAGCCCGTTGACGGCGCTTCGCCCGCGCCCTTCAGGGTCAGGACGCCGTCCTGGCGTGACATGCGGTCCTGCTCGCCCGGCTTGGGATCGAAGAAGTTCCACTGCACGCCCAGCTTGTCGGTGGTGAAGTCGTCCGACAGCGCCATGCCGTGCGGTACGGCCTTGCCGCCCTTCGGTTTGGCGATCGGCTTTGCCAGATCGCCGCCGCCGACCGTGAACCAGCCGTCCTTGGTCCAGGTCACCGGGGCCAGCAGGGTCTGGCGACCCAGGGTGTAGAAGCCGTTTTCATAGCCGTGATAGACCGTCCACCAGTCGCCGGCCGGGCCCTCGACCAGGGTGGCGTGGCCGCGCGACCACCACTTTTCGGAATTGTCGGTGGTGCGCACGACCGGGTTGTGTGGATCGTCTTCCCACGGACCGGCCAGGGATTTGGCCCGGGCGACGATGACCATGTGGCCGGTCGGCGGGCCGGCCGTGCCGCCCACGGCGGTGATCATGTAATAGTAGTCGCCGCGCTTCATGACCTTGGGCCCCTCGGGCGAGAAGCCCTCAACGTCCCAGTCGTCGGGATAGCGCCAGGGGTCATAGACGTGCTCGGGCTTGCCCACGGTCGACAGGCCGTCGGGCGCCAGCTGGATGCGGTCGCCGCCCGACAGGAACAGCCAGCGCGCGCCCTTGTCGTCGACGATGTGGCCGGGGTCGATATAGCGCGGCAGCTTCAGGTCGATGGGCTCGGACCACGGGCCCTCTATCTTGTCGGCCCAGATCACATAGCTGGTGTTGTTGCCCGGAAACTTGGCCGGCAGGTAGATGTAGTAGCGGCCCTGGTGCTTGCAGAGTTCGGGGGCCCAGATCGAGCCGACATTGGTCTTCAGGCTGGCCACGACCGGCGCCCAGTTGACCAGATCCCGGCTGTGCCAGATCAGCAGGCCCGGATAGGCGTCGAACGAGCTGTGGGTCATGTAGTAGTCGTCGCCGTCCTTTAGGATCGACGGGTCGGGCCGGTCGCCGGCCAGGATCGGGTTGAGGAAGGTTCCGTCGCCCAGATCGGCCTTGCGCTGGCCCTCGACGCCCTTGGCCCAGGTCGGGGTTCCGGCGGGGGCGGGACCGGGCAGGGTTCCCATCTGGGCCTGGCTGGCGGCGGGAACAGCGGCCGCAGCCGCGCCGGTCAGAAGCGAGCCCAGGGCTCCGCGTCGGCTGATCTGGACCATTTTCGTGTTCCTTCCCAAGGCTACTGGCCGCGCGAACTGCTGTCGCGCTGGCGAATGTTACCGGTCACCTAGCGGCAAGTTTCAGAGAATGTCTACCGGTGTCATCGCGATTTTCACGGGACAACGCTGTCACCTGAGCGGTCCTTGGGGAAGGGGAAACCGCACAGTAAAACGCCCGGGAGGCGGAACCTCCCGGGCGTCCTGATCGTGACGGCGTGGAAGCCGGGCTCCTAGCCCTGCATGTCTTCCAGCTCCGTCCCGCGCGTCTCGCGAACCATCTTTTGGACGAAGAAGAACGAGACCAGGGCGCTGAGCGCGTAGAAGCCGTAGGTGACCGGCAGGCCAAGGCTCGCCGCCATGGCCGGGAAGCTGACGACGATGGCGAAATTGGCCATCCACTGGGCAAAGCCCGCGACGGCCAGGCCCGAACCGCGGATCTGGTTGGGGAACATCTCGCCCAGCATGACCCACATGACCGGGCCCCAGCTGAGGTTGAAGAACACCACATAGGCGTTGGCGGCGATCAGGGCGATCAGGCCGAAATTGCCCGGCAGGCTGAGCGCGCCGTCAACCATGGAGCCTTGGAAGAAGCAGTAGCCGACCGTGGTCAGGGTGACGGCCATGCCGGCCGAACCGATCAGCAGCAGCGGCTTGCGGCCAATCTTGTCGATCAGGGCGATAGCCAGCAGGCAGGCCAGGATCGACAGCGAGCCGCCCAGGATGTTGATCTTCAGGCTGTCGTCTTCCGAGAAGCCCACCGACTGCCACAGCACCGAGCCGTAGTAGAAGACGATGTTGATGCCGACCAACTGCTGGAACACGGCCAGACCGATGCCGGTCCAGACGATGGGGCGCAGCTTCTTGGTGATCGGGTCGATCAGGTCGCTCATCTTGGGCTTGTGATGGTCGGCCGACAGCGAGGCGCGGATCTCGGCCACCTTCTTGTCGCCCTGACCTTCGCCGAACAGGCGCGACAGGATCTTGGAGGCCTCGGCGTCCTTGCCCTTGGCGACCAGATAGCGCGGACTTTCAGGGATCGACAGCAGGCTGAAGAAGAAGATGGCGGCCGGGATGACCTGCATCCAGAACATCCAGCGCCAGGCGGGGAAGCCCAGCCAGAAGGTCGCTGTCGAGCTGCCGGCGGTGTGGGCCAGGATGTAGTTGGCCACGAACGCGCCGGTCAGGCCGGTGATGATCATGATCTGCTGCACGGACGACAGCCGGCCGCGGATGTTGGCGGGCGTGACTTCCGAAATATAGACCGGGCACAGCACGCTGGCGGCGCCCACGCCCAGGCCGCCGATCAGGCGGAAGGCGATGAATACCATCGAGGTGTCGGCCGCGCCGGTGCCGATGGCGCTGACCAGGAACAGCAGGGCCGAGATCAGCATCACGGTGCGGCGGCCCCAGACGTCGGCCAGACGGCCGGCGGCGAAGGCGCCGATGGCGCAACCGATCAGGATGGCGCCGACATTCAGGCCGGTGCCCAGCTTGCTGAGGTTGAAGGCGCTTTCCAGGCCTTCCTGCGTGCCGTTGATGACGCCGCTGTCATAGCCGAACATGAAGCCGCCAATGGTGGCGACGGCCACGATCGCGGCGATAAAGCCCATATTGACCTTGCCGCCGTCGGCGCTCATGCCCGGGCTAGGGCCCGCGCTGGATACTGAAGCCATTGGTTTCCTCCCCGTGGCCCGAAGGCCGTGTTCGATCCCTGAGCGTCCTTGATGAAGCGCTCGTTGGCCGCGACCTTAGTGTTACCGGTATCAGCGCGCAAGCGATGAGACCAGGTTGCGACTCTGGCCGTCTTTATGCCGGGTTCGATCTGTGCTAGCTAGACTTAGCTAATAGCGAGTCCGGCCATGCGTACAGTCAACATGCACGACGCCAAGTCGCAACTTTCAAGGTTGGTTGAAGCCGTCGAGAGCGGTGAGACCGACGAGGTGGTGATCGCCCGCAATGGCCGGCCCGCGGCGCGGCTGGTGCCCATGGTGTCGGCTGGCCGCACGCCCGTGCGGATCGGCATCGCCAAGGGTCTGTTCGTCGCGCCCGCCGATACCCAGGCGCAGGACGCCGAGGTGGCCGCCCTTTTCCTGGCGTCCCGGGATTGAGGCTGCTGCTCGACACGCACATCGCGCTCTGGACCCTGACCGACGACCCGCGCCTTTCCCAGCAGGCGCGCGCGCTGATCCTGGATCCCGCCAACGAGGTCTGCGTCAGCGCCGTGACCTTATGGGAGATCGCCATCAAGCATGGGCTGGGTCGCGAAGGGGCGAGCGCGATGCCGATCTCTGCGCAGGAAGCCCAGCTGCTGTTCAGCGCGTCGGGCTATTCGCTGGTCCCGATCACGCCCGAGCAGGCGGTGGCTGTCGAAACGCTGCCGCGCATCCACGCCGATCCCTTCGACCGCCTGCTGGTGGCCCAGGGGCTCACCGACGCCCTGGTGCTGGTGACGCACGACGCGGTGGTGGCCTCCTACAACGCGCGGATCATCCAGGTCTGACCTGGGCCTCAAACGCCTGACCGTTGCGCCAAAACCGCACTCCATCTCCAAGCGCAACATTGCCGAAAAGACATTTGATCCCGGTGTCGGGGCGCGGTCTACAGCGAAACAGCTAGCAACTATTTACAGTTGTAGTATTTACAGTTGTAATGCTGAGGCGTCGGGCGATCTCGCTCGGGGCTCGGTCCCCGGGAGCGTCCATGCGTCTGAAACTTCTGTTCGTGGCGACCGCGATGGTCCTGCCCGGCCTGGCCATGGCCCAGACGATCCCCGCCCAGACGCCTGCCGCACAGGCGCCCGCCGCTGCCAAGCCTGTGGACAAGTCCGCCCCGACAGCTGTCGAGGGCGTGGTGGTGACCAGCGATTCTACCGCCATGCGCACCTCGATCGACCGGCGCAGCTACAGCGTGGCCAATGACCTGTCGGCCCGCACCGGCTCGATCGCCGACGCCCTGCGCAACGTCCCCTCGGTCGAGGTCGACGTGCAGGGCAATGTCAGCCTGCGCGGCGACGCCAATGTCACCATCCTGATCGACGGCAAGCCCTCGGGCCAGTTCAACGGCGACGGCAAGGCCGACGCCCTTCAGTCGCTGCCGGCCGACCAGATCGACCGGGTCGAGGTGATGACCAACCCTTCCGCCGCCTTCCGCCCCGACGGCTCGGCCGGGATCATCAACCTGATCACCAAGAAGACCCAGAAGCCGGGCGTGAACGGCTCGGTGCGGGCCAATGTCGGCTCGGGCGGGCGCTACAATGGCGGGATCAGCGCGACCCGCCGCGCGGGCAAGCTGACCCTGTCGGGCGACGCCGGCTATCGTCGCGACGTTCAGCAGTTCGTCTCCGAGACCGACCGCGCCATCCTTGATCAGACCAGCGGCCGGTTTCTGCCCAGCACCCAGGATCTGGACTCCCAGAACGAGAGCGACGGCCTGAACCTGCGCGGCGGGCTGGACTATGATCTCGACAAGCAGAACCGCCTCAGCGCCGAGCTGCGCTATCGCGGCATGGCCATGGATAGCGATAGCCGCGAGCTCTATTCCGCCCGCAACACCGCCGGCGCGGTTTCCCGCAGCTATGAGCGGCTGACCCAGGGCGAGATGAACCGCGACAACGGCGCGCTCAGCGCCGACTGGCGCCGGCAGCTGACGGGCGCCGGCCACGAACTGACCGCCCACGCCGAGTATGAGGTCACCAGCTTCTCGCGCGACGGCCGGGGCCTGACCCGCAACAGTCCGGGCGTCGACAGCTATGAGACCTTCGGTTTCGGCATCGACCAGACCCGCGCCAATCTCAAGGTCGACTACGTCAAGCCGCTACCGGGTGATGTGAAACTGAAGGCCGGTGTCGACTTGGAGGTCGGCGAGAACGACTATGACAACCGCCGCGCCGTCGGCCCCGCGCCCGGCGCCCTGGTCGTCGACACTGCGCGCACCAACCGCTTTCTGTACGATCAAGACGTCTTCGCCGCCTATGTCACCTATGAGCGCCCGTTCGGGGATTTCACCGTGCAGGGCGGTCTGCGGGCCGAGCAGGTCAATATCGACACCCACCAGCTGACCTCGAACCAGAAGAACAGCAATGACGATTTCAAGGTCTATCCCAGCCTGTTCCTGAGCTACACCCTCAATGAAAACAACACGCTGAACGCCAATTACAGCCGCCGTATCCAGCGGCCCCAGGCGCAGGACCTCAATCCCTATCCGGTCTATCAGGACCCCTACAACTACCGGGCCGGCAATCCGGACCTGAAGCCGCAACAGACCGACGCCTTCGAGCTGGGCTGGCAGTATCGCAAGGGCCAGACCTCCTATCTGGCCACCCTGTATCACCGCCGAAACACCCAGAGCGTCACCGACGTGGTCACCGATCTGGGCGGCGGCGTGCTGCTGACCACCAAGCAAAACCTGGGCAAGAACAACAGCACCGGCCTGGAGCTGGCAGCCAATGGCCGCCTGACCCCGACCCTGACCTACAGTGTCAGCAGCAACCTCTTCCGCAACGAGATCGCCGCCGCCAATCTGGGCTTTTCGGGCACGCGCGAGGACACCATGGTCTCGGGCCGCGCCAATCTGAACTGGCAGGTCACGCCGAAGGATTTCCTGCAGCTCAACGCCATTAGCTCGGGCCGTCGCCTGACCCCGCAGGGCTATCGCGAGCCGTTCAGGATGCTCAATCTGGGCTATCGTCGGAAGATCAATGACAAGCTGTCCTTCGTGGTCACCGGCCAGGATGTGCTCAACACCATCGAGGACACGGTGATCATCGACACCCCGACCCTGCGCGACACCACAAGTCGCCAGCCAAGGGTGCGGGCTGTGTTTGTCGGCTTCACCTGGCTGTTCGGCGGCGGCAAGCAGCGCGAGCCCGGCTTCGACTTCAGCGGCGCCCAGGTCGGCAACTGAAATCCCCGCCGGCCGGCTGTGACCCTGGGTGATTTCATGTCATAGCGCCAGCGTTACACGGGATCTGGAGCGTCCATGAGCGTCGTTGCGGCCATCGCCTATGTGGATGGGAAGCGGTCCCGCACCCTGGACCTCGAGGCTCCGGACGGGCTTGTTCCGCGCGAGGGCGAGTTCGTCTGGATTGGTCTGCTGGAGCCGACCAAGGCCGAGCTGGCGGTGCTGCAGGATCGTTTTGGCCTGCACCCCCTGGCGGTCGAGGACGCGCTGCACGCCCGGCAGATGCCCAAGGTCGATCTGTACGGCGACCAGCTGTTCGTGGTGGCCAAGACCGCACAGTTGATCGAGGGGCGCATCGAGTACGGCGAGACCGACATCTTCGTGGGGCCCCGCCACCTGATCACGGTGCGCCACGGCTCGGCCCGGGCCCACACCGATCTGCGCGAGCACCTGGAGGCCACGCCCCGCCTGCTGGGCCACGGCGGCGACTATGTGCTGCATGCGGTGCTGGACTTCATTGTCGACGGCTATCTGCCGATCGTCGACGCGATCGATGACGAGATGGCCGAGATGGAGCGGCGGGCGCTGGACAATTTCCTGAGCCGGTCAGAGGTGGCGCGCATCTTCGCCCTGCGCCGCGAGCTGATGCGGTTCCGCAAGCTGCTGGGACCGATGGAGCAGGTGGCCAGCGAGCTCGAGCATCACGACATGCCGTGCATCGACGCCGAGGTGAAACCCTATTTCCGCGACGTGCGCGACCACATCGTCCGGGTCGCCTCACTGGTCGAGGGGCTGCGCGACGTGCTGACCTCGGTGTTCGAGGTCAGCTCGCTGCTGGAACAGCAACGCCAGGGGGTGATCACCCGGCAGCTGGCGGCCTGGGCCGCCATGCTGGCCGTGCCGACCGCCATCGCCGGCATCTATGGGATGAACTTCGAGCACATGCCCGAGCTGACCTGGACCTTCGGCTATCCGATGGTGCTGGGCGTGATCGTCGGGGTCTGCCTGTTCCTGTACTGGCGGTTCAAGAAGACCCGTTGGCTCTGATCCGCCGGGCCGGGCGGATTATTTGGCCGCCTCGACCTTGTCCTGGGTCTTGGTGTCGAAGTCGCTGGCCTCATGGCGTTCGCGCAGCTGGCTG
Organism: Caulobacter sp. GSs2; assembly: GCF_058680895.1. The sequence continues at coordinate 1,306,431 of NZ_CM178725.1, read as the reverse complement.
GAGGGCTCGCCGAACACGCGGTTGACCATGCGGCCGCGCTTGACGGCGGGGCGCGCGCCGATGGCGTCGGTCCAGCGGATGACGTTCTTGTAGTCCTGCACCGACAGGAACTCGCCGGCCTCGTACAGCAGGCCCTTGGCCATGCCGCCGTACCAGGGCCAGATGGCCATGTCGGCGATGGTGTATTCGTCGCCCGCGACAAAGGCGGTCTCGCCCAGGCGACGGTCCAGCACGTCCATCTGGCGCTTCACCTCCATGGCGTAGCGGTCGATCGGATATTCCATCTTGTAGGGCGCATAGGCGTAGAAGTGGCCAAAGCCGCCGCCCAGGAACGGCGCGCTGCCCATCTGCCAGAACAGCCACGACAGGCACTCGGCCCGCGCCGCCGGCTCGGTGGGCAGGAAGGCCCCGAACTTTTCGGCCAGGTGGATCATGATGGCGCCGGACTCGAAGATCCGTATCGGCTCGGGGCCGCTGTGGTCGACCAGGGCCGGAATCTTGGAATTGGGATTGGCCGCCACAAAGCCGCTGCCGAACTGGTCGCCGTCGCCGATATTGACCAGCCAGGCGTCATACTCGGCGCCGGCATGGCCCAGGGCCAGAAGCTCTTCCAGCAGGATCGTCACCTTGACGCCGTTGGGCGTGCCCAGGGAGTACAGCTGCAGGGGATGGCGGCCCACCTTCAGGGGCTTGTCATGGGTGGGCCCGGCGATCGGCCGGTTGATCGACGCGAACTTGCCGCCGTTCTCCTTGTTCCAGGTCCAGACCTTGGGCGGCACATAGGCGGGGGCGTCGGTCATGGCAGGCTCCTGGTGGCGGTCGAGCGCTTGGGCGCTTCTGGCGTGGACCAATGTGGCGGGTCGTGCGTGACTGCGCCAGTGCAAGCGGCGGTATTTGATCGCCGATCGACGTTTCCCTAACGTATCCAGGCCGCAAGGTGAGTTTCGGGAAAGCGGCGAGTCGATCACGGCTGGCGCGGGTTGTTTTTGGGGTGGATCGATGTCGAAGTTTTCGGGCCTGATGGCCGCGCTGATCCTGACCTGCGCGCCGGGCCTCGCCACCGCCCAGGCCCCTGACAGGCCGGCGGTCGCCGCACCGGTCAAGGCCATCCATGAAGAAGGCTTCGTGCGCATCGGCGGGATCGAGCAGTGGGTCACGATCCACGGCGACGACCGCTCCAGGCCGGTGATCCTGATGGTGCACGGCGGTCCGGGCAATCCGATGACCCCCTACGCCAATCCCTATTTCCAGGCGTGGGAGAAGGACTTCGTCATCGCCCAGTGGGACCAGCGCGGCGCGGGCATGACCTTCGGCCAGAGCCCGCCCGCCGAGGGCGAGTCCCTGACGGTAGAGCGCCTGCGCGACGACGGGGTCGAGGTGGCGGCCTACGTCAACCAGCGCCTGGGCAAGCAGAAGCTGATCCTGATGGGCGGGTCGTGGAGTTCGATCCTGGGCACGCACATGGCCAAGGCGCGGCCGGACCTGTTTCATGCCTATGTCGGCTCTTCGCACCTGGCCCGTTCCGCCGACAACCTGAAGGCCAGCTATGACCGAACCCTGGAACTGGCCCGCGCCGGCGGTGACCAGGACGCGATCGGCAAGCTCGAGACCGTGGGTCCGCCGCCCTGGACCAATCCGCGCAACTTCGGGATCATCCGTCGCATCACCCGCAAGTACGAGGCCGCCCGCACCGATCCGGCGCCGGCGCAATGGATGGCCCGCGCGCCCGCCTATGAGACTCCCAAGGCCCTGGCCGACTACGAGGGCGGCGAGGACTATTCCTACATCGAGTTCGTCGGCATGAAGGGCAAGGGGATGTATTCGAAGACCGACCTCTACGCCCTGGGCCCCAAATTCGCCCTGCCGGTCTATGTCATCCTGGGCGAGCAGGACCTGATCTCGACCCCTGAGGTCGCCCGCGCCTGGTTCGACACGCTGCAGGCTCCCGACAAGGCCTTCGTGCTGCTGCCGCGCACCGGCCACGATCCCAATTCGGCCATGGCGGCGGCCCAGCTGCAGATCCTGAAGACCAAGGTGCTGCCGCGGATCGGTAAGGGAGGCTGAGGGCGCTGGCCGGGATCAGGCGAGTCGCCGACTATGATCCTGTCGCGGGGAATTCCAGCAGCCGGGTGTCGTAGCCCAGCGCCTTGGCGCGTTCGACCAGCTTGGCGACCTGGGCCTGGGTCGGTTGAGGATCGCGCGTGTAGATCCACAGATCGTGGAAGCGGGGATCGGCCGAGATGAACCAGCTGTAGTCGTCCGCCCGCTCCAGAACCCAGTAGTCACGCGGAATCCGGAAAAGGCCGAAGATCCGATAGCTGACGTGGAGCTTGGCGTTTGTCCCCGGATCCATAATGCGTGCCGGGCCGCCGATGGTCTTCAACTTGCCCGTGGTGGGCGAGCCGGCCCGGCAGAAGTCCAGCACCGTGACCTTGTCGCCGCCGCGCGGCGTATAGGTGGTGCCGCCCGCCACGCAGCCATCGGTGAGCGACATGGGCCGTCGTCCGATCTCGTACCATGTGCCGGTGTAGAACCGCGCCGCGTCAATCGTCGTGGCGGGTTTCAGAGCGCTGGTGGACGCGCCCGTCGAGGCGCACCCCGCGAGGATCAGCAGGCTCGAAGCGATCAGCAGGGCGCGCATGGGGAACTCCGTCTTGAGGCTCAAGCTACGGACCGATGCGCCCTGCGGATGCTTGGCGGAGGAGGGGCCGTCTTCCCTGCCGTTTCTTGAAGCGGAACGGCTGGACGCCAGTCGCAGCATGATTCCGTCAGGGGCTTGAACCCGCGCGTACCGGGCAGGGCGTGCGGTCAGGTTTCGGGGGTGACAGGGGCTGTAAACAAGTGGCATGCTTATTGCCATATTATGAGCCCGGAACGGTCCGGGCGGCGGTTCCCGGAGATTTCCGATGCAGGTCACCAATGCCCACGGCCCGACCCAGGCCCAGCAGCTCGCCGCGTTTCAGCGGGACGACGGCAAGCCGATCTACATGCTCAACCTGCTGAAATTCCGCGACCAAGCCGTCTATCCCGACGGGCGCGAGACCACGCTGAGCGGCGCTGAGGCCTATGCCCTCTATGGCCGGGCCGTCAGCAAGATGATCGCCGAGGCGGGCGGCAAGCTGGTGTTCAGCGCCCAGGTGCGCGGCCTGTTGATCGGCGAGGTCGAGGGGCCGTGGGATTCGGTGGCGGTGATGATGTACCCGTCCTTCAAGGCCATGGCCGAGATCCTCAGTTCGCCCGGCTATGCCGAGATCCACGTCCATCGTGACGCCGGCCTTGAAGGCCAGGTGCTGATCGAAACCGTGATGGGCTGAAGCCCGCAGGGCTTATGGGAGGGTCTGCAAGATGTCGAGTTTCTGGGTCTGGGTTGCCGCCCTTGGTCTCTATGCCCTGTTCCTGGCCTGGTATGTGAACTGGCGCGGCCCGCTGTCGGCGGCCGAGGTCACCGACCTGATCGGCCGGATGAGGGCCGCCAGTATCGGTCGGGGCGGGGCCGACGAACTGCCGACCCTCGAGCGCTTCCTGGCCGAGGACGACGGGCGCGAGTTCTTCATGCTCAACGTCATCCGCATGGCCGACGGACCGGTGGCCGATCCGGCGACCGGCGCACTGAAGCCCGCCCGCGAGGTGATGGAAGGCTATACCCGCATGTTCCTGCCGGCCCTGTTCCGGCGGGGCGGCCATCCGGCCCTGGCCGCCCGGCAGGTCGGGGGCCTGGTCGATACCTGGGGGATCGAGGACTGCCCCAAATGGTCGATGATGGGCTATGTCCGCTATCGCAGCCGGCGGGACCTGGCCCAGCTGGTCTGTGATCCGCGCTTTGCCGGGGCCCACGCTTTCAAGCACGCGGCCATGCCCCAGACCTTCAACTTCCCGACCCGGCCGATGATCATGACCCTGGCAGGACCCCGGCTGTGGGTCGGGCTGATCCTGGCCCTGCTGGCCGCCCTGGCCCAGGTGGCGCTGCTTTTGGCGGCGTCGGCGGGTTGAGCCATGTCGCCACCGCCCTGACTCTCCGCTCAACCGAGCCTTTGCCCGGTGGAGCGGAGCCGGGACTCAGTGGTTGTGCCGGGGCAGCTTGCTGGCCAGGTCCTGGTACTTGACCGCAAATTCCAGCACCCCGCCGGTCTCGAGCTGGCCGGTATGGGCGCGGTAGATTTCCTGCCAGGGGGTCATGGTTTCCGGCACGGGCGGCAGGCCTTCCTTGCGGCGTTCGGCGATCACCGCCTCGTCGACCAGGGCGTCGCAGCGGCCGGTGTTGAGGTCGATGCGGATGGTGTCGCCGGTGCGCAGCCACGACAGCCCGCCGCCGATCGCGCTTTCGGGCGAGGCGTTGAGGATCGAGGGGCTGTCGGCGGTGCCCGACTGGCGGCCGTCGCCCAGGGTGGGCAGGCTCATGATGCCGCGCTTCAGCAGGGCGTCCGGCGGCTGCATGTTGACCACCTCTGCCGAACCGGGCCAGCCGATCGGGCCGGCGCCGCGGATCACCAGGATGCAGTGCTCGTCGATGTTCAGGGCCGGGTCGTTGATGCGGGCGTGATAGTCGCCCGACCCGTCGAACACGATGGCGCGGGCCTCGAAGATGTCTTCCTTGCCCGGATCGCTCAGATAGCGGGCCCGGAAGTCGGCGCCGATGACGCTGGACTTCATGATCGCGAAATCGAACAGGTTGCCCTTCAACACCAGGAAGCCGGCCTTTTCGGCCAGCGGCTGGGCGTAGGGGAAGATCACCTCGCGGTCCTTGGTCTCGCGGCCTTCCAGGTTCTCGGCCATGGTCTTGCCGGTCACCGTCAGCACATCGCCATGCAGGCGGCCGTTCTGCAGCAGCTCCCACAGCACGGCGGGGGCGCCGCCGGCCCGGTGGAAGCGCTCGCCCAGATACTTGCCGGCCGGCTGCATGTTGACGATCAGCGGGATGTCATAGGCCGCGCGCCAGTCGTCGGCGGTGATCTCCAGACCGGCGTGACGGGCCATGGCCACGATGTGGGGCTGGGCGTTGGTCGAGCCGCCGGCCGCCGCGACCAGGGCGATGGCGTTCTCGAACGCCTTCTGGGTCAGGATGTCCTTGGGCTTGATGTCTTCATAGGCCAGGTCGACGATCCGCTGGCCGGTGCGATAGGCCATCTGGCCGCGCTCGCGATAGGGGGCGGGGATGGCCGCGCAGCCGGTCAGCGACAGGCCCAGGGCTTCGGCGACCGCATTCATGGTCGAGGCCGTGCCCATGGTGTTGCAGTGACCGGCCGAGGGCGCGCTGTCGGCGGCGCGCTGGATGAACTCCGCCTCGTCGATCTCGCCGGCCGCCAGCTTGCGGCGCGAGCGCCAGATCACCGTGCCCGAACCGACCAGTTCGCCGTCATGCCAGCCGTCCAGCATCGGTCCGCCCGACAGCACGATGGCCGGGATATTGACCGTAGTGGCGGCCATGATGCCGGCCGGCGTGGTCTTGTCGCAGCCGGTGGTCAGGACCACGGCGTCGATCGGATAGCCGTGCAGGGTCTCGACCAGGCCCAGATACGAGAGGTTGCGGTCCAGCGCCGCGGTCGGGCGACGGCAGTTCTCGAAGATCGGATGGACCGGGAACTCCATCGGAATGCCGCCGGCGTCGCGGATGCCGTCGCGGATCCGGGTCACCAGGTCCAGGTGGATGCGGTTGCACGGCGAGATGTCGCTGCCGGTCTGGGCGATGCCGATGATCGGCTTGCCGCTGCGCAGCTCTTCCGGCGTGATCCCGTAGTTCATGAACCGCTCCAGATAGAGGGCGGTCATGTCGATGTGGTCGGGATTGTCGAACCAGTCTCGCGAGCGGAACCGGCGGGGCGTGCGGTTAGGGGCGGTCAAGGCGCACCTCGTATTGGGGCTGGCCGGCGACATCGACATCGACGGCGAACAGGCCGCCGGCTTCGGGCCAGGCGGCGAGGGTCTCGTCGCTCAGGCCCTTGCGGGCGGTGGTGAAATAGAGGGTCTTCAGGCGCGGGCCGCCAAAGCACGGCTTGGTGATATTGGGGGCGGGCAGGGCGATGCGGTCGACGATCTCGCCCTCCGGCGAGATGCGCAGCACCGACGCGCCGCCCCACAGGGCGGTCCACAGATAGCCCTGTGAATCGACCACCGAGCCGTCGGGCCAGGCGTTTTCGATGTCGATGCGGGCCAGCACGCGCTTGTTGGTCAGGTCGCCGTCGGCGTCGACGTCATAGGCCCAGATCGTCTTGGCCAGGGTATCGGTGTGATAGAAGGTCTTGCCGTCCGGGCTGACGCACGGGCCGTTGGTGATGCAGACGCCGTCGTCCTGCTTGACCGTTTCACCGGCGGCGGTCAGGCGATAGAGGGCGCCGCTGGCGGCCTCTTCGCCGTCGTGCATGGTGCCGAACCACAGCCGGCCCTCGGCGTCGATGGTGGAATCGTTGGGGCGATTGTCCAGCTCCGGCGGCTCGATCTCGCCCAGGAACGCGAAGTCGCCGCTGGCGGGATCGAAGCTGTGCAGGCCGCTCTTCAGCCCGGCGATGAAGCCGTCCTCGCCGGCGATGGGCGCCACGAAGGTCACCTGGTCGGGGGCGGGAAAGCTGTGCTGCGCGCCGCTGGCCGGATCATAGCGGTGGACGGTGTGGCCCTTGATGTCGACGAACCACAGGGCGTCACGATGCCAGATCGGACCCTCGCCGAGGGTGGCTTTCAGGTCCCAGACGCAGGTGGGGGTTGGCATACGCATAATCTCCTTAGCCCTCCCCCTTGATGGGGGAGGGTTGGGTGGGGGTGATAGGGCGCTTGCCGGCGGAACCGCCGCAGCACCCCCATCCCCAACCCTTCCCCCATCAAGGGGGAAGGGCGCAATCCCCAGTTTACCGCCAGCCGGCGTCGATCCAGTACTCATGGCCCGTGCACAGGGCCGCATCGTCCGAGGCCAGGAACAGCACCAGGGATGCCACGTGGTCGGGGACCAGGCGGCCCTTCAGGCACTGGGCCTTGACGATCTCGGCCTCGCCTTCGGGCGTGTACCACTTCTCTTGGCGCTTGGTCTTGACGTTGCCGGGCACCACGCAGGTGACGCGGATGTCGTCGGGACCCAGCTCGCGGGCCAGGGCCCGGGTCATGCCCTCGATGCCCGCCTTGGCGGTTTCGTAGAGGACCAGGTCTTCCAGACCCAGGTGCCAGCTGATCGAGCCGAAATTGATGATCGCCCCGCCGTCGCGCCTGGCCATGCCCGGCGCGACCGCCTGGGCCGCGAACAGCATGTGGCGCAGATTGACGCCGATGCGGTTGTCCCAATAGGCGGGCGTGATGTCGGCCAGCTTGTGGCGGTCGTCATTGCCGGCATTGTTGACCAGCACGTCGATGTCGCCGATCTCGGCCAGCACGGCCTTCAGGCTGTCGAGGTCCATCAGGTCGCAATGCCTGTAGATCGGCGCGATGGCCGCGTTCGGCGTCAGCGCGTCGACCAGGGCCATGGAGTCCGCATCGACGATGTCGAGGAAGATCACCTCGGCGCCCTGGCGCACGAAGCCGGCGGTCAGGCCGGCCCCGATGCCGCTGCCGCCGCCGGTGACGACGACGCGCTTGCCCTTCAGGCTGGGATAGATGGCTGAGGACATGCGGCTTACGACCAGGAATACGAGGTTTTGGTCTGGGTGAAGAACTCGACCGCCGCGAAGCCCTGTTCGCGGGCCCCGTAGCTGGAGCTCTTCGAACCCCCGAACGGCACGTGATAGTCGACGCCGGCGGTGGCCAGATTGACCATGGTCATGCCGGCCTTGGCGTGACGCTGGAAGTGGCGGGCATATTTCAGCGAGGTGGTGGCGATGCCGGCCGACAGGCCAAACTCGACGCCGTTGGCGACCTCCAGGGCTTCCTCATAGTCCTTGACCCGGATGGTCGAGGCGACGGGGCCGAAGACTTCCTCGTTGTTGATCCGCATGTTGCGATCGGTGTCGGCGATCAGGGTCGGCTGCACGTACCAGCCGGGATTTTCCAGCTGTAGGCGCTGGCCGCCGGTGACGATGCGGCCGCCCTCGCCGGCGGCAATGTTGATGTAGCGGTACGAGGTTTCCATCTGGTCTTCGGAGACCGCCGGACCGATCTGGGTGTTGGGGTCGAGGGCGTCACCGACCCGCAGGGCGGCGATCTTCTCGGCCAGCAGGGCCACGAAGCGATCGTGGATGCCGTCGGTGACGATCAGGCGCGAGCTGGCGGTGCAGCGCTGGCCGGTGGCGAAGAACGAGCCGTCCAGAGCGATGGCGACGGCGCGTTCCAGGTCGGCGTCGTCCAGCACGATCAGCGGGTTCTTGCCGCCCATCTCCAGCTGCACACGGGCCTGACGGGCCACAGCGGCGGCGGCGACTTGCGCGCCCACGCCCTGCGAGCCGGTGAACGAGACGCCGTCGACGTCCTTGTGCTTGACCAGGGCGTCGCCCATCGAACCGCGACCAAACAGCATGTTGAACACGCCGGCCGGAGCGCCGCATTCCTGCATGATGTCAGCCAGCACCGAGGCGGTGGCCGGGGTCGGGCCGGCGGGCTTGATCACCACGGTATTGCCGAAGGCCAAGGCCGGAGCCGCCTTCCAGGCCGGGATGGCGATCGGGAAGTTCCAGGGGGTCACGAGACCGAACACGCCGACGGCCTGGCGATAGGTCTGGATCTCGACGCCCGGACGGGTGCTTTCCAGGTTCTGGCCATGGCGGCGCAGGGCCTCGCCGGCGAAGTACTTGAAGATGCGGCCGGCGCGGACGGTCTCGCCCACGCCTTCCGGAACCGTCTTGCCCTCTTCGCGGGCCAGAAGACGGCCGATGTCAGCGCTGCGGGCGATGATGGTCGAGCCGACCTTGTCCAGCAGGTCCGAGCGAACCTCAGGCGAGCTTTCCGACCAGCTCGGGAACGCCTTCTTGGCCGCGTCGACGGCGGCGTCGACTTCGGCGGAACCGCCGTTGGGCACATTGGCCACGACCTCGTTGGTGTTCGACGGGTTCAGGCTCTGGGTCGGGGCGTCGGAGGCGACGCGTTCGCCGCCGATGAAGTGGCGCAGGGTGTCGGTCATGGGACGAGGTCCTCGAAATACGAAAAGTTAGAGCAGGCCGCGGCCGGCCAGATTGCGGATCAGGGCGGAGATCCCGAACGTCCAGGGCTTGGCCTGGTCGCAGGTGGTCACCTCGTTTTCGAGGACGCCCAGTTTCGGGGTCGAGACGCGGACGCGGTCGCCGACCTTGTGGGTGAAGCCCTGGCCGGCCGTGTCGCGGTCCTGGATCGGCGCGAACATCGTGCCCAGGAACAAAGCAAAGCCGTCGGGATACTGGTGCTGCTTGCCGAACGCCTGACCGGCCAGAACGGCCGGGTCGCGGCTGATCAGGCTCATGTTGGAATGGCCATCCAGCACGAAGTTGTCGCGGCCGGTGATCTTCAGCTCGACCTCGGCCGAGCGCACGTCGTCCAGCGAGAAGCCGTCGTCGAACAGCCGCACGAACGGGCCGATGGCGCACGAGGCGTTGTTGTCCTTGGCCTTGGAGAGCAGCAGGGCCGAGCGGCCCTCGAAGTCGCGCAGATTGACGTCGTTGCCCAGCGCCGCGCCGCGGATCTGGCCCGCGCCGTCGCACAGCAGCACGACTTCCGGCTCGGGATTGTTCCAGTGGCTGTCGGAGCGCACGCCGACCTGGTCGCCCCAGCCCATCGACGATAGGGTGGGGCCCTTGGTGAAGATCTCGGCGTCGGGGCCGATGGCGACTTCCAGATACTGCGACCACAGACCGTCCTTGATCAGGGTCTGCTTCAGGCGCTCGGCGCCCTCCGAGCCCGGATCGACGCTGCGCAGGTCGCCGCCCATGCTGTCGGCCAGCTGTTCGCGGATTTTCAGGGCCTCGGCGGCGTCGCCTCGGGCCCGTTCCTCGATCACCCGCTCCAGGGTCGAGACGGCGAAGGTGACGCCGGCGGCCTTAAGGCACTGCAGGTCAACGGGGGCCAGCAGCTTGGCGGCCGCTTCGCCCGAGGCGTCGGCCCAGACAGGGCGGATATCCAGCTCTTCCAGAGGTCCGCGATCCTCGCCGCGCGGGATCGCCGCGCCGGGCGCATAGGCGTTCATCAGGTCGGCGACCGTCGGGGCGATCTTCGACATGTCCTCGATGCGCCCGCCGCGCACCAGCACGGGGGTCGGGCCATCGCCGAAGTCGATGCGGCCCAGCAGGGTCGCGTCTTGCCAGTCTTCCGGAAGGAATTGCGTCACGCCCACGGCGTCGTCTCCCCGTCTCGAGCGTCTGGACCTCGCCCCACCTTGGGCGGCCGCGCTCGTTCATGCTCACGCACTTGTTAGCGCTAACATGTGGGGGCGGCAAGCGTTTGTCAGACCAATAGTGGGGACATCCTTGCGCGGTGAGAACGGCTAGTTCGGCGCCGGCCCGGTGGAATCCCGCACGATCAGGGTGTGCGGATGCATCAACTGCCGGGGCTCGCCCGTCCCGTCGCGCTTGCGGCGGATCTCCTCCAGCACCAGATCCACCGCCGCGCGGGCCATCGCGGCGATTGGCTGGTGGACGGTGGTCAGGGGCGGCCAGATATTGGCGGCGATCGAGGTGTCGTCGAAGCCGACAATCGAGACATCGCCCGGCACGTCCAGCCCAAGGCGATGGGCCAGGCCCGCGGCGGCGGCGGCCATGTCGTCATTGCAGGCGAAGATCGCAGTGGGGCGAATATCGCTGGCCAGCAGCCGCTCGGCCGCCTCCAGGCCCGAGCGATAGGTGAAATAGCCCTGCTCGACCCGCACGTTCTCCAGGGGAATCCCGGCGGCCTTCAGCGCGGTCATGAAGCCGTCCAGCCGTTGCTGGCTGACCGTCTGGTTGGGGTGGCCCTTGATGAAGCCGAACCGCTTGTGGCCCAGGGCCAGCAGGTGCTGGGTCAGTTCGTAGGCGGCGGCCTCGTTGTCGATGCGGATGGTGGCCATGTCGGGGCTGGTCATGCCTGGGGCCACACCGACGGCGGCGGCGCCGGAGGCCTTTACCTCGGCCAGCACCTGGGGCGATTCGCACAGCGGCGGCGGCAGGATCAGGCCGTCGACCCCGGTGCGCAGCAGGCGGGTCAGGGTGGCGCCGGCCAGTTCGGGCTCGGCACATTTCTCGATGACAACCTGCGCGCCCGTGCGGCTGCTCTCGTCCAGCGCCCCGACCAGGAACTCCGACAGATAGCCGGTCGAGGGGTTGTCATACAGCAGGCCGATGCGGAACGGGGCCGATCCGGCCAGGCTGCGGGCGGCGGGATTGGGTGCGTAGTTGAGGTCGGTGATCGCCTGTTCGACCAGGGCGCGGGTCTCTTCCTTGACGGTGGTCTCGCGGTTGATCACCCGCGACACGGTCATGGGCGACACGCCGGCGCGCGCCGCGACATCGCGGATCGTCGCGCTCTGCGTGGTGCGACGCCTCTGGCGTTCCGGCGGTAAGCTCATGGTTGACCCGTCCCTTTGGGCGCGGAGACTAGACCGGTTCGGAGCATCAGTGGAAGCCGGGGGTTGCAGGGGCCTTCTCACCCTGTGCGAGACGGATGTAGGAAACGGGGATGACACCCTTCGGCGCTCTCATCCTCACTGGCGGCGGCTCGCGCCGCATGGGTCGCGACAAGGCTGCGCTGGACTGGGACGGCGCGCGGGCGGTGGATCGGGTGGCCGAGCTGGCGCGCACGGTCGGGGCCCGGGCGGTGCTGACGGTCGGGGCCGATCTGGGTCTGCCGTTCGTACCGGATCCCGAGCCGGGCGCGGGGCCGGTGGGCGGTGTGCTGGCCGGCGTGGAGGCGCTACGGGCGCTGGGTCTGGAGCGGGCGCTGATCCTGGCGGTGGACGCGCCGACGCTCACCGTTGAGGATTTGACCCTGCTGCTGGCGGCCGACGCGCCCGGCGCCGCGTTCGAGGGGTTGCCGCTGCCGATGGTCCTGACCTTCTCCGCCCTGCCCGAAGGCGCTGAGGCCGGCTGGCCGCTGCGGCGACTGGTCGAGCGCGCGGGGCTGGCGGTGGTGGCCATGCCGGTTGGGTCGGAGGCAAGGCTTCGGGGGGCGAATACGCCGGAGGAGTGGGCGGCGTTGTTGAGGCCGTAGCGCCCCCTCCGTCACGCTGCGTATTCGCAGCGCGCCACCTCCCCCGCACGCTTCGCTACGGGGCAGGAGAAGAGCAGCTGAACCTTCCTGCCCCGCTTGCGGGGGAGGTGGCGCGGCGCCGCCCTCAAGCAAAGAATGGGAGGCGACGTGACGGAGGGGGCGTTGGGCGTCTGCGGCCTAATACACGTCCCGCCGATAGCGCCCAGCGTCGGTAAGCGCCTCCAGCCCCTCGGCGCCCAGTATATCGTCCAACGCCACGTGGACCTCGCGCGACATCCCTTCAAGCGCGCCGCAGACCATAATCGTCGCGCCGTCCGCCACCCACGCCCGCACGGCGTCGGCGGCTTCGCGCAGCCGGTGCTGCACATAGACCCGCTGGGCCTGGTCGCGCGAAAAGGCCAGGTCCAGGCGCTCAAGCGCGCCGGTCAGCACCCAGCCGGCCACCTCGTCCTGGTGGAAGGCGTCGTGCGCCGCCGTGCGCTCGCCAAACAGCAGCCAGTTGCGGCCGCGCCCCGCGGCGGCGCGGGCCTTGAGGTGGGCGCGCAGTCCGGCCAGACCCGTGCCCGCGCCGATCAGGATCATCGGCGCGTCGGTGTCCGGCGCATGGAAGCTGCGATTGACCCTGACGCGGGCATCGATCGCCGCGCCCTCGTCGGCGAAGCGGCACAGCCAGCCCGAGCCCAGGCCCGGCTGGCCATCGGCGCGGGGCATCAGGCGCACGATCAGCTCGATCCCGCCATCGGCCGGCAGGGAGGCGATGGAATATTCGCGGTGCGGCAGGGCGGTCAGGCGCTCCAGCACCGCCTCGCCGGTCAGGCCGATCAGGGGTTCGATGTCTTGCGGCAGGCGGCGGGCGGCCAGAGCTGGCGCAATCGAAACCGGCAGGCCCAGGCGGGTGATCAGGGCGGCGACCTCGGCCGGATCATTGCGCGGACCGATCTCGACGATGTCGCCGGCTGACCAGTCCAGAACGCCGTCCTGCGGCTCGAGTCGAATGTGCCACGCCTCGCCGCCAGGACTGCCGGGATTGAGCAGGCGGCGCTGGGTCAGCGTCCACGGGCCATAGGCTGGACGGCTCCAGTCGGGCGCGTCGGTGTGGCCGGTCAGGACAGCCAGATGGGCCTGCCAGTGATGCAGGGCGGCCTCTTCGCCGTTGTCGACCTCCACGCGGTCGAACAGCGGCGCTGCGCCATGCCGGGCCAGCCAGGCGTCCAGCGAGCGGCCAAAGGCGCAGAACTGGCTGTATTCGGTGTCGCCAAGGGCCAGCACGCCATAGCGCAGGGCCGAGAGGTCAGGCTCGGCCGCCATCACGTCGCGGATGAAGGCGCGGGCCGGGTCGGGGGCGTCGCCCTCGCCGGTGGTGCTGACCACGAACAGGGCGCGGCCGGCGCCGGCCAGGTCGGCGGCGGTGACGGCCGAGAGGTCGCGCAAGATCACCGGCGCGCCGCCGGCGGTCAGGGCCGTGGCGGTGGCGCGGGCCAGTTCCTCGGCGAAGCCGGTCTGGCTGGCATAGGCGACCAGCATCGGCTCGCCAGCGCCTTGCGCCAGGGCGGCGGCCTCGCGGCGCTCGGCGCGGCGGCGCAGGGCGTGGCGGGCGGCGATCAGGCCGCAGAAGGCGACCCAGACCAAGGCGACACCGGCGGCGGCGAGGTGACGCCGGGTCTCGGGATCCAGGGCGGTGAAATCGATCATGCGTCGAGCATGGCCAGCAAGGCCGGCGACAGGCGTTCTTCCAGGCCTTTTGCCGCGCGACTGACGATCAGGGCGGGCAGTTCATGCGCTGTGGCGAAGGCCAGAGCCGCATCCGGTCCCATGACCGTGAGCGCCGTGGCCCAGGCGTCGGCGTCCATGCAGGTCCTGGCCAGCACTGTGACGCTGACCACGCCGTGGTCGCCGGGCGCGCCGGAGGCCGGGTCCAGGGTGTGGGCGTAGCGGCGGCCGTCATGGTCGAAGAAGCGGCGATAGTCGCCCGACGTCGCCACCGATAAATCGTGCAGCGCCACGAGTGTGCGCAGGGAGTCATTGGCGGTCGGTGGCCGTTCAAGCTCGACCCACCAGGGCTGGCCATCGGGCCTGGCGCCGGTTCCGCGCAGCTCGCCGCCGACCTCGACGAGGTACGATCTCACGCCGGCCCGCTCCAGGGCCTGCGCGGCCTGGTCGACGCCAAAACCCTTGGCGATGCCGTTGAGGTCGAGGCGCAGGGACCCCGGCTGGAACAGGGCGTCGCCGTCCAGCACCAGACGCTTCCAGCCGCTGGATTCGAGCGCGGCCAGGGTCGCTTCGCGCGACGGCGGCTCGCCGGGGAAGGGGCGGGGGCCAAAGCCCCAGAGGTCGGTCAGGGAGCCCAGGGTCGGGTCAAAGGCGCCGTGGGTGGCCTCGGCGACGGCGATGGCGCGGCGCACCACAGTGGCCATGTCGGCGGGCAGGGGTGTCCAGCTTCCGGCGGCGGCGCGGTTGTAGCGCGACAGGTCCGATAGCGGCTCCCACGGGCTCATCTGCGCCACCACGGCGTCCAGGGCGCGCTGGACCATGGCGGCCAGGCCCTGAACGTCGGCGGCGGGCTGGGCGACCAGCTTCACCGACCAGGTCGTGCCCATGGTCTGACCCGAGAGCGCATGCGCCACGCCGCCGAGCGGGCGGGCGGGTGGCTCGGTGAGGAGGGGGACGAGGACGCGGGTCATGGGTGTCAGGCTCGATCTCGATCCTTCCCCTTTTGATGGGGGAAGGGCAGGGATGGGGGTGAAGGCGCTGGCCGGTTTCACGAAGGTCGCGTCACATCCTGCGGCGCTGTCACCCCCATCCCCAACCCTTCCCCCATCAAGGGGGAAGGGAGCTTTTCCTAAGGCCGTTGCGCTTCGACCACGGCGGTGTAGCTGGCCGAGAAGCCGTCGCCGGCCAGGGCCGTCACGGGCGCCGGAGCGGCGGGGGCCGCACCGGGAGCGCCCATACCGCCGCCGGGACCACGACCGGCGCTCTCGCCGCCGCGCGCCGTGGCGTTGACCCAGTACATGCCGGCATCCGGCAGGGTGAAGGTCACTGCGCCGTCAGCGCCCGCCTTGACCTTGATCTCACCGGGCGTGGCCCGCCAGCGCGCGCCGCCGGGCACGAAGGTAACCTCAAGGCCGGCGGCGGGCTTGCCGTCGAGCAGGAACCGGAAGGTCGCAGCCTCGCTGGCCACAATGTCGGTCGGGTGGGTCACGGGCGTCAGCTCCAGGCCCTTGCCGGTGGGCTTGAAGACCTCGGTGGTCGGCTTGTCCCGCGTGACATAGGTCTCGTTGCGATTGCTGCCCGTGATGGTCTTCAGGTCGGCGGCATTGGCCGGAACGGCCTTGGCGAACTCCTCGGCCGTGCCGCGGAAGCGCTTGATCTCGCCGTTCTCGGTCCAGCTGGCGGTGACGGTGTGGGCGGCCGAGCCGATCTTCCAGGTGCCGGCCTGGTTCAGCTGCACGTCGAAGGTCGAGCGATACTGGCCGGTCGAGGCGTTCTGCAGCTTCGAGATCGAGCCGTCCGGGGCGGTGACGACCACGCCGTCCACGCGCATGGCGCGATGGTCGGGATAGAACAGCTCGTTGGAGATGGCGGCGTCGACCGTCACCCACGAGCCGTCGCCCGACAGCACGGTGAACGAAGGCAACAGCCAGCCACGGTGAGCGCTGGCCGACATCGGCAGGGTCAGGGCGAGGCCGGCTGCGGCGACGGCGAAAAGGCGGGTCTTCAGGGACATCGGTTTTCTCGCTTACTTGACGAAGACGGTGACGGCGCCGAGCTCGGCCGAGCCCTTGACGGTGGCGGGCTTGCCGGGCTTGCCCCAGACGAAGGGCACGCGGACGGCTTCATGGCCGCCGACTTCGCGGGCGGCCTCGACCACCAGATTGTACTGGCCGGGCTTGAGGTTTTTCAGCGCGCCCTTGGCGCCGCTGAACACCACCTTCTGCGGGCCGGGGGCGCGGGTCGCGCCGCTGACGCCGTCGGCGGGGAACTTCATCTCGCGGCCGGCCTTGCGCCACCACTGGCGCATGTCCTTGAGCCACTTGGTGCCGTGGTCTTCCTTGGAGTCGGGATCGTACCAGACGGCCAGGGTGCCGGCGGCGCTGGCGTCGCTGTTCTCGATCCAGATGGCCACATAGGGCTTGTGGTACTCGGCCACCGACAGGCGGGGGATCTCGACGGTGACGTTGAGATCGGCGGCCATGGCCGGGGCGGCCACGGCGGCGCCGGCGAAGGTGAGCAGGGAGACGGAACGCTTCACGGATTTCACCTCAGAGGTGGACAAAGAGAATGACGAGAATGACGGGGGCGGCGAGGCCGGCGGCGACCAGCGGCCAGGTCAGGGGCCGGGCCCGGGCGTGGAACTGCAGCAGGATCAGGCCGGTGACCGTGAACACGATGGTGGCGGCGGCGAAGATGTCGATGAACCAGGCCCAGGCCTTGCCGGTGTTGCGGCCCTTGTGCAGGTCGTTGAGCAAGGACACCGCGCCGCGCGTAGTCTTTTCGTGCTCGACGGCGCCGGTCTCGCGGTCGATCGACAGCCAGGCGTCGCCGCCGGGGCGGGCCAGGGCGACATAGACCTCGGCGTCGGACCACTCGGCCTCGCGCCCGGCGATGTCGGTCCCGACGGCCTTGTCCAACCAGTGCTGCAGCTTCAGGGGCAGGGGGCGCTTGCCCTCGACCGGACCCCTGGCCAGGTCGGCGATCAGGTCGGCCGGCAGGGTGGCCTTGCGGCTGACCACGACGGGCTCGGCCTCGATCTGGCCGGCATGGTTCAGCGTGATGCCGGTGATCGAGAACAGCAGCATGCCGATCAGGCTCAGGGCCGCGCTGATCCAGTGCCACTGGTGCAGCTGCTTGAGCCAGAACGAGCGGCGATGCTGGGCGGTGGCGGCGGACGACACGAGGAGGCGGAGACCTTGAGCGGGAACAGGTCTCGTCCATACTTGAGAACGACTTGCAATTTCAAGTGCTGGTTTGGCCTAATTTGTGGCGCGGACCATCATCGCCGCCGCCCTCAAACGCGGGAAAGGTCGATCAGGGGGGAGGCGGTGTTCCCTGATCGACCCACTCGCCGGGGGAACTGGCGGGTTCCCGACCTCATGACCCTGACCGCCTTTGATCCGGTGGGCAATCAAGGGTGCGCGCTTAAGGGAAACCCCGGAGGCGCTGTCGCAGCCCGACGATTGGGCGAACCGCTGTCGGGGGCTCGAGACGTCGTCCTGACGGCTCGACAAGTGACGGATAAGGGGTGAAACATCCCGCCTCTTAACCGCGAGGCGCACGCTTGCGGACTGCATTGGGGTGTTTTGTGAAAGCGCTGTTCTTTTCCGTTTCGCTGCTGGCCCTGGCCGCCACGACTGCCGTCGCCCAGACCCTGCCGCAGCCTTCGGCCCCGACCCCGGCCATCGCGGCCGCGAAGGACATTCCCTATCCGGGCACGCTGAAGCTTTCGGTCGACGCCACTGACCTGGCGCGCAAGATCTTCGATATCCGCCAGACCATCCCGGTGGCCAAGGCCGGCAAGTTCACGATCCTCTATCCGCAGTGGGTTCCCGGCGGCCACTCGCCGCGCAACGACATCGACAAGCTGGCGGGCCTGGTGATCACCGCCAACGGCCAGCGCCTGGCCTGGACGCGCGACCTAGTCCAGGTCTTCGCCTTCCATGTCGAGGTTCCAGAGGGCGTTTCGGAACTGCAGCTCAGCTATCAATTCTTGTCGCCGGTCGAGGCCAGGGTTGGCCGCCAGGTGATGACGCCCGACATGCTGAACCTGCAGTGGTTGCAGATGGGCTTCTATCCGGCCGGTTACTACACCCGCCAGATCCCCGTCGAGGCTAGCGTCAAGCTGCCGGAAGGCTTCAAGTTCGCTTCCGCCCTGGAGGTCGCCAAGACCGAGGGCCAGACCACGACCTTCAAGGTCACGCCGTTCGAAACCCTGGTCGACTCGCCGATGTTCGCGGGCCGCTATTTCAAGACGGTCGAGCTGGATCCGGGCGGTCGCGCGCCGGTGCGCCTGAACCTGATGGCCGACAAGCCCGAGCTGCTGGAGTTCAAGCCCGAACATATCCAGGCCCACAAGGACCTGGTTCAGCAGGCCTACAAGCTCTACGGCTCGCATCATTACGATCACTATGACTTCCTGGTCGCCCTGTCCGACCAGCTGGGCGGCATCGGCCTGGAGCATCACCGCTCCAGCGAAAACCGCGTCGCGCCCAAGTACTTCACCGAGTGGGACAAGACCTATGTGGGCCGCGACCTGCTGCCCCACGAGTTCACCCACTCGTGGAACGGCAAGTTCCGCCGCGGCGCCGATCTGTGGACCGCCACCCTGAACGAGCCGATGCGCGATAGCCTGATGTGGGTCTATGAGGGCCAGACCCAGTACTGGGGCGGGGTGCTGTCGGCGCGCTCCAACCTGCACACCAAGCAGCAGAGCCTGGACGCCCTGGCCATGACGGCGGCGCTCTATGACAACCGGCGCGGCCGCGACTGGCGCAGCGTGGCCGACACCACCAACGATCCGATCATCGCCATGCGCAAGCCGCTGTCGTGGGTCAGCTACCAGCGCAGCGAGGACTACTATTCGGAAGGCCAGCTGGTCTGGCTCGACGCCGATACGCTGATCCGCGAGAAGACCGGCGGCAAGAAGTCGCTGGACGACTTCGCCAAGGCCTTCTTCGGCGTCGACAACGGCTCGTATGTGCCGCGTACCTATACCTTCGAGGATGTGGCCGCGACGCTGAACGACGTGGTCGCCCACGACTGGACCAGTTTCCTGAAGACCCGCATCGAAGGCCTGTCGGAAAAGGCCCCGCTGGATGGCCTGACCCGGGGCGGCTACCGGCTGATCTATACCGAGACCCCGACCGACTACTTCAAGACGGCCGAGACGCGCGGCAAGTCCACCAACCTGGCCTATTCGCTGGGCCTGACCATTGCCGCCGCCGGCCTCGTGTCGGATGTGCAGTGGGGCGGTCCGGCCTTCAAGGCGGGCCTGACCCAGGGCGTGACCCTCGTGGCGGTTAATGGCGAGACCTATGACGCCGACAAGCTGAAGGACGCGATCAGGGCGGCCAGCAAGCCGGAGGGGGCGCTGGTCGAACTGCTGGTCAAGGACGGCGAGCGCTACCGGATGGTCAAGATCGACTGGCGCGGCGGCCTGCGCTATCCGCGCCTGGAACGCATCGCCGGAACCCCCGCGCGGCTCGACGATATCCTGGCGGCGCGCAAGTAGTTCGCGAAAACAAGGGCTTGGTCGCAAGTGCCGGAAATCCGGCCTTGCGACAATATGTGGAGGTGCCCCTCACTGCGGTCGGGCGTAGGGTCGCGGTGTTCAGGATCCTCCATCTTCGAACGATCTCCAAAGTCGAAGGGCCCGTCATGCCCAGACGGGCCCTTTTTCTTGGGCGGCTTGCAGGCCGCGCTCCGGCTTGACGACATGCCCTCGCCGGGTGACTGATTTGCCCCCGCAAAGCGCGACCGCTGGCGGGATCGTTCAGTCGCAGGGGCCTTTCATGTCGAAGTTTGACCGTCGCCAGATCATGATGGGGGCGGCCGCCACCGCGCTCGCCACCGCGCTTCCGGCCCAGGCCGCTGACGCCCCCAACAGCGCCAAGACCGAGCTCTACAAGCTGTTCGACGCCTTCTTCGACGAGGACCTGTCCGACAGTCCCGAACAGGCCACTAATCTGGGCCTCGACACCGGCGCCCACGCCGATGCGCGCGGCAAGCTCGGCGACCGCTCGATCGCGGGCTGGATCAAGGACCGGGCCCAGCCCGGCCAGCGCGTCCAGCGCCTAAAGGGCATCGACCGTAAGGCGCTCTCCGGCGACGACGCCGTCAACTACGACACCGCCATGTTCCAGTACGAAAGCCGCGCGGCGGTCGCGGGCTTCGACTATGGCGCGATCAGCCGGCCCTATGTGCTGACCCAGTACTACGGGGCCTATTCCTCGACGCCCAGCTTCCTGGACACCAAGCACAAGGTCGAGTCGGCGGCCGACGCCGAGACCTATCTGTCGCGCATGGCCGCCTTCGCCACGGTGCTGGACCAGGAGAGCGAGCGCTTCGCCGCCGACGCCGGCAAGGGCGTGATCCCGGCCGACTTCATGCTGGACAAGGCCATCGCCCAGCTGGGCAAGTTCCGCGCCCTGCCGGCCGACAAGAACGTGCTGGTCGCCTCGCTGGCCCGCCGGGCCAAGCCCTATGGTGACTATGAAGGCAAGGCCGCCGCGCTGCTGGCCGGCACGGTGCACCCGGCGCTCGACCGCCAGATCGAGGTGCTGAAGGCCGCTCGCGCCAAGGCCACGCACGACGCGGGCCTCAACCGTCTGAAGGACGGCGACGCCTATTATGCGGGCCTGCTGAAGATCTACACGACCACCGACATGACCGCCGATCAGGTCCACCGCCTGGGCCTGGAGGAGGGCGCCGAGATCAGCGCCAAGATGGACGCCATCCTCAAGAAGCGCGGCCTGACCCAGGGCAGCGTTGGGGCGCGGGTGGCCTCGCTGAACACCGACCCGACCCAGACCTATCCCAATACCGATGAAGGCCGCGCCCAGATGCTGGCCTATTGCAACAAGCTGATCGCCGACCTGGCGCCCAAGCTGCCGCAGTGGTTCGGCGTCACCCCCAAGACCCCGGTCGAGGTGCGGCGCATCCCGGCCTATACCGAGGCCGGCGCGGCAGGCGGCTATTACGAGCGGCCGGCCCTGGACGGCTCACGGCCGGGCGCCTTCTACATCAATCTGCGCGACACGGCCGATCGTCCGCGCTGGTCGCTGCCGACCCTGACCTATCACGAGGCCGCGCCGGGCCATCACTTCCAGCTGGCCCTGGTGGCGGAAAGCAGCCTGCCGCGCCTGCGCCAGAACATGGGCTTCTCGGCCAATACCGAGGGCTGGGCGCTGTACGCCGAGCAGGTGGCCATGGAGATGGGCGTCTATGACGACGACGAGCTGGGCCTGCTGGGCATGTACCAGGCCCGGCTGTTCCGCGCCGCCCGCTGCGTGGTCGACACCGGCATCCACACCAAGGGCTGGAGCCGCGAAAAGGCCATCGCCTACATGATGGAGACCGGCGGCGAGCCGGAGGGCCGCATCACCAGCGAGGTCGAACGCTACTGCGCCAATCCTGGCCAGGCTTGCTCGTACAAGGTCGGCCACACCGTCTGGGCCAAGGCTCGCGAGCGGACGAAGGCGCGGCTGGGGGCGAAGTTCGACATCCGGCGATTCCACGACACGGGCCTGCTGGTCGGGCCGGTGCCGTTGACGGTGCTGGATCGGGTGATCGACGGGTGGCAGGGGTGATCGCCCCTTCTTGATCCTCTCCCAGAGGGAGAGGAGGGGCCCGCCGCGTAGCGGTGGGAGGTGAGGGGTTACAGCGTCTGACGGCGTGCCGGCCTCCGGGTGAGGGCGTAACCCCTCACCCTCCCACGCCTTCGGCGCGGGCCCCGCCCTCTCCCTCTGGAAGAGGGTTTAGATGAATGAGACCGCTACCATTCTTTTCTTGAGTGGTCTGACAACCTCCCCCATAGTGGTCGGCAAGGCGGCCATACAGCCGTCAACCAACGACGAGACCTCCGGGGAAACGAACCAGATGACACACGCCATCACCCGCCGTCTGTTCGGCGCCAGCCTCGCCGCCATCGCCGCCGCCACCGCGCCGGGCGTCTCGGTCGCCGCCCTGCAGGGCGCAGGCGGCAAGCCGCTCTACAAGGATCCGACTCAGCCGGTCGACGCCCGGGTCAAGGACCTGCTGGGCCGCATGACGATCGAGGAAAAGGCCGCCCAGCTGATCGGCATCTGGCTGACCAAGGCCGCCATCCAGACGCCTGAAGGCGAGTTCTCGGCCGAGGCGGCCGGCAAGAGCTTCCCCAACGGCCTGGGCCAGATCTCGCGTCCGACCGACCGCCGGGGTCTGAAACCCGCCGTCGTGGTCGACGCCGCCGCCGGGGCCGAGGACGGCACCAAGGGCCGCAACGCGCGCGACACCGCCCGCTACACCAATGCCGCCCAGAAGTGGTCGATGGAGAACACCCGCCTGGGCATCCCCATGTTGATGCACGACGAGGCCCTGCACGGCTATGTGGCCCGCGACGCCACAAGCTATCCTCAGGCCATCGCCCTGGCCTCCAGCTTCGACACCGAGCTGGTCGAGAAGATCTTCTCGATGGCCGCCAAGGAGATGCGCGCGCGCGGCTCCAACATGGCCCTGGCTCCTGTAGTCGACGTGGCCCGAGACCCGCGCTGGGGCCGCATCGAGGAGACCTATGGCGAGGATCCGCACCTGTGCGCCGAGATCGGCCTGGCCGCCATCCGCGGCTTCCAGGGCAAGACCCTGCCGCTGGCGAAAGACAAGGTGTTCGTCACCCTCAAGCACATGACCGGCCACGGCCAGCCCGAGAACGGCACCAATGTCGGCCCCGCCCAGATCGCCGAGCGCACCCTGCGCGAGAACTTCTTCCCGCCGTTCGAACGGGCGGTGCAGGAGCTGCCGGTGCGGTCGGTGATGCCCAGCTATAACGAGATCGACGGGGTGCCCTCGCACGCCAGCCACTGGCTGCTGACCGACATCCTGCGCACCGAGTGGGGCTATCAGGGCTCGGTCCAGAGCGACTATTTCGCCATCAAGGAACTGATCTCGCGCCACAAGATGACCGACAGTCTGGCCGACACCGCCGTGATGGCGATCAATGCCGGCGTCGATGTCGAGCTGCCCGACGGTGAGGCCTATGCCCTGCTGCCGCAGCTGGTGAAGGAAGGCCGCGTCTCGCTGGAGAAGGTCGACGCCGCCGTCGCCCGGGTGCTGACGATGAAGTTCGAGGGCGGCTTCTTCGAAAACCCCTATGCCGACGAGAAGACCGCCGAGGCCAAGAACAACACGGCCGAAGCCATCGCCCTGGCCCGTGAAGCCGCCCGCAAGTCGGTGGTGCTGCTGAAGAACGACAAGGGCCTGCTGCCGCTGAACGGCAAGGCGATCAAGCGCATGGCGCTGCTGGGCACTCACGCCCGCGACACCCCGATCGGCGGCTATTCCGACGAGCCCAAGCATGTGGTCTCGCTGCTGGAAGGCCTGACCGCCGAGGCCAAGGCGGCCGGCTTCCAACTCGACTATGCCGAGGCCGTCCGGATCACCGAGCGCCGCGTCTGGGCCGCCGACGAGGTCAAGCTGGTGGATCCGGCCGTCAACGCCAGGCTGATCGCCGAAGCCGTCGAAGTGGCCAGGAACGCCGACGTCGTGGTCATGGTGCTGGGC
This sequence comes from Caulobacter sp. GSs2, assembly GCF_058680895.1. The sequence continues at coordinate 1,283,124 of NZ_CM178725.1, read as the reverse complement.
GACAACGAGCAGACCAGCCGCGAGGCCTGGGCCGACAACCACCTGGGCGACCGCAACGATCTGGACCTGATCGGCCAGCAGAACGACCTGGCCAAGGCGATCTTCGACCTGGGCAAGCCCACCGTGGTGTTCCTGCTCAACGGCCGTCCGCTGTCGATCAACCTGCTGGCGCAGCGCGCCGACGCCATCATCGAGGGCTGGTACCTGGGCGAGCAGACCGGCACGGCCGGCGCCGACATCCTGTTTGGCCGCGCCAATCCAGGCGGCAAGCTGCCCGTTAGCATCGCCCGCAATGTCGGCCAGCTGCCGATCTACTACAACCGCAAGCCCACCTCGCGCCGGGGCTATCTGTTCGACGAGAAGACCAGCCCGCTCTACCCGTTCGGTTTCGGCCTCTCCTACACGACCTTCGACATCGCCGTCCCGCGACTGGCCAAGGCCAGCATCGCCCAGGGTGAGACGGTCAAGGTCGAGGTCGATGTGACCAACACCGGCAAGGTCGCGGGTGATGAAGTCGTGCAGCTCTATGTCCGCGACGTGGCCGCCTCGGTGACCCGTCCGCTGCTCGAGTTGAAGCACTTCAAGCGCGTCACCCTGGCGGCCGGCGCCAAGACCACCGTGACCTTCGAGATCGCGCCGTCGGACCTGTGGTTCTGGAACCTGGAAATGAAGCGCGTGGTCGAGCCGGGCGCCTTCGAGATCATGGTCGGGCCCAATTCGGTGGACCTGAAGAAGACGACGCTGACGGTGGTCTAGAGATGCTCCCCCTCTGGGGGAGCTGTCGCGGAGCGACTGAGGGGGGTCATCTCGGCCAAGGCCGTGCTGGCCCCCTCCGGCCCTTTGGGCCACCTCCCCCAGAGGGGGAGGATCTATTCGGAGGGAGTAACACCATGCGCCGCCTGACCTCGGGCCTGATCCTCGCCGCCCTGCTGGCCAGCCCCGCCGCCGCCCAGGACCTCCTTAACGCCCTGTTCGCCGACCACGCGGTGGTCCAGCGCGACCGCCCGCTGCCGGTGTTCGGAACCGCCAGGCCCGGCGAGGTCGTCAGCGTCGCCTTCGCCGGCAAGACCGCCAGCGCCACCGCCGGTCCGGACGGCGCCTGGCGCCTCGACCTGCCCGCGACGCAGGCGGGCGGTCCGTACGACCTGACCGCCACCACGGCCTCGAAAACCCAGACCGTGCGTGACGTGCTGGCCGGCGATGTCTGGCTGTGCTCGGGCCAGTCGAACATGGAGATGCAGGTCCAGGCCTCCGGCGACGCCTGGAACCAGATCAACAACGGCGCGCCCAACGACGCCATCCGCATGGTGACCATCGAAAAGGCCGACGGCCGCGCGCCCAAAGCCAACTTTGCCAAGTCGCCGGTCTGGAAGCCGACGACGAAGGAGACGGTCGGATCGTTCTCGGCCAGCTGCTTCTACTTCGCCCGCGAGCTGCAGAAGACCCGCAACGTCCCGCTGGGCCTGATCCACGCCTCATGGGGCGGATCGGGGATCGAAGCCTGGATGACGCCGGCGGCGCTGCGCAAGGTCGGCGGCTATGACGAAGCCATCGACACCCTGAACCTGTCCCTGAAGGACCCCGCCGCCGCCAACCGCCGCTGGGGCGAGACGATCAAGGCCTGGTGGGCGCCCAAGCATCCGGGCGAGGCCGCGATCGCGCCCTGGACAGGCGCTGGCGCCTGGACCGAAGCGCCCAAGGACCTCGGGATCTGGGAACGCTGGGGCGTCGCCGAGCTGGCGGCCTTCAACGGCGTGGTCTGGTTCAAGACCGAGGTGACGCTGACCGCCGCCCAGGCTCGGCAGGCCGCGACCCTGAACCTCGGCCAGGTCGACGAGATGGACGCGACCTATCTGAACGGCGTGGGTGTCGGCGCGACCTCGGGGGCGTGGCTCGATCGGTCGTATCCGCTGGCTGCCGGCGCGTTGAAGGCCGGCCGGAACACCATCGTCGTCTCGGCCTATGACACCTATGCCAATGGCGGAATGTACGGAGATCCCTCGAAAAGGGCGTTGGTGCTTGCCGACGGGACGCGCCTGGCGCTGAACGCCTGGACCTATCGCATCGAGCCCCGTGTCGGCGCCGATCCGCCCCGTGCGCCGTGGGACACCCTGGCCGGGGTCTCGACCCTCTATAACGGCATGCTGGCGCCCATGGGGCCTTACGCCTACGGCGGACTGGCCTGGTATCAGGGCGAGACCAATGTCGGCCGCGACCAGACCTATGCGGCCCTGCAGACGGCCTTCGTCGCCGAGCGCCGCGCGGGCATAGCGCCGGACATGCCGGTCGTTATCGCCCAGTTGGCCAGCTATGGCGCGTTCGCGACAACGCCCGGCGCCTTTGGCACGGCCGCCCTGCGCGAGGCCCAGCGCCGCGCTGTCGCCGCCGACGCTCATGCGGGCCTGGCCGTGACGACCGACATCGGCGACCCCTTCGACATCCACCCCGCCAACAAGCAGGAGGTCGGCCGCCGCCTGGCCCTGGCCGCCCGCCGCATCGCCGGCGAGGCCGTGACCACGGGGCCGGCGCCGGTCTCGGCCAAACGGGTCGGGGACACGGTCGTCGTGGGCTTCGACCAGATCGGGGGGACGCTGGTCTCGCGCGGCTCGGACCGGGTGATTGGCTTCGAGCTCTGCGACGCCGCCAAGGCCTGCCGCTGGGCCGACGCCCGGATCGACAGGGCGAGCGTGGTGCTGACCGCTCCAGCCGGCGCTGAGGCCGCCAAGGTGCGGTTCGCCTGGGCCGACAGCCCGACGTTCAACCTCTTCGACAGCGCGGGCCTGCCGGCCGTGCCGTTCGAGATGGATGTGAACTGAGCCTTGCTTCCGCTCTCCCCGACCGCCGCCTGCGGCCGGGGGAGAGCGGCTATCTGGGGTCGGTGGAGAGCGTGCGGCGGTAGAGGCGGTCGGGCTGCGAGACCGCCGATGGGCTGGACGCCCAGGTGTCAGGTCTTCTCGCAGGACGGCAGTTTGAACAGGCAGGCGGCGCTTTTCCATTTCGGCGCGAAACGCGAGAGGTCCACCGAGATCGCGAAGGTGTCGTCATGGCCGCCCACGTTCAGTTTTGTTCGTGTCCAGACCACGTTGAGTGGAATTCCGGACACGTCGAAGGGGGTGCGGACCAGGGCGCCATATCCCCAGTTCCTGGCGTCGCTCCGCTGGCGATAGGCGGCGACGGCCGAGATCCCCATCTCGTTGGCGCGCGCATAGGACTTCCGATCGTAGTCCCAGCGGCTCCAGCCAACGACCTCGACGACGTTGACGATCGTGTCGGCGCCATTGACATCCTTGAGCGCCAGGCCCGGCGAGGGGTGCAGCAGCGTCAAGGCGTGGCCGGGCGGCTCCTGCCAGCCCTCGGTGTCGGGGCGGTGGCTAGCATAGAGGACACTGTTCACCGTCAGCTCCCAGGGCAGCTGCGCGCGCCCCTTGCCCCCTCCGAAGTGATAGGCGTCCCATCGACCAACCAGGCCTTCGAGCCGCGTGATGGCGGTGTCGAAATTGTCGCGCGTGGCGACCATGAAGCCGCGCTCGAGGGCGTCAAACAGCGGCCAGAGGGAAATGACGCGCGCGACTTCCTCTTCGCAGGTCGCGCAGGGCGTATTGGCGGCCAGCACATCGGCCTCGATGTCGCTGTAGGGCGTCTCGGCCTGCACCCGTCTGGCCAGCGGGGTGTCGGGGGCCGACGCGTCGAGCACCAGCCGCGTCAGACTGACCCCAACGCCGGGCTTGACGCCGAAGCTGCCGTTCTCGGGCTTCCACCAATAGGCGTTGGCCCGGCTGTAGTGATCCTCTGGAATGAGGCGGATGGCCTCCGTCTTGCCAAGCTTGAACAGCTGCAGTTCGCCGTGCCGAGCCTCGGCGGCCAGCAGGCCGCGGCAGGAGGGCTTTTCGGACTGGGGCGCGCAGCCATAGGCGATACGCGTCTCGGCCAGGCCCTGTTCAATGGCGTTCAGCATGGCTTCGAAGGTCGGCGAAGGCTCCGGCAGTGTCAGGGGCGCGCATTTGCCGCCCAGTTCGCCGGCCTCATCCCGCAGCGCCTGCACGGCCTGATTGGCGCTGGGCGTCGAGGGCAGGGCCGTAAAGGCGCCCGAAAGGCAGGTCTCCCGCGCCTTGCTCAGAACCGCACCGGTAAAGGCGGCGGGTTCGGCGAAGGCCGACGGCGCCAGACCGGCAAGGGCCAGGCTGGCGACCAGCAGCAGGCGGGTCACAGACGACCGGATCATGATTGGAACCCCTTCAGCTTGCCGAGCAGGGTGGGCAGAAGCTTGGCGACCTCTTCCTTGGTCGTCGGCAAGGGCGTGTCTCCCAGCGCGCCTTCCAGCCGCTGCCGAACCTCCTGCTCCAGCTTCTGGCGCAGGTGGTCGCCCACGGTATCGCGAACCAGCGTCTCGTTGGCGTCGCGCACGGCGCTTTCGAGATTGGAGGATTCGGACGGCAACCGGCCGCGTAGCCTGGGCCACAGCTGGGCCACGACCTTGGGCTGGCGCATGTAGTGACTGAAGCCATGCGGCACGATCGAGGCCAGTTTGTCGAAATTGTTCCAGTCCTGAGCCCAGTCGATGAACTCGTCGGCCAGATAGTAGCCCGACAGTCCCGTCAGCGGCACGTAACCGGGCGCATCGACCCATTTCGGATCCGAGGGCTGAAAGGGGCGAATCCGGCAGAACGGATCCAGGGTGTGGCTGCAATTGAGATAGTGCCCCACGCCCAGCGGGCCCGAGGGGACCAGACGGTCGCTGTAGGCGGCTTGCGGCGGTGACAGCGCCCGCGCCACGTTGGCGGCCATGCAGATGACCTTGGGCGGCACAAGCGCCGCGTTGAGCTCCGGATCCTGGCTGGCCTCGGCCAAAAGCGCGGGGATGGCGTTGTTGATCACCGCCGTGCCGAGCGAGTGGGCCAGGATGCTCCAGTTATCCAGCGTCAGGGCCTGGTGATGCCGGCGCAGGGCGTCAAGGATCTGCTTGGCGACGTGAGGGTGGATCGCATCCTTCAGGAGTGGAGAGGTGTAGAGCAGAACGTCCGCGACATGGGTCCAGAGAAAGGACTTGTCAGTGTTGCCCTTGAAGAAGTCGGTGATCTTTCCTGCGACGCCACTGTCGAGGCCGAAGGCTTTCCAGGTGCCGGCCTGATATTCCCAGTCGGTGCGGTAGTGCTCCAGCCAGCTGTCGAACTCTATGGTCTCGATGACGAAGCGATCATCGAAATCCACGCCCCTGCCCAGCTTCGGATCATTCTTGATGAAGGTGTCATAGACATCGACGAGGCTTTTGCTGGCTTCCTGGAACCAGCCCTTGGCGTCCTGGACCCACTTGCCATCCTTGAACGTCCCGTAGGAGCCCATGCCGTGCACGAGGAAAAGGATGTGCTTGCCCATGACCACCCCCCGAACCCAAACCGATCATTCGCGGAACGGTGTTCTGTGGGAGCCTCTCACAAGCTTCACATCAATGCAATCGTGACGGTAGTGGGGGCGGTGTTCTCTTGCAGCGCGCGCCCACTCCAGCGGGCTGGCTAGATCGCCACCCGCTTGGCGATCGCGTCGCGCCGCGTGCTGGTTTCCTGCTTGGCGCGCTGGACGGCCTCGGTCTCGGTGGCGTGCAGCAGGTGCTCGATCACCCGCTCCAGGTGGTCGCGCATCGCCTGCCGCGCAGCGGCGGGGTCGCGGGCCTTCAGGGCCTCGAACACCCGGCGGTGTTCGTTGATGCGGGGTTCCAGGCCCATGCCGCGGGCGCGGGCCAGGATGTTGCGGGCCAGGGGCGAGCGGTTGCGCCAGTCCCACAGGTTCTCGATGGTGGCGATGATCGCGCCGTTGCCGGTGGCGCGGGCGATGATCATGTGGAACTCGCGGTCGGCGTCCTCGCCGGTGATTTCCTCTTCCTCGTGCATCCGCACCATCAGGGCCTCCAGCTGGGCCAGCTGGGCGTCGTCAATCGAGGTGGCGGCCAGGGCGGCGGCCTCGCCCTCGAACAGGCGGCGGGCCTCGATCAGCTCGAAGGCGCCGATCTCGAAGTCGATCTCGTGGGTCGGGGCGGCAGGGCGGGCATTGCTGGTGACATAGATGCCCAGGCCGTGTCGGGCCTCGATCATGCCCAGCATTTCCAGGGCGATCATCGCCTCGCGCAGGGTGGGGCGGCTGACCCCGAACTGCTCGGCCAGTTCGCGCTCGGTCGGCAGGCGGTCGCCGAGCTTGTAGTGCCCGGCCTCGATGGCGTCGGCCACGGTGTCGGCGATGCGGCGGTAGAGCTTGACGTTGTCGGCCATGGACAGTGCTTCTAATCTCGGGTGGCGAGGACGCCGGTTCAGATCTGTTGCACCTCAAGTATCACGCAGATTCTCGACCTTCGCTCGCCCTTTTCCCGTAGCGGCGGTTTGCCGATCCGTTTCACCAGTCATGCATCGCGCCGTCTTCGCGGCGGGCCACCGGCAGATAGGCGCGCTTGTAGGGATGGCCGGCCGCCAGGGTTTCGTCGATATCCACGCCCAGGCCCGGCGCCTCGCCCGGATGCAGCATGCCGTCCTCGAAGGTGTAGGCATGGGGGAACACCGCGTCGGTCTCGGGCGTGTGGCGCATGTATTCCTGGATGCCGAAATTGGGGATCGACAGGTCGAAGTGCAGGGCTGCGGCCATGCTGATCGGCGACAGGTCGGTCGCCCCGTGGCAGCCGGTGCGGACGTTGTAGAGGTCGGCGAAGCCGGCGATCTTGCGCAGGTGGGTAATGCCGCCGGCATGCACCACGGTGGCGCGGATATAGTCGATCAGCTGTTCCTGGATCAGGGTCTTGCAGTCCCAGATCGAATTGAACACCTCGCCCACGGCCAGAGGGGTGGTGGTGTGCTGACGCACCAGCCGGAAATTCTCCTGGTTCTCGGCCGGGGTGCAGTCTTCCAGCCAGAAGGGACGATAGGGCTCCAGGTCCTTGCCCAGACGGCCAGCCTCGATCGGGGTCAGGCGGTGATGGACGTCGTGTAGCAGGTGGATGTCCCAGCCCAGCCGCTCGCGGGCGGCCTTGAACAGTTCGGGCGCGGCCCTCAGATATTTCTCGGTCGACCAGATGGTTTCCTTGGGCAGGTCGCTGTCGGCCGGTTCGTAGAAGAACTTGTCCTTGGAGACGCCGTAGGTCCCCTTCATGCCGGGCACGCCCGACTGCAGGCGGATGGCCTTGTAGCCCTGCTGCGCATAGGCGGCGGCGTTGGTCAGGGTCTCGTCGATCGTCTCGCCATTGGCGTGGCCATAGACCATGACGCTCGAGCGGCAGGCCCCGCCCAGCAGCTGATACAGGGGCAGGCCGGCGACCTTGCCCTTGATGTCCCACAGCGCCATGTCGACCGCCGCGATGGCCGACATCGTCACCGGGCCGCGACGCCAGTAGGCGCCCTTGTAGAGATACTGCCAGATGTCCTCGATCGTGTGCGCGTCGCGGCCGATCAGGCAGGGGATGACATGTTCGGTCAGGTAGGCCTCGACCGCCAGCTCGCGTCCGTTCAGCGTGGCGTCGCCGACGCCGTAGGTCCCGTCCTCGGTCACGATCTTCAGCGTGACGAAGTTGCGCCCTGGGCAGGTGACGATGGTCTTGGCGGCGATGATCTTGGACATGACCCTCGGTTTAACGGTGGGGAATGGGTTGTCAACCCAGTGGTCAGACCACTACATGTAGGCGTGTCGACCTCTTGGCGGAATTTGTGTCCGGGAGGTTCAAGGCCACCGATCTCCCCGGCGAAAACCGGGAAGAGCGGATGAAAATAGTCTGGGGAGTGAACTGATGCGGCTACTTGCGATCCTCACCGGCCTAATGCTGCTGACGGCTCCCGTCGCCCATGCCGAGGATGGCCATGATCTGTGGCTGCGCTATCGACCCGTTGAGGCCACGGCAGGCTATGCGCCTGCCGTCATCGCGCCCGTCGCCGACACCCCGACCCTGAAGGTGGCCCGGGCCGAGCTGGAACGCGGTCTCACCGGCTTGGTCGGTGCGCCCTCAGCGCAGGCGGGCCGCGTCATCCTGATCGGCACGCCGGAAAGCTCGCCTGCCATAGCCAGGCTGGCCCTGCCGCTGCAGGCCGCCGGCAACGAGGGCTATCTGATCCGCACCCTGAGCGTGGACGGCAAGGCGACCACGGTGATCGCCGCCAACCGCGACGTCGGCGCCCTCTATGGCGTCTACCGCTACCTGTCGCTGATCCAGACCCGCCAGCCTGTGGATAACTTGAACATCGCGTCCGCTCCCAAGGTCCGCTTGCGGATGCTCAACCACTGGGACAACCTGGATCGCAGCGTCGAGCGCGGCTATGCGGGCCAGTCGATCTGGGACTGGTGGAAGCTGCCGGCCTACAGCGCCGACCCGCGCTATGTCGACTATGCCCGCGCCAACGCCTCGATCGGCGTCAACGGCACGGTTCTGAACAACGTCAACGCCAAGTCCGTCAGCCTGACTGCGCCCTGGATCGCCAAGGCCGGGGCCCTGGCGGACGTGTTCCGTCCCTATGGCATCAAGGTCTATCTGACGGCGCGCTTTTCCTCGCCCATCGAGATCGGCGGCCTGAAGACCGCCGATCCGCGCGACCCGGCCGTGAAGGCGTTCTGGAAGGCCAAGGCCGACGAGATCTACAAGGTCATTCCCGACTTCGGCGGCTTCCTCGTGAAAGCCAATTCCGAGGGGCAGCCCGGTCCCCAGGACTATGGCGCGACCCACGTGGACGGCGCCAACACGCTGGCCGACGCCATCGGATCGCGCGGCGTCGTGATCTGGCGGGCCTTTGTCTATTCGCACGAGCAGCCTGACGATCGCGCCAAGCAGGGCTACTCGGAGTTCAAGCCGTTCGACGGCCAGTTCCGCGACAATGTGGTGATCCAGGTCAAGAACGGCGCGATCGACTTCCAGCCGCGCGAGCCTTTCCACCCGCTGTTCGGGGCCATGCCCAAATCCAACCTCGGCATGGAGTTCCAGATCACCAAGGAATATCTCGGCTTCGCCACCCACCTGGCCTATCTGGGCCCGATGTACGAGGAGACCCTGCGGGCCGACACCTTCGCCAAGGGCAAGGGCTCGACGGTGGCCAAGGTGGTCGAGGGCGCGCTGGACGGTCGCAAGCTGACCGTCATGGCCGGCGTGGCCAATATCGGCGTGGACAGCAACTGGAGCGGCTCGCACTTCGACCAGGCCAACTGGTACGTCTTTGGCCGGCTGGCCTGGGATCCCGAAGCTTCCAGCCGCGATATCGCCGCCGACTGGGCCAGGATGACCTTCAGCAACGATAAGCGCTTCGTGACGCCGGTCGTCGACATGATGATGAGTTCGCGCGAGACCGTGGTCGACTACATGACGCCGCTGGGCCTGCACCATCAGATGGGCCGCAGCCACCACTATGGCCCGGGTCCCTGGGTCAGCGGCGGCGAGCGCGCCGACTGGACCAGCGTCTACTACGCCAAGGCCGGGCCGGGCGGGGTCGGCTTTGACCGCACCGCCAAGGGCAGCAACGCGGTGGCGCAATATGCGGCCCCGGTCGGGGCCTGTTTCGCTGATCTCAACTGCGTCGACGAGAAGGACCTGCTGTGGTTCCACCACCTGCCGTGGGACTATCGCCTGAAGTCGGGTCAGACCCTGTGGGACGGCCTGGTCACCCACTATTCGCGCGGCGTGGCCGGGGTGGACGCCATGGGCGAGACCTGGGGCGACATGGCCCCCTATGTCGATGCCGAGCGCCACGCTCAGGTCGCCGCCTTCCTGAAGATCCAGCGCAGCGAGGCCCAGTGGTGGCGCGACGCCTCGGTGTCCTGGTTCCAGACCTTCTCGCAGCGCCCGCTGCCGGCGGGCGAAAACGCGCCGCCGCTGTCGCTGGAGGCCTATCAGGCGATGAGCTTCCCCTACGCGCCGGGAATCTAGGCGGCCCAACAACTGTTTGACCCGCTTCACCGCGTCCGTAAGCTCCCCGCAAAAGGGAGCAGACGCAAATGGCCAGGGTCGCCGCCAACGGTATCGAGATCGAATATGACGTGCATGGCCACGACGACGGCGAGCCGCTGTTGCTGGTCATGGGCCTGGGCCAGCAACTGACGCGCTGGCCGATGGAGATCGTCGAGCAACTGGTGGGCGAGGGCTTTCGGGTTGTCCGCTTCGACAATCGCGACATCGGCCTGTCCACCTGGCTCGACGAAGCCGGCGCGCCGGACATGCCGGCGGTGTTCACGGCCATAGCGGGCGGCCGCAAGCCGGACGTTCCTTACCTGCTCGAAGACATGGCCGACGACGCCGCGGGTCTGCTCGACGCCCTGGGCATTGAGCGCGCCCACGTGGCCGGGGTCTCGATGGGCGGCATGATCGGCCAGACGCTGGCGGCGCGACATTCGGCCAAGGTGCTGTCACTGGTCTCGGTGATGTCGACCACCGGCAATCCGGCATTGCCGCCGGCGGCGCCCGAGGCGCTGGCGATCCTGTATGTCCGCCCCGAGGCGACCGATATCGACAGCCTGACCGACCACGCCCTGAAGGCTCAGATCGTCATCCAGAGCCCGGCCTGGCCGGTCGACCCGGCCCTTGAACGCCCCAAGCTGAAGGCCGCCATCGAACGAGCCCACCATCCCGTCGGCATGGCGCGCCAGATGTGCGCCGTGATCGGGTCCGGCGACCGCCGCGAGGCCCTGAAGACCATCACGGCGCCGACCATCGTCTTGCATGGCGACGCCGATCCTCTGGTCCGCCTGGAAGGTGGCCGGGACACCGCCGCGACGATCCCGGGCGCGGAGATGCGGATCATCGAGGGCATGGGCCACGACATGCCCCAGGGCGTTCACGCCGCCTTCGTCGCGGCTGTGGTCGCGGCGGCGGCCCGGGCGCGGGCGTCCGCCTAGGCGCGCTCGCCGCATAAAAAACGGCGCATTCCGGGAGGGGAATGCGCCGCGAATATCACGCGGCCCTGGGAAGGCGGGGCGCGCGAAAGGTGGTGAGGGGAGAAAGGCCCGCCGCGGCGTGGGTACGCGGCGGCGGGGTCGGCGAAACCTAGAACTTGCCGCGGATGCCCAGCACGATCTGGCGACCGGGCTGGTAGAAGGTGAAGGCGGCGTTGTCGTACTGGAAGGTGCTGCGCTGCGGCTCTTCGGTGATGTTGATCACGTCCAGGGTCACGCGCGGCGAGGTCGGCAGGGTCTCGAACTGATAGCTGGCCGACAGGTCCCACTGACCCCGGGCGTCCGTGCCCAGTTCGGCCAGCGGAATGCCGTTCTGGTTGGGACCCGACGAGATCTGGGCGTCGTTCCAGACATAGGACAGGCGAACCGTCGCGCCGTGGTTCTCGTAGTAACCGGTGACGTTATAGGCCCAGGGCGAGACGCCCACGGCCTTGGCCGGCGCGCCGTTGCCGCGCGGGTTCTGCTCGACATGGGTGGCGTTGGCGGTGAAGCCGGCGCCGTCGAGCAGGAAGTCCAGCGGCTGCACCCAGGTGACTTCCTGGCCCTGGATGGTCAGGACGCCATCGGCATTGACCTGCTGGCTGACCGTGACCGTCGCGGCGCTGGGGCCGCCCCGGTTGGTGATCGCCTGCTGTTGCAGATTGGTCAGCTGGTCGTAGGGCACGCCCAGTTGCAGGAACGGGATGGTGTTGTTGCCGCTGACGGTAAAGCCGGTCAGCTCCTTGCGGAACAGGGCCACGCCCACATAGCCCGCCCCGCCCGTGTACCATTCGCCGCCGAAGTCGACATTGTTCGACAGATAGGGCTGCAGGTTCGGATTGCCCTGGTTGGCCTGCTGGGCCGAGGGATCGCTGAAGGTGGTGCCCGGCAGCATGGCCGACGGGTTGGGGCGGGTGATGGTGCGCGAGGCGCTCATCCGCAGGACGATGTCTTCTTTCAGGTTCCAGGCCGCGTTGAACGAGGGCAGCATGCCGTCATACTTGGTGACGCGGCTGAGGAACGAGGTGACGCCGTTCACCGTCTGCGGACCCTGGATGGTCTGCTCGGTGTTGTAGTAGCGCACGCCGCCATTGATCCGCAGGTCGCGCTCCAGCACCTGGGTGACGCCGTTGAATTCGGCATAGGCGCCGGTGGTCTTCTCGCGGATGAAGCCCGAGGCCGCGCCCGTGGCGGCCGAGTTGGAGAAGGGCGCCGCCGCGTTGAAGGCGTCATAGTTTGTGGCGTTGAAGAATTTGTCCTTGTCCAGCGTCACGAAGCCCAGCGGGCCGGGGGTGATGTAGCTGGCCAGGCTGGCCAGCGGGACGGCCGAGCCGGCGCGACCGTCGCACCCGGGGACCGGGGTCGGCGCCGGGCTTTGCGGGGTGACGCCGCCGCCGCCGCAGGTGAAGGTCTGCCAGCGGCCGCTGTTGTCGATGGCCGTGATCGAGCGGCTGACGTCGTCATAGGCGGCGCCGACCTTGAAGTTCATCGCCTTGTCGTCGCCGATCGTCAGGTCGAAGTGGGCGCCCTCGGTGGAGGTGACGCGCTTCTCGTTCTGGATGTTGACGCGGCCGCCGGCCCAGACCCAGCCCAGGGCGGGATCGTTGAGGTTCTTGCTCGGCTTGATCGAGGGGCGATCGCCGCCGTTATTGGCATAGGTCACCGTCATGCCCTGGCCCAGCGGGCTGTTGAACAGCACGGTCGGGGCCTCGCGGAAGAAGACGCTGCGGCTCCAGTTGACCTGACCGTCCAGCTTCAGCCAGTCGGTCGGGCGCCAGGTGAAGCCTGGGTTCAGGTTCAGAACCTCGACGTCTTCCTTGTAGGGACGATATTCCAGGAAGAACTGCGAGTTGAGGAAGCTGCCCTCGGTGACGACATTGTTGGCGTCGACCTTGACGCCCACCGGGACCATGAAGTTGGAGTTGCGCACCACCCAGTTCATGTCGATCCGCTCGAACTCGCGGCTGGCCTGGCTGTACATCGTGTCGAGATAGACATTCAGGGCGTCGTTGGGACGCCATTCCAGCGAGACGATCAGCGAGTCGCGGTTGCGCTCGCCCGAGCTCCAGCTGTCGCGGCCCAGACGCGGGATCAGCGCGTCGCTCAGTTGCACCAGGCTGGTGCCCGGGTTCAGGGAGGCCAGCAGGGCGGTGTCGACCGTCTGGCCGGGCGTCAGGCCATTGCTGGTGACGCCGGCCGGGACGGTCGAGGCCCAGTTGAAGCCGTTGCCGCCGGTGGTGTTACAGCCCGAGCAGCTCATGTTGGCGTTGGTCCAGCCGATGGTCTCGAAACCCTCGGTGGTCGACTTGTTGCGGGCGATGGCCACGCCCGCCAGCACGCCGATGTCGCCGACCGGGGTTTCCCAGGTCTTGCTGCCGATCAGCGAGCCGCGCGGGCTGATGTCGTCGGCCTGGTTGTTCTTGCCGGCCTGGATCGAATAGGTCAGCTGGCCGGCGGCCTTGTAGTCGAAGGGCCGGGCGCTGCGCATGTTGACCACGCCGGCGACGCCGCCCTCGACCTGACCGGCGGTCGGAGTCTTGTGGACATCCAGACGGGTGAACAGTTCGGTCGGATAGAGGTCCAGATCGATTTCGCGGTTCTGGTTCTGGCTGTCGGTGCGGCCCGACGAGGCCACGGCCGCCTGGGCGCCGTTCAGCAGAACCTTGGTGAAGTTGGTGCCCAGGCCGCGGATGGCGACGTTCAGGCCTTCGCCGTTGATCTCGCGGGTCAGCTGCACGCCGGGAATGCGGTTCAGCGACTCGGCGATGTTGGCGTCCGGAAACTTGCCGATGTCCTCGGAGAAGACGGATTCGGTGAACGAGACGCTGTCGCGCTTGGCGTTGGTGGCGTCGGTCAGGCTCTTGCGAAAGCCGGTGACGATCACTTCCTCGACGGTGTCGGGCGCTGCGGCCGCCCCGCCTGCAGGGGTCTGGGCCTGGGCGGCGAGACCCATGAAAGCGGACGACAGGCAGGTGGCGCCGATCAGGGCCAGGCGACGGCCGGCATTGTGGCGTGCGGATGAAGGCATGTTTCTCTCCCCTTGAGACGGCGCTGTACGCGCTCGTTCGTCCTTGGCCGCCTTGCGGTGGTAGCGGTCACAGGATTGCAGAGTTAAGAGGTAAGGCCTTTCAAGTCAATGTGGTCATACCTTGCGGGCCGCGCACCGCCCCACAGGCGTCGAATCCCGCCGCGTTGCCGGCGCATGGCAGATCGCAGCCCGCCAGGGGCATTGAACCCGACGGGGGCCGTTAAGGGCAAAAGCTATAGGTCAGACCTTGTTGCGCCTGTCGGCGCAGCGGGCTCAGGCTGCGGCGGTGCTGAGCGACAAGGCCGCGTCGATCCCGGCATAGAGGCTGTCTGGCGTCACCGGCTTGGTGATGAACCCGTCGGCGCCGGCGACCATCGCCTGTTCGCGGTGGTCGGTCGACGCGTTGGCCGTCATCATGACGATCGGCGTCGGCGGTCTTTGCATCGCCGCTTCCCAGCGACGGATGTTGGCCGTAGCCGACAGGCCGTCCATCACCGGCATCTGCATGTCCATCAGGACAACGTCGAACTGCGACTCACTGAACTTGGCAAAGGCCTCGGCCCCGTTCTCGGCCAGCACCAGCTCGACCTGGTGCGGTTCGAGCAGCAGCTCGACGACCCGGCGATTGACGGGATGATCTTCGGCCAGCAGGACGCGAAGATGCTGATCCATGCGCAGTGCGGGGGCTCCCTGTTCAGGGGCGGCCGCAGCAGGCGCCTCGGCGCGGCGCAGGGGCAAGCTGAAGGCAAAGCTGCTGCCGCCTTCGGGACGCGCCCGCGCCTCGATCTCGCCGCCCATCAGGATCACCAGGGTCTTGCAGATGGCCAGGCCCAGTCCGGTGCCGCCAAAGCGCCGGGTGACGGTGTCGTCGCCCTGCACGAAGCGCTCGAATAGCCGGGGCAGCACATCCGGGTCCAGGCCGATGCCGGTATCGTTGACGGTGACCTTCAGCCGGCAATCTCCCGCAGCGAGGGTTTCGACCTCGACGCTCAGGCTGACGCCGCCGCTGTCGGTGAACTTGATGGCATTGGCCGTCAGATTGGCGACCACCTGTCGCAACCGCAAGGCGTCGCCCAGGAAGAAGCCGTTCGCCTCGGGCGAAAAGGCGACATCAAAGGCGATGCCCTTGCCGTCGGCGCGCAGGCGCATCAGGTCGGTGCAGGTATGGATCTCGGCTACAAGATCGAAGGGCGCGATCTCCAGCTCCATGCGCGAGGCCTCGATCTTGGCGATGTCGAGCAGGTCGTTGAGGATGCGCTCCAGCGACTCCCCCGAGTGAACGATGATGTCCACCATCTCGCGCTGGCGGTCGGGCATTTTTAGGCGCGACAGGGCCTTGGCCAGGGCGATGACGCCGTTGAGCGGGGTGCGGATCTCGTGGCTGACATTGGCCAGGAAGGTCGATTTGGCCGCGCTGGCCCGCTCGGCGGCGGCGAGCGCTTCGATCAGGGCGACCTCCTGACGCTTCAGCTGGGTGATGTCGACGAAGGTGGTCAGGGTCTGGGCAGGGGTGGGGTCGTCGCCCTCGAAGATCGGCAGGGAATTGACGTTCAACCAGCGCTGGTCGCCGTTGGGCAGGTTGACACCCAGCATGAAATCCAGAACGGGCTTGCCCGTCCGCAGGCACTGCATGGAAGGCTGCTGGTCGACGGTCAGGGGCGCGCCCTCGGCCGTGACCAGGCTCCAGTCGCGATCCGCCGAGGAACGGCCGGCCAGCTGGTCGCTGGTCATGCCCAGCAGCAGCGCGGCATGGGCGTTGTGCTCGACAATGATGCTGGCCTGGTCCTGAAGCACCACCCCTTCGCGCATGGCGGCGATGATGGTCCGATAGCGCTGGTCGCTTCGACGCAAGTCCTCGAGCGTCTGGATCTGGGCGACGGCGACCCGGGCGCCGGCCCGGGTCTCGATCATGGTCATGGCGACGCGCGACAGGCGTTCCAGGCAGCGCAACTCGCGCGGCGTCCAGCGCTTGGGCCGGGTGTCGATGGCGCAAAGCGTGCCGATCCGCAAACCATCGACCGTGGTCAAGGGCGCGCCGGCATAGGCCTGAATGCCCAGCGCTCCGGTGACCAGGGGATTGTCCAGGAAGCGGGGATCCTGGGTCGCATCCTCGACCACGAACAGCGCCGGCGTCTGGATGGCGTGGTTGCAGAAGGCCACGTCGCGCGGGGTTTCCTGCGCATCGAGTCCGACCCGCGCCTTGAACCACTGGCGGTCAGTGTCGACCAGGGAAATCAGGGAGATCGGCGTGTCGCAGGTCTCGGAGACCTCGGCGACCAGGTCGTTGAAGCCGTCCTCATCGACGCTGTCGAGAATGTCCAACGCCCAGAGGGCCGCGAGACGCCGCCGTTCAAGGTCCGGTGCGGTATCGAGAATCAACATGCCGCGCCCCCGCCTGATCCAGGCTTTCGACCATGCACGCATGGACTGGGCGTTTCAATGAAGGGCGGCGGGGCGAAATGACACAGGGCGCCGGCGCGCCGGCCTCACCCCATCGCGTCGCAGTTGGCCTTGATAAACTCGAAATGCCCCGGCATCACCTCGGCCGACTTGGCGATCACCGACTTGATGTCGGCCATGCGCCGGACCAGTTCCTCGTCACTCATCACGTCGACCATCGGGTCATAGCCCCTGGGCAGCAGGCCCTGGCCGACCATGACCGCAAACCACGAGGTGTCGTTGAACAGCTCGTCGTTCTCGCGGAAGATTCGGCCATAGCTTTCGAACATGGCGATCTTGTCGGTCAGATAGTCGGGGACGCTCATCTCCCGCAGATAGTCCCAGTAGGGCGTGTCGTTCCGCTGGGTGGCCTTGAAATGCAGGATGATGAAGTCGCGGATCTTCTCGTACTCGAAGGCCATCACCCGGTTGTAGCGGTCGATGTCAGGCTGGCGGAAATCGCGATCGGGGAACATGGCCAGCAGGCGGGCGATACCCACCTGGATCAGGTGGATCGACTGGCTTTCCAGCGGCTCCATGAAGCCGGCCGCCAGTCCGATGGCGACCACGTTCTTGTTCCAGCTCTTCTTGCGGCGGCCGGCCTTGAAGCGGATGGGGTTGGGCGCGGCCAGGGGCTCGCCGTCCAGGTGGGCCAGCAGATAGGCGGTGGCCTCGTCCTCGCTGATATGGGCGCTGGAATAGGCGTAACCGTTGCCCAGGCGGTGCTGCAGCGGGATGCGCCATTGCCAGCCGGCCGGCCGGGCGGTGGCGCGGGTGACCGGGGCGTTCGATCCGCCGAGGGTGCAGGGCACAGCGACGGCGCGGTCATTGAGCAGCCAGTGCGACCAGTCCTCATAGCCCGTCTGCAGGGTCTGCTCGATCAGCAGGCCGCGGAAGCCCGAGCAGTCGATGAACAGGTCGCCCTCGATGATCTCGCCGCTCTCCAGGGTGACCGAGGTGACGAAGCCGGTCAGGCCGTCCTGCTGCACCGTGGTGATCTTGCCCTCCCGCCGCACGATCCCGCGCGCCTCGGCATAGTCGCGCAGAAAGCGGGCATAGAGGCCGGCATCGAACTGGAAGGCATAGGCGATCGCGCCCAGCGGCGAATTGGCCTGTCCGTTGGGACGCATGAACCGGTTCTGCCGGGCCGCGACGGCATTGAGCGAGTAGGCCCCCAGATCAGGCTCCAGGCCCTGGCCATGCAGCTTGAGCCAATAGGCGTGGAACGACACGGCTTCCATGTCGACGCCATAGGGCCCGAACGGATGGTGATAGCTGTGGCCGATCGCCTTCCAGTCGACGAACTCGATGGCCAGCTTGAAGGTGGCCTTGGTCTTGCGAACGAACTCGTTCTCGTCGACGCCCAGCATGCGGTTGAAGATGTTGATCTGCGGGATCGTCGATTCGCCGACGCCCACGGTGCCGATGGCCTCGGATTCCACCAGGGTCACCTCCGTCTGACCGTCGCGGGTCAGGAAGCGGCCCAGGGCGGCGGCGGTCATCCAGCCGGCGGTGCCGCCGCCGACGATGACGACCTTGCGAAGACGGTTGACGCTGGTCATCGGGCTTTCTCGATTTCGGTCGCGGCGCAGTAGCGGGCGATAAAGGCTTCGTGGGTGGGCAGGGCCTGGGCGGTCTGGCGCACCAGGGCGGCCAGGCGCTGCATCTGGCCGCGCACCAGTTGCTCGTCCAGGGTGTCGACCAGCGGATCATAGTTTCGCGGCCGGATGTTCTGACCCAGCAGCACGGCGATCCAGGACGGCTCGGCGAACAGGTCGTAGTCCGACTGGAACAGGCGCCCCCGCGCGGCGAACAGGTTGATCTTGCGCTGCAGGCTTTCGGGGATCGCCATCTCGCGGGCCCTTTGCCAGTAGGGCTCGGGGCGTTCATTGGCCTTGAAGTGCAGGATGATGAAGTCGCGGATCAGCTCGGTCTGCAGGATGGTCAGGCGGTTGTATTCGGCGATCTCGACCGGGTCGAAACCCTTGTCGGGGAACAGGGCCAGCAGCTTGGTGATCCCGGCCTGGATCATGTGGATGCTGGTGCTCTCCAGCGGCTCCAGGAAGCCCGAGGCCAGGCCGATGGCGACGCAGTTCTTGACCCAGATCTGCTTGCGCCGCCCGGCCCGGAACCGGATGAAATTGGGCTCTGCCCGGGCCGGCCCGTCCAGGGTGGCGCGCAGACGGGCCACAGCGTCGTCGTCGCTGATGTGCTGGCTGGAATAGACATAGCCGTTGCCGGTGCGGTGCTGCAGCGGGATGCGCCAGCGCCAGCCGGCCGCATCCGCCGTGGCCCGGGTATAGGGCGTCAGGCCATCGCCGCCAGTGTCGCAGGGCATGGCCACGGCGCGGTCATTGGGCAGCCAGTGGCCCCAGTCCTCAAAGCCGGTGTCCAGCGCCTGTTCGATCAGCAGACCCCGAAAGCCCGAGCAGTCGATGAACAGGTCGGCCTCGATCACCGCGCCGCCGTCGGTGGTGACCGAGGTGATGAAGCCGTCCTCGCCGCGCAGGGACACATCCACCACCTTGCCCTCGCGGCGGATCACCCCGCGCTTTTCGGCGTAGTCGCGTAGGTAGCGAGCATAGAGCCCGGCGTCGAAATGGAAGGCGTATTTCAGGCTCGACAGCACCTGGCCGGGGTCCTTGCTGGGCAGCATGAACCGGCCCATCCGCGCCGCCGTGGCCGACAGGTTGAAGTCGTCGAGGGGCTGGGTGGACCCTTGCGACTGGGCCTTCAGCCAGAACTGGTGGAACTTGATGGCCTCGATATCCAGGCCAAAGCCGCCGAACGGGTGCAGGTAGCGCGAGCCCGGCGCCGTCCAGTCGACGAACTCAATGGCCAGCTTGAAACTGGCCTTTGTGGCCCGCATGAAGTCGGCTTCGTCCAGGCCCAGGATCTGGTTGAAGGTGGTGATCGGCGGGATCGTCGCCTCGCCGACGCCGACGGTCGCGATGGCGTCGCTTTCGATCAGGGTGACCTCGACGCCCTTGAGCACCTTGGCCAGGGCGGCGGCCGTCATCCAGCCGGCCGTGCCGCCGCCGACGATCAGAACCTTGCGGACGGGGTTGGTGTTCATGGGGCCACCCGCGCCAGCGCCGCCGCGTGGGTCGGCGCCCGCTCGGCCGTCTGGCGGAAGATCTGCCGCATGCGCTCCAGGGTCATGCGCGCGCGCTCCAGCGGCATCCTGTCGGCCAGCGGATCGTAGCGCCCCGGCAGCACGCCGTGACCCATGAAGGCGGCGATCCAGCTGGGCTCCAGGAAGCTCTCCTCGTCATACATCACCACCCGGCCGCGGCTCTCGAACTGGGCGATCCGGTAGGCCAGCTTGTCGGGAACGGGGGCGTCGCGGCCCAGGTCCCAGATCGCGCCGTCGTGGCGGCCGGCGCGGCGATAGTGCAGGATGGCCATGTCGCGGACACGTTCGAACGTCTCCCCGCCCAGGCGGTTATACTCTTCGGCGGCCACCGGCGCGCCGCCCGGCCGGGGAAAGAGGGCGATCAGGCGGGTGACGCCGCTCTGGATCAGATGAATATCAGCGCCGTCCACGGCCTCGACCCTGCCGGCCGCGCCGCCGATGGCCACGCAGTTGCCGACCATGGCGCGGGCCCGCCGGCCGTTGCGGATCGTCATGAACCGGGGCTCCGAGGCGCCCTCTGCAGGCAGGCCGGCCCAGGCCGCCTTCACGGCCGCCTCGTCGCTGGTCAGTTCGGCGCGATAGGTCAGGCCGCCATCCAGTCGGTCGCGCAGCGGGATCCGCCAGCGCCAGCCTTCGGCGGTCGCCTCGATCTCGGTGAGGGGCGGCGCGTCGGTCTGGACCGGCGCGGCGATCCGCACGGCGCGGTCGGCGGGCAGCAGGGTCGACCAGTCCTCGAACGGTTCGTCTCCCATCAGCAGGGCGGCAGGGCCTGTGCAGTCGACGAAGAGTTCCGCCTCGACATGCTCGCCGTCGGCCAGCGCCACAGCCGCGATGTGGCCGCTTTGGCCGTCGCGAACCACCTCTGCGACCTCGCCGGCGCTGGCGGCCACGCCGCCCTGCAGGGCCAGGCGCCGCAGCACGTCCACATAGAGGCCGGCGTCCAGGTGCAGGCCATAGGTCAGGGTCGACAGCGGCGAGCGCGGGTCTGGGTCGGGGCCGGCGAACCGGCCCAGCCGCGCGATGACGGCGGCCAGGCTGTAGTCATCCAGCGGCGTGGCGTCGCCGGCCAGGCGAAGGCGGCTCCAGTAGTGGTGGAAGCCGACGCCCTCCAGACTGGCCCCGATCTCGCCGAAGGCGTCGCAGAAGCTGGCGCCCGGCGTCCAGCCGCTGAACCGTGAGCCCAGCCTGTAGGTCGCCAGGGTGGCGGCCATCAGCGCCGCCTCGTCCAGGCCCAGCAGGGTGTGGAACGATCGCAGCGAGGGCAGGGTGGACAGTGCGCCGGTCATGACGGGCCCGGTCTCGACGACACGGATCGCGGCCTGGCCACCGGTAGCGCGGGCCAGGCCGGCGGCCGTCATCCAGGCCTCGACACCGCCGCCGATGATGGCGACCCGGCCCAGGGGCGGGGCGCTCATGCCGCCCCCCGCGCGTCGCAGAATTTGTCGATAAACGCCTGGTGTCCCGGCATGGACTCGGCCGTGCGTCGCACCGCCGCCTTCAGTTCGGCCAGCTTGCGGGCGGCCTCGCCCGGATCGACGGCGTCGGCCATCGGGTCATAGCCGCGCGGCAGGATGTTCTGGCCCAGATAGACGGCCAGCCAGGAGGGCTCCAGGAAGAAGCCGTCGCGATACTTCACCACCATGCCCCGATCGCGGAACAGCTCCATCTTGTAGGCCAGGCTGTCGGGGATGGGGGCGGCGGCCTTGTCGCGCCAGAAGGCGGAGTCGTCGCGCTGGGTGGCGTGATAGTGCAGCACCAGGAAGTCGCGGATGCGCTCGAACTCCAGGTCCATCACGCGGTTGTACTCGTCCTGGTCGGCGCCGGCGCAGCCGCGCTCGGGGAACAGTTCCAGCAGGATGGAGATGGCCACCTGGATCAGGTGGATGCTGGTGCTTTCCAGCGGCTCCAGGAAGCCGGAGGCCAGACCAATGGCCACGACGTTCCGGTTCCACTGCTTCTTGCGGCGGCCTGTGACGAACCGCAGGAAGCGCGGGTCCTGCTGAGCCTTGCCGTCCAGCTTGGAGACCAGCACTCGGGCCGCCTCGTCGTCGCTGATATAGCTGCTGCAATAGACATAGCCGTTGCCCACCCGGTGCTGCAGGGGGATCCGCCACCGCCAGCCGGCCTCGTCGCTGGTGGCGCGGGTATAGGGCGTGGGCGGCTCCACCGCGTCGCAGGGCACGGCCGCCGCCCGGTCGCAGGGCAGCCAGTGGGTCCAGTCCTCATAGCCGGTCTTCAGGGCCTGCTCGATCAACAGGCCCCGGAAGCCGGAGCAGTCGATGAACAGGTCGCCCTCGATCCGCTGGCCGCTTTCCAGGGTCACGGCCTCGACAAAGCCGTCCTCGCCGCGCAACGCGACATCCAGGATCTTGCCCTCGGTGCGCCGGACGCCCCGCGCCTCGGAATAGGCCCGCAGGTACTGGGCGTAGAGCCCCGCATCGAACTGGTAGGCGTAGGAAAAGGTCGATCCCAGCGAGCGCTGATCAGAGGAGGGCGGGGCGAACCGGTTCAGCCGGGCGGCCACGATCGGCAGGCTGTAGGTCTCGATGCCGTCGGCCTCGCCCCGAGCCCTGGCCCGCAACCAATGCTGGTGGAAAGCGACCCCGCCAATGCCCTGACCAAAGCCGCCGAAGGGGTGAATATAGCTCTCGCCCTTCCGGCCCCAGTCGCGAAACTCGATGCCCAGCTTGTAGGTGGCCTGGGTCTTGCGCATGAAGTCGGCCTCGTCGAGGCCCAGCTTGGCATTGAAATTCCGGATGTGCGGCACGGTGGCCTCACCCACGCCGACCGTACCGATCTCGGCCGATTCAACCAGGTCGATGGTGACGCGCGAATCGCCCAGCACCGCGCTGAGCCCGGCCGCCGTCATCCAGCCTGCAGTGCCGCCGCCGACGATGACGATTTTTCGGATACCGTTGTTCCCGGTGTCATCCATCGCGCTGCTTCCTCCGCTCCCCATTTGTCCCACGGCCCTTTCTGACGGAACGGCCTTTGCGACAAACTGTAAATTGACAACGCTGTCTTTGGTTGTCATCGTCTTGTTATCCGGACGGAAAGTTCCGGTTCAGGTGGTCAAACCATCGGGGGGAAACCGTAGGTAGAAAAGGCCCTGGGTGCGACTGTCGTGCAGGCGACACGCCCTTGAAGCCCTTCGTTCCAAGTATCTCCCCTTTGCACAGCTACGTGAGCCGCGTCTGAGTGGCAACGCTTGACAGCCGGTGATCTGTCATATGATCTGACCAATAATGGTCACGGTAACATGACCAATGGTAGCGCTAACGTGCGCTACCCAAAAAAGGGGAGGTGAGACACATGGGCTCTTTTCAGAGGCCGTCTGCGCAGCGCGGGCAAAATTCATTGATGTCGGGTTTGAAATGCGGCGCATCCGCCGTGGCGCTTGGCGCGGCGATCTTCGCCGGGCCTGCGTTCGCCCAGACCAAGACCGATGACGCCGTCGCCGTTGACGCGGTCGTGGTCACCAGCATCCGCCAGAGCCTGAAGAGCTCGCAGGCGCTCAAGCAGTCGTCCGAGATCATCGGCGACTCGATCACCGCTGAAGACATCGGCGCCTTGCCGGACCGCTCGGTCACCGAAGCCCTGCAGCGCGTGCCCGGCGTGTCGATCAACCGCTTTGCCGCCGGCGTCGACCCGGACCACTTCTCGGTCGAAGGGTCGGGCGTCGTGGTGCGCGGTCTGAACTTCGTGCGCTCCGAGCTGAACGGCCGCGACACCTTCTCGGCCAATAACGGCCGCATCCTCAGCTTCGCCGACGTTCCCTCGGAACTGATGGGCGGCGTCGACGTGTTCAAGAGCCCGTCCGCCGACATGATCGAGGGCGGCATCTCGGGCACCGTCAACCTGCGCACGCGCCTGCCGTTCGACAGCAAGAAGCGCCTGCTCTCGCTGTCGGCCGAGGCCAGCTATGGCGACATGGTCAAGTCGTGGAAGCCGACCTATTCCTTCCTCTACAGTGACCGGTTCGACACCAATGTCGGCGAGTTCGGCCTGCTGCTGAGCTACGTCAATTCCGAACTGTCGACCCGCAGTGACGCCATCCAGGTGTCGAACTTCGGCTGCCGCACCAATCTGGGCGTAACCAGCAGCAATTGCGGCAATGGCGCCAAGGGCGTGTGGTTCCCGCGCGGCGCGGCGTTCCGCTCCACCACCACCGAACGCGAGCGTCAGGGCACTGGGGCGGCGGTGCAGTGGAAGAGCACCGACGGCTCCATGGAAGCGGCCTTCCAGTACCTGCGTTCAGAGTCGAATTCGGCCTGGACCGAGCACGCGGTGGAAATCGCCACCGACAACGTGACAAGCAACGGCGACTCGCGCGCCGTCGCCGGCACGACCTTCAGCTATGACGACCGCGGCGTGTTCACCAACGGCGCCATCACCGGCACCAACGGCTGGCGTTCGGACCAGTTCTCCGATCCGCGCACCCCGACCGACGGCCTGCAGTCGAACAATATCCGCCGCGACGTTGATCAGACCTATCTGACCAGCGACTACGGCTTCAATTTCAAATGGACCCCGAACGAAAAGTGGGGCTTCCAGTTCGACGCCCAGCACGTTGACTCCAAGGTCGACAATATCGATGTCGGCATCTGGAACTCGACCTTCCAGAACGCCGCCATCACCCTGAACGGCAACGATCTGCCGACGGTGGCCTTCTCGCTGCCGGGCAACGGCCTGACCCCGTCGAACTGTCTGCCGATCAACAACAACTGCCCGTCCTATGGCCGCGGCTCGCATGCCAATCTGAGCGATCCGTACAACCACTTCTGGCGCTCGGCGATGGATCACATCGAGCAGTCCGAAGGCACCGAGGACTCGCTGAAGGTCGACGTCGAATACAAGTTCAACGACGACACCTGGTTTGACTCGGTCAAGGCCGGCGTGCGCTGGGCCGAACGCGACCAGACCACGCGCTTCTCGAGCTACAACTGGGGTGTTCTCAGCGAGATCTGGGGCAATAACGGTCCGGTCTGGCTCGACGACAAGGTCGACGGCATTGTCGACAGCAACCCGCTCGGCGGGGCCGGTTCGACCACCGCCGGCGCTGCGGAACTGTGGGGCTTCCCCAACTTCATGCGCGGCCAGACCCCGCTGCCGACCGGAACCGACGCGCGTCTGTTCTATGCGGGCAATGCGGCGATCGACTACAAGACCATGTCCGACTTCGCCCTGCTGGTCGGTGACGAATGGCAACCGCGCAACGGCGCCAATGGCTGCCCGCAGCACTGGGTGCCCCTGGCCAAGCGCTGTAACACCATCGCCGGAACGCCGTTCCTTCCGCAGGAAGTCAACCCGGTCAACGAGGTCAACAAGGCCGCCTATGTGGTGACGCGCTTCAAGGGCGACATTGGCGCGGCTCGGGTCAGCGGCAATATCGGTCTGCGCTACACCTCGACCACCCGCGAGGCCGAAGGCTTCCTGGCGTTCCCCAACAGCAACTTCACGACGGACGCCCAGTGCGCCATCGTGCCGGTGGGCCAGGCTCCGACCCCGTTCTGCCAACTGGCGCCGTCGGTTCGTGCTGCGGCGCGGGCCTGGGCCAATGGCGCTGTGACCCCGACCACGGCCAGCAAGGACTTCAACCACTGGCTGCCCAGCTTCAATGTGAAGGTGGTCATGCCCAATGGTCTTCAGTACCGCCTGGGCGCATCCAAGACCCTGGCTCCGCCGGATATCGGCCTGACCCGCAACTATTATAACCTGTCGCTGAACACCAATGCCGACGGCATTTCCAACGGCCGGCCCAGCGGCAATGTCACGGTCGGCAATCCCTATCTGAAGCCCACCCAGTCGACCAACCTGGACGCTTCGGTGGAATGGTACTTCGCCTCGGTCGGCTCGCTGACCGTCGCGGCCTTCTACAAGGAACTGACCGACGTCGCGACCAACACGACCTCGCGCGTGCCGTTCACCAATAATGGCGCGACCTTCGATGTCGTGACGACCACGCCGGGCAATTCCGACAAGAAGGCCAAGGTCAAGGGCTTCGAAATCGGCTACCAGCAGTTCTACGACTTCCTGCCCAAGCCGCTGGATGGGTTCGGCATCAACGCCAACTACTCCTACATCGAGAGCAATGGCGTGCCGCAAAGCACGCTGTCGGCGACCGATCCCGACGTGGCGGCCGGTCGTGTGACCACGGTCGACACCAGCCTCCTGCCGCTGCAGGGCCTGTCCAAGCACAACGCCAACTTCGCGGCCATCTATGAGAAGGGTCCGATCTCGGCCCGTCTGGCCTACAACTGGCGCTCGGACTTCCTGCTGACCGTCCGCGACGTGATCGTGCCCTATGCGCCGATCATGAACGAGGCGACCGGTCAG
Organism: Caulobacter sp. GSs2; assembly: GCF_058680895.1. The sequence continues at coordinate 1,257,307 of NZ_CM178725.1, read as the reverse complement.
TTGGACGGCTCGTTCTTCTACACCGTCAATCCGAAGATGAAGGTCGGCGTCCAGGGCGTGAACCTGCTGAACGAAACCACCATGACCAGCCAGGTGCTGAACAACGACCTGCTCAAGACCGGCCGTTCCTGGTTCATGAACGACCGTCGCTACACCTTCGTGGTGCGCGCGAGCTTCTAGGTTTCGGGAACCGCGCCGGTCCGGTCTCCCCCGGGCCGGCGCGACTTTCGAAAACGGGCTCCGCCTTTGGGGCCCGGGCACTCCCACAGTTCCACCTTTCCGCGCATCGTCTCCGGCGGTGCGCGTTTTTTCTGAAGGCTCAGGCGATGCGTTCGTTTCCCACGGTCCTGTCCCGTCGCGCCGCCCTCGGTCTGGGCGCCGCCGGCGCGATGACGGCTCTGCCGGCCCTGGCCGCGCCGACGCCTTCGCTGGCCAGCCTCGCCCGCGACAAGGGCCTGATCTTCGGCAGCGCCGTCGGCGCCGGCCCCGTCGGGTCGCTCACCGGCTCGTTCGAGGACGCTCGCCTTCGCCAGATCCTCAAGGACGAGTGCGGCGTGCTGGTCCCCGAGAACGAGCTGAAGTGGTACGTGATCCGCGCCGCCGGCCCGCAGGCCTTCGACTTCTCGCGCGCCGACCGCATCGCCGACTTCGCCAAGGCCAACGGCCAGGCCCTGCGCGGCCACACCCTGCTGTGGCACCACCCGCAGTGGTTCCCGGCCTGGATCAAGACCCACGACTTCGGCCCCCAGCCCAAGGTCGCCGCCGAGGCCATGCTGACCGAGCATATCCAGAAGCTGTGCCAGCATTATCCGCAGATGATCTCGTGGGACGTGGTCAACGAGACCGTCGATCCGGCCGACGGCTCGGTGCGCAACACCGTCCTGTCCGACATCCTGGGTCGCGAACAGACCCTGGATCTGGCCTTCCACACCGCCCGCGCCGCCGCGCCGAAGGCTCGCCTGGTCTATAACGACTATATGAGCTGGGAGGTCGGCAACGAGAAGCACCGCTACGGCGTGCTCAAGCTGCTGGAAGGCTTCCGCAAGCGCGGCACGCCGATCGACGCCCTGGGCGTCCAGGCCCATATCGGCGCCGAGAACGCCGACAGCTTCACCGGTTTCGGCAAACCCCAGGAGCAGGAATGGCGCGCCTTCCTCGATGAGGCTACGGGCATGGGCTATGACCTGCTGATCACCGAGTTCGATGTCCACGACAAGGGTCTGATCCTGGACTTCGGCCCCCGCGACGCCGCGGTTGCGGCCTATGCCAAGGGCTATCTCGACCTGATGCTGTCCTACCGTCAGACCAAGGAGGTTCTGGCCTGGGGCATGGTCGACAAATATTCCTGGCTGCAGAACCAGTGGCTGCGCGAGGACAAGAAGCCCAAGCGCCCGACGCTGTATGACAACAACTATCAGGCCAAGCCCCTGCGCGAGGCCGTTGCGGCGGCGCTGAAGGCGGCGCCGGTTCGGTGAACTTGCCGACGCCGCACGCCCCCTCCTGACCGCTATCGCGGTCGTCCTCCCCCGGAGGGGGAAGACGCTCTCATCTTCCCCCTCCGGGGGAGGAGCGCGCAGCGCGGAGGGGGCAAGTGACAACTAGTGGAGCTCTTCAATGATCCGCCCGACCCTGACCGCGCTCGCCCTGGCCCTGGCCGCAACCGCCGCCCACGCCGCGCCCAAACCTGGCCAGGCGGAGTTCCGCAACTTCACCTATGACGGCGCCGACCCCGTCGATGCGCAGGTCGCCCTGGCCCCCGGCCAGTACCGCAATCCGATCCTCAAGGGCTTCTACCCCGACCCCAGCATCACGCGGGTGGGCGGCGACTACTACCTGGTCAACTCGACCTTCGCCTGGTTCCCCGGCTTGCCGGTCTGGCACTCGACCGACCTGGTTCACTGGGAGCAGATCGGCAACGCCATCGACCGGCTCGGCATGCTGGACTTCAAGCGCCTGGGCCTGTCGCGCGCCGTGTTCGCGCCGGCCATCGAGGAGCATGAGGGCACATTCTACATCCTCAACACCTGCGTCGACTGCCAGGGCAATTTCCTGATCACGGCGAAGGACCCGAAGGGGCCGTGGTCGGATCCGGTGTGGCTGCCCGGCGTGGGCGGCATCGACACCTCGCTGTTCTTCGATGATGACGGCCGCGCCTGGATCGTCAACAATGACGGGCCGCCTGGACCGGTCGAATATTCCGGCCATCGCGCCATCTGGATCCAGGAATACGATCCCAAGGCCCAGGTGATGATCGGCCCGAGGACCGTGCTGCTGGACAAGGGCGTCGATCCCTCGACCAAGCCGATCTGGCCCGAGGGCCCGCACATCCTCAAGAAGGACGGCTGGTACTATCTGACCGCCGCCGAGGGCGGCACGGCCGAGGGGCACAGCCAGGTCGCCCTGCGGTCCAGGAGCGTCACCGGCCCCTATACGCCCTATGCCAACAACCCGATCCTGACCCAGCGCGGTCTGCCCAAGGATCGCATGCTGCCGATCACCTCGGCCGGGCACGCCGACATCGTCGACACCCCCGATGGCCAGTGGTGGGCTACCTTCCTGGCCGTGCGGCCCTATGGCGACGACCTCTACAATACCGGCCGCGAGACCTTCCTGCTGCCGGTCGAGTGGAAGGACGGCTGGCCGGTGATCCTGGAGAACGGCAAGACCATCCCCTATGTGGCGACCGCGCCGAACCTGCCCGCGCCCAAGGCCCTGCCGCCGCCCACCGCCGGGGCGTTCAGGGCGGCCGAGACCTTCGCCGGTCCTGAGTTGCCGCTGAACTGGATGACCCTCCGCATCCCCACCGAGCGCTGGTGGAGCGTGGGCCAGGGCGCCCTGACCCTGCAGACCCGCCCCGACAAGCTGACCGACCAGCCCTCATTCTGGGGCCGCCGCCAGCAGCACATCAACGCCACCGCCCAGGTGACGGTGGATTTCGCGCCGACCGCCGACGGTGACCGCGCGGGCCTGACGGCGCTGCAGAGCGACGAATTCTTCTACTTCCTGGGCGTGGTGCGCTCTGGCGGCAAGCCGGTCCTACGACTGGAGCGCAGGGCCGGTGCGGGAGAACCCGTCGACGGCGTGGTGGTCGCCGAGGCGCCGCTTCCGGCCGGTCCGGTGGAGCTGAAGATCACCGCGCGGGGCGGGGAGTATGACTTCGCCTATGCCGTGAAGCCGGGAGACTGGAAGGTTCTGAAGGCCGGGGCGGACGGGACGATGCTGTCGACGAAGAAGGCCGGCGGGTTCGTCGGGGCGATGTTTGGGGTGTATGCGAACGGCAAGTGAAGTAGCTCTACTCCTGCCCCGCTTGCGGGGGAGGTGGCGCGGCGCGAAGCGCCGTGACGGAGGGGGCGTTCTGAGCCGGCCGTCGTCGCATCAGGTCGATACAGGTATCCCAGATTCCATCGGCCACGCCGATGGGGTCCGCGAGCACCTCGGAGGCCGGATAACGCACCACGGTTAGTCCTCGAGCCGCCATCCAGGCATCGCGCCGAACGTCGTGCTCCGGCTGGTCGCCCATGTTGTGACACCAGCCGTCGATCTCAATCACCAGGCGCGCGTCGGAGCAGTAGAAGTCGGCGATGTAGGGCCCTACCGCATGTTGACGCCGAATGCATGGGCCGCCGGGTTGGCGTGATCTCAGGCGCGACCAGAGGAGGGCCTCTGGCGGCGTCATGACCTTGCGCAGGGCCTTGGCTTTGGTGTGGGTGTCTTTTTTAGACCTCATAGGTTGAGTTTGGCGCCGAACGCCCCCTCCGTCACGATGCGTATTCGCATCGCGCCACCTCCCCCGTTTCACGGGGCAGGAGGGTGATGCTGTTCTTCTCCTGCCCCGTAGCGAAGCGTGCGGGGGAGGTGGCGCGGCGCCGCCCCCAAGCAAAGGAATGGGAGGCGACGTGACGGAGGGGGCGTGCTGAGCCGGCCGTCTCAGTACCGATAAAGCTTCACCCGCTGCGCCTGGAACCGGCCGGGCTCCAGCCGCACATGCCGGCCCTGGTGCGTCTCGTCGCCGTTGAGCCAGCGGCCTGCGACCCAGGCGCCGTCGACAAACCGGCCCTCGACCACCTTCTCCAGCCCGACGCCTTCGCCAAACGTCAGGGTGATCCCCGAGCCGGCCACCAGAAACTCGTCATCCGACAGCCGGATCATGAGACCGCCATGCGCCGCAAAGGTCTGCTTGTCCTTCGGCGTCCAGGGATCGACGAACGACACCTTTATCGTCCAGTCGCCCATCGTCACCGTTTGGGGCGTCTCATTGACCACGCCGTCGAAGCTGACCGGCGGACGGAAGCCGCGCATCACGCCCTTGCCCTGATGGGCCAGGATCGTCGGGGTCAGTTCGCGCAGCAGGGCGTAGGCGCCGGCCAGCGGATTGCCGGCTGGATCGGCCACGTTCTCGATGGAAAACGGCGAGAAGCCGATCGCGTCGTGCTCGCCGATCGCCCAGAAGGCGTTGGCCGGGGCCTCGACCTTGCCGGCCCGGTCGGCCTCGGGAAGGAACAGCGGATTGCCCGGCCGGTCGTATTGCGCCGCCCAGTGGCTGAAGTCGGGGTAGTAGATATCGGGCGCCTGGAACACCGACGGCGCCGCCGCCTTCCAGACCTCATACAGGTGGGGCAGGGGGCCGGCGCTGGGATAACCGCCGGGGGCGACGCCGGGCTTGTTCAGCGCGGCGTTGACGTACATCGGCAGCGGGTAGGCCTTTTGACCTGCGCTGGCCAGTCTCTCGACAAAGCGCCCGAACGACCAGGCCTGCCACAGCTCGTCGGTCGCGTCGCTCTTGCCGAACACCTGCTCCCAGCTGCCCGAGCCGATCTTGCCCCCCTCCGTCTTTCCAAGCGCTTTCAGAACGGTGGCGGGCACGGGTTTCCTGAACTCCGCTTCGGCCAGCGGCGAGTGATCGCGGGCCGAGGGCAGCATGCCGATCTCGTTCTCGACCTGGATCATGATCACCGTGCGCCGGTCGCCATCCACCGCCTTCAGGTGCGTCATCAGGGCCGCGAAGGCTTTGGCGTCGGCGGCCAGGGTGGCCGGGCCGGCGGGCGACAGGATTTCCTGGACCTTGCCCTCGGCCGAGCGCGCCAGCGGGAAGCGCTTGCCGTCGCGCTTCACCCAGGCCGGCGTATAGGTCGACATGCTGTTCTTCCACGCCCCGAACCACAGCAGCACCAGCCGGGTGTCATGGGCGCGGGCCTGGGCGATCACGCCGTCGATCACCGTGAAGTCGAAGCGCCCCTCGACCGGCTCGATCTGGTCCCATTGCACCGGGGCCAGCACGGTGTTGAGGCCCAGGGCCTTCAGGGTGGGCCACTGCTTTTCCAGGTAGGGCAGGCTGGAGGCGGTGGAGTTGCCCAGCTCTCCGCCCAGGATCAGGAACGGCTTGCCGTCGACCAGCAGCTGGGTCGCATCGCCCTGGGGCGCCAGGCGGGGGATCTCCTCGGCGGCGGCGGGAAAAGCGCAGAGCGCGGCGGTCAGCGCCACGGCGCTCAGGGTCTGGATCAGGGTACGCATCATTGGTCAGATGACCCCATGAGGCTTGTAAGATCAATCATGAAAGCCGCGTCGGCGCGGGCCGCCGCCGGCTGGTTGTTGTTCCCGGCGCCCGCCGCTAGGGTCGGGGCATGATCCGTCGCCTCATCGCCGTCGCCCTCGCACCCGTCCTGTTCGCCTCCTCGGCCCTGGCCCAGACGGTGGTGATCGTCCGCCACGGCGAGAAGGTCGCGCCCAATGGCGATCCCGACCTGTCAGCGGCCGGTCAGGCCCGCGCCCAGGCTCTGGCCCAGGCTCTGGGCGGCGCCCGCGTCGCCATGGTGCTGGCCACCCCGCTCAAGCGCACCCAGCAGACGGCTCAGCCCACGGCCCAGGCCGCCGGTGTGGCGGTGGTTCCTGTGCCCTTCGACGGCGGCGATGCGGCCCACGCCCAGCGCCTCGCCGATCAGGCCCGCACGGCGCCGGCCGACGCCACAGTCCTGATCGTCGGCCACAGCAACACCGTCGCCAACATCGCCAGGGCTCTGGGGGACACGGCCGCTCAGGCGCCGAGCGACTGCGAGTACGACCAGATGACGGTCATCCAGCTGGCCGGGGCTGCGGCGCCCAAGGTGGTGCATGCGCGGTATGGCGCGCCGACGGCGGCGTGCTGAAGTCCCTCTCTCGAAGATTGAGGGGCGCGGCGCCTCAAGCCGCCGTCTGGATCGCCACCTGACAGGCTCGCGCCAGACGCGTCGGCGAGACGGGCTTTTCCACTACCGGATTGGTGCTGCCGGCCGAAAGCGAGCAGGCATTGCCGGTCACATAGACCACCGGGATGGGACCGAGATGGGCCAGGATCGAGCGGACCGCGTCCTCGCCGGTGCCGCCCACGATGCGATAGTCGGCGGTGATCAGGTCGGGCTTGCGGCGCAGGGCCAGATCGAGGGCCTCTTGTGCGTTGTCGGCGACATCGACCGAGGTGAAACCCTGCTCGCGAAGCAGAGCTTCGACCTCCATGGCGATCAGGATCTCGTCTTCGATAATGAGAGCGTGACGCAATACCATCTTGAGCAATCCGTTTCGAATATCCCTCAAGACCACTTGGTCAACTGATTCCAGTCAAAGGCAAGTGTAACGTGAATTAAAGGCTGCTTCGGGTTTAAACCCAAGGTCGCCGACCGGCGTTATTTCTTCTTGTCGCCGCCCCAGGGCAGGTTCTGCTTGACCTGATCCAGAGGCGTCTTGGTCACCACGACAGGCGGCGGGATATAGACGGTGGGCGCCTTGATCGGATAGGCGCGCCAGCCGGACTGGATCAGGGGGCCAAAGCCCACGCAGCGCGGCATGATCCTGACCGCGCCGGTGCGCGGCCTGGGGAAGGGCGGCGGCTGGCGCAGTTCCTGGCGCTTGGGATCGATGAACCACCAGTCGCCGGGCAGGCCATAGCCCTTCTCGCCGCCGGCCCGCACGGCCTGATAGGCGATGTTGGCCTGGAAGGGCGTGACGCCATAGCGCAGCATGGCGCGGTGGAAGATGGCGTCGGCCTCTTCGCGCTTGCCCGGCTCGCCCACGGCGTACAGCCAGTCATGGACGATGGCGGCGCGGGCGGTCGGACCCTGCGGATCGACAAAGCCCTGGCCGTACCAGGGCACGCTGGCGAAGTCGGTGACGTACCAGCGCGGCACGACGATGACCTTGCCGGTCTCGACGTCGCAATAGGGGAACTCGGCGTCCAGGGTGAACAGCTTGCGGCCGGCCTTGGTCTGGTTGAACAGCACCACCGGCTGCGGCGTCAGCGAGCTGGGCGGGGTGGGCGCGACCACGGGGATATAGACCGTCTGGTGGGTTTCCGTCGCGCAGCCGGCGAGGATCGAGGCCGCCAGCAGGGCGGAGGCGGCGAGAAGGGCGGTTCTGATCGGGCGCAAGGCGGTCTTCGGCTAGTGCGGAACGAGAGCGGGGCTATAGCACCGTTTCCGTGTCGCTTTCGAGGCGGCATGAGCCCGCAGCGACCAGGTCAGGCCTTGTGATCAGGCCTTGGGCGGGCGGCGCCGGCGGGGCACGCGGACAGTGGCCTCGCCATCCATGATCAGGTCATCGCCGACATAGGCCGCGCAGCGCAGCACGACGCGTGCGCTGGCCTCGTCGATGGCCGAGACCGTGACCCGGGCCGTCACGACGTCGCCGATGCGCACCGGCCGGTGGAACGCCAGGGTCTGGCCCAGATAGATCGCGCCGGCGCCTGGCAGGATGGTGCCGACCACGGCCGAGCCGAACGAGGCCGACAGCAGGCCATGGGCGATGCGCCCGCGATAGGCGGTCCGAGACGCGAAGGCCTCGTCCATGTGCACGGGATTGAAGTCGTCCGAGGCCTCGGCAAACCGCTGGATGCGCTCTTCGGTGACGGTCACGAGCTTCTCGGCGACCATCCCGACGACAAGCTCTTCCAGGATATAGCCGCCGGAGAGGTGAGGTTGGATCATACCGGCCGGTTAGCGGTGATGTGGCCTCGTGACCAGCGAAAATGCGTGCTGACGGCCGCAAGGCGCGGCGCTGACCCCGCTTCGGCATCCCGGACGCGCCCTGCCTGTCAGCCGTGCGGACCTACGGCTGGGCGAGGAAACCGCGCGATGGGATCAGCGCCTGGACGCCGCGATCGCCTCTAGGATCCTGGTCGCGGCGAGATCCAGCGTGGCGGGGTCCAGACGGTCCAGGGCGATGCTGGCCAGGGTCGGCTGATCGGACTTTCGCCGCTCCCGCGCATAGGCCAGGTCGTAGTGGGCGGCCATCAGGGCTTCGGCCAAATCGGTGAAGGCGCCCTGGTCCACCATTTCGCGCCAGGCTGTCAGCCGCCTCAGGCTGGGATGGATCGGCAGACGTTCCAGGATCGCCAGCAGGGCCTCGCGCCGGGCGGTGATGTCACCATAGGTCTCGACCAGATAGCGGGCGCGTTCCGGCAGGGGGGCGGTGACCTCGATGCGCGGCGCCTTGCGCATGGCCGCCCACAGCATCGGCGGCAGGACCCGGTTGCCGATCTTGCTCGACTCCGCCTCCACCACCACCGGGCGGGTCGGATCCAGCGCGTCGAACGCTGCGAGCAGCTGGCTCTCGAAGCCCTTCTGGTCGGGCTGGGGCTGTCCCGACAGGGCGCCGAACAGCGAGCCGCGGTGGCAGGCCAGGCCCTCCAGGTCGACGACCTGAACGCCGCGCTGCGCCAGGGCGGCGAGGATCGCGGTCTTGGCCGAGCCCGTGTCGCCATCCAGCAGGATCAGGTCCAGATCGCAGGGCGCGTCATACAGCCGGGCCTGAACCCAGCGGCGATAGGTCCGGTATCCGCCGTCCAGCACGGCGGTCTGCCAGCCCACCCGCTGCAGGATGGTGGCCATGGCGTTGGACCTCTGGCCGCCGCGCCAGCAATAGACCAGAGGCCTGAAGCCCTCGGGCTGGTCGGCCAGCGTGGTTTCCAGGTGATGGGCGATATTGCGGGCCACATGGGCCGCGCCGATGCGGTTGGCGCGCAGCCGCGACTCCTGGACATAGATCGTCCCCACCTCGGCGCGCTGGGCGTCATCGAGCACCGGCAGGTTTATCGCTCCGGGCAGGTGATCCTGGGCGAATTCGCCGGGGCTGCGCACATCGATGATCTGGTCGAAGGCCGCCAGGGCGGCGGGGTCGGCGGATGTCAGGACCTGAAGCGGCTTCATGTCCGCTCGGGGTTTCGCCACAGGTCGGTCGTCATGCTGCCGGATCTCGCCATCGCCGCTTTTCGTGGTCGCGACTATGCGCGAGGCGTCGGGGAATCGTAAGGTCCCCCGAGCAGACTCGCCCCGAGGATGGGGGCGATCGTCCAGGAGCCACCCGTTGCCAGAACCCGTGTCCGACCCCGTTCGACTGACCTCGCTGGCCCATGGCGGCGGATGCGGCTGCAAGCTGTCTCCGGCGGTGCTGCGCGAGATCCTGGCCCAGTCTCCAGCCGCCGGGATGTTTCCCAACCTGATGGTCGGGACCGAGACCTCGGACGACGCCGCCGTCTGGCGGCTGAACGACCAGCAGGCCCTGGTGGCCACCACCGACTTCTTCATGCCCGTGGTCGACGATCCCCATGACTTTGGCCGCATCGCCGCGACCAACGCCCTGTCGGACGTCTACGCCATGGGGGCCACGCCGATCTTCGCCCTGGCCATCGTCGGCATGCCGATCGACAGGCTTTCGACCGAGACCATCGGCGCGATCCTGGCCGGCGGGGCCTCGGTCTGCGCGGCGGCGGGCGTGCCGATCGCCGGAGGGCACTCGATCGACAGCGTCGAGCCGATCTATGGCCTGGTCGCCCTGGGCCTGGTCCATCCCGATCGCGTGCTGTCAAACCGGGGCGCGCGGGCCGGCGACGTGCTGATCCTGACCAAGGCCTTGGGCGTGGGCGTGCTGAGCGCGGCGTTCAAGCAACAGCGCCTTTCCGACGAGGGCTACCGCGCCCTGATCGCCACCACCACCCAGCTCAACACGGTCGGGGCTGGGCTGGGCGAGGTGGCAGGCGTCCATGCCGTCACCGATGTCACGGGCTTTGGCCTGCTGGGTCACCTGCTGGAAATGTGCCGGGGCGCCGGGCTGGCCGCAGAGCTGGACGCCGACGCGCCCGTTCTGCTGCCGCAGGTCGCCGCCCTGGCCCAGGCCGGGGTGCGCACCGGGGCGGCGGTGCGCAACTGGGCCAGCTATGGCGCGGCGGTTGAGATGCCCGCCGGCGCGCCAGACTGGCGCCGCGATCTGCTGGCTGACCCGCAGACCAGCGGCGGCCTGCTGATCGCCGTGGCGCCGGAGGCCGCCGACGCGGTCCTGCGCAAGGTGCTGGACGCGGGGTTCGCCGCCGGCCGGGTGGTTGGGCGGATGACCGCCGGAACGCCGCAGGTGAGGGTGCGGGGCGGCCTCAGCTGACCCCGGCGGCGGGCGCCGGGCGGCGACCCAGCTTGCGGGCCAGTCCGAACCAGCCGCCGCTGATCAGGGCGACCAGCAGGGCGCTGGCCAGCAGGCCGGGCGTCGGCGGCGCGACCTTGAAAATGGTGTCCAGGGCCGGCACGGCGAAGATCAGGGCCAGCACCCCGGACGCCGCCGAAGCGATGATCCAGTAGATTCGCCGATGCGGCGCGAACAGGCGGCCGCCGGTCGAGGAGGCGTCGGCCAGGGCCAGGATCAGGTTGCCGGCCACCAGGGTCAGGAAGGCCGCGCCCCGGGCCTGATTTTCCGGATGATGGTCCAGCGCCCACAGATAGATCCCCAGGACCCCGGCCAGCACGCCGGCCCCCTGCAGTAGGGCCAGGCCCAGCTGGCGGGGTCCAAACAGCGGCTCTTCAGGGCGTCTGGGCGGGTGCTTCATCGCTTCGGCGCCGCCCGGCTCAGCCTCGAACACCATCGCGCAGACCGGATCGATCACCAGTTCCAGAAACACCACGTGCATCGGATACAGCAGGGGCGGCAGGCCCATGACGATCGGGATCAGCGCCACCCCGGCGATCGGCACGTGGATGGCGGTGATATAGACCAGCGCCTTGCGCAGGTTGTTGAAGATCCGTCGTCCCAGCCGCACGCCGCCCACGATCGAGGCGAAGCTGTCGTCGAGAATGACCAGATCGGCGGCCTCGCGCGCAACGTCCGTGCCCTTCTGCCCCATGGCGATGCCGATATGCGCCGCCTCCAGGGCCGGGGCGTCATTGACCCCGTCGCCGGTCATGGCCACCACCTGGCCATCCGCTTTCAGGGCCTGGACGATGCGCAGCTTCTGCTCGGGGATGATGCGGGCGAAGATCCGCGTCTGGCGAAGACGTTCGGCGAGGGCAGGGTCGTCGAGCGCGGCAAGCTCGTCGCCCAGCAGGACCCCGCCGGAGGTGTCCAGACCCGCGGCCTCGGCGATGGCCAGGGCGGTCGCGGGGTGATCACCCGTGATCATGAGCACCGAAATGCCCGCCTCCCGCGCCTGTTTCAGCGCCGCCGGGACATCGGGGCGGATGGGGTCGAGGAAACCGATCAGCCCCGCGAACGCGAACGGCGCGTCCTCCGGATCGTCGGGAAAGGCCGTCTGGGTCTGGCAGGTCGCCACGCCCAGTACGCGCAGGCCCTGGACGGCGAGGTGCTCGACCACGCCCGTCAGGCGGACCACCTCATCATCGGCCAGGCCGCACAGCCGGAAGATCGCCTCCGGCGCGCCCTTGGCGGCGGCGCGCCACCGATCCCCGGGGCCGCGCCAGGCCTGGATCATCGCCATCATCTCGGCGCGCAGGGGCCAGGTCCGCTCCGGTTCGGCCGGGGTGTCGGGTGAGGGGGACTGCGAGGGCCCCAGTAGCGCCCGCACAGCCTTGTCCATCGGGTCGACCGGATGGACGGCGCAGGCCAGTCCGGCGGCCTGCAGCAGGGTCAGCGCCGCCCCGGCAGGCGGTGCGTCCCCTTCGATCAGGTGGTCTTCGCCCTGAGTCCACAGGCGGGCCACGCGCATGCGGTTCTCGGTCAGGGTGCCGGTCTTGTCGACGCACAGGAACGAGGCGCCGCCCAGGGCCTCGATCACCGCGCTACGCCGCACCAGCACCTTGTGCCGGGCCAGGCGTCCGGCCCCCAGGGCCAGGAAGACGGCCAGCACCATGGGAAACTCTTCGGGGATCAGGGCGATGGCGACCGTGATGCCGGCCAGAACGCCGCCCACCCAGTCCTGGCGCAGCAGCCCATAGGCCACCGCCACGACGACGCAGAAGGCGATGGCGAACACGCCAAGGAGGGCCACCAGCCGTCCCGCCGTCTTCTGCAGCGGGGTGGGCTCCTGCACGATGGCCGCCAGTGAGACGCCGATCTTGCCCAGCGCCGTGCGGGGGCCGGTCCTGGCGATCCGCGCCACGGCCTGGCCGCGAACCACCAGCGTGCCCGAGAACAGATAGGGGCCAGTCTCGGCGCCGGGCTGGGTCTCGGCGTCGGCGGCTTCGCCCTCCGCCAGGGGGCGCTTCGAGACCGGGGCGGATTCGCCGGTCAGCGCCGACTCATCGACGCTCAGCACGTCGCCGGCCACCAGGGCGCCGTCGGCGGGCAGGCGTTCGCCCTCGCCGACCAGCACGATGTCGCCGGGAACCAGATCGCGCGCGGCCAGCCGGACCTCGACCCCGTCGCGCATCACCCGGGCCTGGGGCTGGGACAGGTCGCGCAGGGCCGACAGCGCGTTCTCGCTTCGGGTCTCCTGCAGGACGACCAGTCCGATGGTGGCGATCGCCCCGGCCATCAGGAACAGGCCTTCGCCCAGGTCGCCCAGCACCAGATAGAGGCCCGCCGCCCCGATCAGCAGCAGGAACATCGGCTCGCGCAGGGTCTCCAGCACGATCCTGGCCAGGCCACGGCCCGAGGCCTGGGGCAGGGCGTTGGGGCCGACCTCAGCCAGCCGTTGGCCAGCCTGCGCCGTTGTCAGTCCGCTGAGGTCATCACGCGCCATGGGGCGTCCCGGTTGCTCCAGAGGTCGAACTGGACCCTGTTACAACGCGTCGAACCTGACCTTGCGCCAGATCATCTTTGCAAAGGCCAGGACCGGCCGCCCGGTCCGGGGCTGAGGCCGGCCTGTGCGCCGCCTGCCGTCGCTGCCTGGGCCCTTCAGTCTCGTCCGGTGCGCTTGGCGACGGGGAGCAGCGCTCAGCCGCCCTTGTCCTGCCGCGTGCGACAGGGGAGGAGTGCGGCGTCTGCCACACAGCGAGATATCGAGGGTTTAGGTTGAGCCGCTAGATGGGCAGCTGAGAAACGCCGCCGATCATGACCGCGCCGATCACCACCCAGCCGGCGGCCAGGGCGAACATCGGATAGCGTTGCCACCAGTGGCGTTGGGCGGCGCAGGCGCCGGTGTGTCTGGGCATGTCGTACCTCCCTCTCTTGCCGAATGGCTTTTGAAGAGGGCAACCGTGGCCTAAAAAACATCTTAATGCTTGGTTAATAGCGGTCACAATCTCGACAAGTGGCCGTGAAAGGCTGTCGGACTTGTTCAGCGAACTCGCCTGATCAATGAAAACTTTGATCAAGTTATTGATTTTTATAGACTTTGCCTTGCGTGAAAAGGTTGCGTCGCCGGGGAAAGCCCCTAGTCTGCCGTTCCAAAAAAGATTCTTGGTCAGGACCCCGAATGCTTCGTTTTGCCTGTTTGACCCTTGGTTTGACTCTGGCCGTGGGCGGAATGGCCTGCGCCCAGACGCTCGCGGCCGCGCCGCCGGCCAGCGCGACGGCCGCCCAGACGGCCGGTCAGGCCTTCCTGGCGACCAACGCCAAGGCGCCCGGCGTGGTCGTTCTGCCGTCGGGCCTGCAGTACAAGATCCTAACCTCGGGCCCCAAAACCGGCCCATCGCCCAAGACCGGCGACATCATCAAGGTGCATTACGAAGGCAAGCTGCTGGACGGCACGGTGTTCGACAGCTCGTTTGAGCGCAAGCAGTCGGCGATCATGCCGCTGGACGGTCTGGTCCAGGCCTGGCTGGAAGCCCTGCCGATGATGAAGGTCGGCGACGAGTGGGTGCTCTATGTGCCGCCCGAGCTGGGCTATGGCGACCGCGATGTCGGGCCGATCCCGGCCGGCAGCGTGATGACGTTCCGACTGCAGCTGCTGGGCATGCTGGCGGTGGATTGATCGAGGGCGGAGGGGGCGACCACTTGCCCCCTCCGCGCCTTCGGCGCTCCTCCCCCGGAGGGGGAAGATGATCTCATCCGCCCCCTACGGGGGCGGACGGCCGCGCAGAGGCCAGGTGGGGGCGAGTGTCCCGGCTAAACTTTCCTCGACGTCATCAGCGGCTGGATCTTCGTCCCGAAGTTCTCCACCCCCTCGACGAAATCATCGAAGGTCAGCAGCACCCCGGCCGTGCCCGGCACCGCCGCCACCTCGTCCAGCATCCGCGCCACGCTCTCATAGGACCCCACCAGGGTGCCCATGTTGAGGTTCACGGCCGACTCCGGGGCCGCCAGCTGGGCGGTGTTGGTGGTCGCGCCGGCCGCCGCATTGGGGGCCGCCTGCTGGGTCAGCCAGGCCAGGGCCTCCTGGTCGGCGCCGTCGCGATAGAGCTGCCATTTCGCCATGGCCTTCTCATCGGTCTCGTCGGCGATGATCATGAACAGGATGAAGCTGGCCACGTCGCGGCCGGTCTTGTCGGCGGCGGCCTTCAGGCGGTCATTGACCGAGCCGAAGGCGGTGGGCGTGTTGGTGCCCTTGCCCAGGGCAAAGCTGTAGTCGGCATATTGCGCCGTGAAGGCCAGGCCCTCGTTCGATGAGCCGGCGCAGATCAGCTTGGTTTCCTTGGGGTGAGGGCTGACCCGGCAGTCGTCCATCTGGAAGTACTTGCCCTTGAAGTCCGAGACGCCGGTCTCCAGCAGATCCTTCAGCACGGTCGTGTATTCGGCCAGGTAGTTGTAGCGGTCGGTATAGTGCGCCTCGCCTGGCCACAGGCCCATCTGGCTGTATTCGGCCTTCTGCCAGCCGGTCACCAGGTTCAGGCCAAACCGCCCCGGGGCGATGGAGTCGATGGTCGAGGCCATCCGCGCTGCGATGGCCGGCGGGATGGTCAGGGTGGCGACGGTGGCGAAGATCTTGATCTTCGACGTCACGGCCGCCAGGCCCGCCATCAGGGTAAAGCTCTCGAGATTGTGCTCCCAGAACTGCGTCTTGCCCCCGAACCCGCGCAGCTTGATCATCGAGAGCGCGAAGTCGAAACCATAGGTCTCGGCCTTCTGGACGATGGTCTTGTTCAGCTCAAAGCTGGGCATGTACTGCGGCGAGGTCTCCGAGATGAGCCAGCCGTTGTTGCCGATGGGAATGAAGACGCCGACCTGCATGGGGGTGTGTCCTGTTTAGGTTCTCTAAATCCGCTCTCCCCGGCGAAGGCCGGGGCCCAGATTCATCCTGAGTGTTTGGGGTGTTCGCGCTTTCCGACCGATCAGCTTCTGAAGCGCCGCGGGTTCGATCTGGGCCCCGGCCTTCGCCGGGGAGAGCGAAGAAAAGTGATCATTCGTCCCCCTCCAGAAAGCCCAGCAAGGCCGCATTGAACGTCTCCGGATCGGTCACCGTGAACCCGTGCCCGCCCCAGGGCGCGACCTCCAGCTGGGCGTTGGGCAGGCCCTCGGCCAGGCGCATGGAGCAGCCGACCGGAACCAGCATGTCATCGGCGCTGGCGCTGACCAGCACGGGGTGGAGGATCTCGCCCAGCCGGTCGTCGATGTCGAACGCCAGCAGGGCCTGGATGCGGGCCAGCACCACGTCCCTGGGCGGGAAGCTGGCGACGTGGTGCGGCTCCTCGGCCTGCAGCCGCTCATGGTTCTCCGACAGCCAACTGGCCGGATAGAGGAAGATCGGCTGGGCGTGGACATAGGCCTGGACGCCGCTGTCGTTCAGCAGGTGGATGCGGGTGTCGAAACAGCGCTGGATATGCGGATCGGGTCGCGACCAGCCATTGACCACCGCCAGCTTGGCCAGCCGATCGGGGTGCGACAGCGCCAGGGCTAGCCCCGCATTGCCGCCGGCCGCGTGACCCACGACATGGGTGCGGGCCAGGCCCAGGGCGTCCATCACCTTGACGATGTCGTCGGCCATGGCCTGCACCGAGTGCGGCTGGGTCAGCTCCCGCACGCTGCGGCCCGTGCCCCGGTGGTCGTAGAGGACGACTGGATACTTCGCCGTCAGGGCCGCCATCTGCGGCGCCCAGAAGGCCCCGGAGCCACCCAGGCCCGAGGACAGCAGCACGGCCGTGCGCCCGGCCACGGGGCCGCCGTGCAGTTCATAGTGCAGGCCGTCGACGGTTCCTGAGGTCATGCGGCTTAGCGCTTGCCGATGTGGGCGACGCTGGCGATCTCGACCAGGAAATCGGACCGCACCAGGCCGCACTGGATGCAGTAGCGGGCCGGTTTCTCGCCGGGGAAGTACTCGGCATAGACCTTGTTGATGGTCTGATAGTCGGCCCAGTCCTTGAGGAAGATGTGGTTCATGGTCACGTCCTCCATCGTGCCGCCGGCGGTCTCGATGACCGACTTGATGGTCTCCAGCACCTGCCGGGTCTGGGCCTCGGCGTCGCCGACATGGGCGACATTGTTGTCCTTGTCGAAGGCCAGGGTGCCCGAGACATAGACGACGCCGTCGGCCAGGGTTCCGGGCGAGAAGGGGGCGATGGGCGTGCCCGTGCCGGGCGGGATGATGACGGTCTTGGGCATTTTTCTTGTCCTCTAGCTCTCTAAACCCGCTCTTCCCGGCGAATGCCGGGACCCAGATTCATCCTGGGCCTTTGGGGTGTTCGCGCCTTGCGGCCTGTCCGTCGTTTCAAGCTCTCGTGGGTTCGATCTGGGCCCCGGCCTTCGCCGGGGAGAGCGGAGGTTATGCGGACGGCGCCAACTGTCCGAACGCCCCCTTGAAATCCGCCGTCGTCGAGACCCACCCGAAGAAGGTCTCGATATTGAACAGCGCCGCCTTCTGCACGAAGTCGGGGCCCGCCTGGTGGGTGGCGTCCTCCAGCACCGTGCCGAAATATTCCAGCATGAAGCCGTCCCTCAGGGTCGACTCCACGCACACGTTGGTCGCGATGCCGACGAACACCAGATGCCGGATGCCGCGCGCCCGCAGCACGCTGTCCAGCTGGCTGTTGAAGAAGCCGCTGTAGCGGGTCTTGTGCAGGCGGATGTCGCCGGGTTCGGGCGTCAGGGCGTCGACCAGCTCATAGTCCCACTGGCCGCGCGCCAGCAGCTTGCCCTGCAGCTCGGGCCGGGCGCGCATGGTCTTTAAGGCATTGGACTTCCACCAGTTGGGCGAGCCGGGGCCGCCGGCCTCAACATACTGGTCGTCCCAGCCGTTCTGGAAATAGATCACCTGCATGCCGGCCGCGCGGGCCACCGGCAGGACGCCCTGGATCTGCGTGATCACGGCCGCCGCGCCGCTGATGTCGAACCCGGCCAGGTCCAGATAGCCGCCGGGCGAGGCATAGGCGTTCTGCATGTCGATGACGATCACGGCGGTGGTCCTGGGATCCACCGGGATCGGTTCGGGCCGGGCCGGCAGCATGATCGCGCCCTGCGAGAAGGCGGTGATCCGTGCGCCGGCCTTGTCGGGATCAGAAGCCATGCCATACCATTCTGAGGGCGCGAGGCGCGCGACGATCGGGCCGTCGATGACGACGACCCGCGCCCGGTTCGTCAAGCCCGTCCAGGGCCTTTAGCGGTCATGATGATCCGATCCGGTCGAAACCTGATCGAACCCCCGGCAGGGCGCTACAGCGACTGGCCGTCATCCACCGTGAACACCCCGCCGGTGATCGTGGCGGAGGCGTCGGCGCACAGGTGCAGGGCCATGGGCGCCAGGTCGCTCTCGGCCATCAGGCGCTTGCGCGGGAAGCCGGCGATCAGCTTCTGGCCGCCCTCCTGGTCGAACCAGTCGCTGTTGAGCTCGGTGCGGATATAGCCTGGGCACAGGACGTTGACATTGATGCCCTTGCGCGCCCACTCGCGGGCTAGGCTCTTGCCCATCATCGCCGTGCCGGCCTTGGACGTGCAATAGGCCGTCAGGCCCGGCAACACCTTGTGCGCCCCGATCGAAGCGACCAGCAGCACCCGGCCGCGCCCGCTGTCCGCAGAGCCCGCCGCGATCATCCGCCGGGCGCCTTCACGGGCGGTCAGGAACATGCCGCGGGTATTGACCGCCAGCACCTTGTCGAAGTCGTCGATGGCGATATCGAGGGCCGAACCCTGCATGCTGATCCCGGCATTGGCGATCACGGAATCGACGATCCCCAGCTCCGCCTCGACGGCGTCATAGGCGGCGATCACCGAGGCCTCGTCCTCGACATCCATGGCCACGGCCAGGGCCTGGCCGCCGGCCGCCTGGATCTGGTCGACCAGGTCCGCCAGACGGTCGGTGCGCCGAGCCGCCAGGGCCACCTTCGCGCCGGCCCGCGCAGCCGCCAGGGCCAGATGGGCGCCGATGCCCGATGAGGCGCCGGTCACCAGCACGGTGCGGCCGGCAAGGGTCTGGTCGGTCATGGTCTGGTCTCCCCAAGGTCACCGGGGGAAGGTGGCGGCGGCAGGGCTGGATGTCGAGGGCGCCGTTGCGTCGACCGGGCTCTAGTAAGGCAGATCCTCGGGTCCCGGCTGCGTCGGCTCGGCGGGCGGATTGGCCACCGCGTCCAGCTCCGCCGCGACCCGGCCAAACTCCGCCGCCAGGGTCTCGTAGTAGCCGTTGCGCGGGTCAGGCTCGCTCTCCGGGGTCGGATCGGGCAACAGCCACGGGAAGTCGCGCACGGCAAGGTTCTGGTGGGCGGTCATCATGAACCGCCGCCAGATGCTGGCCGGAATATCGCCGCCGACCACCTTGTTCATCGGCTTGTCGTTGTCATTGCCCACCCAGACGCCGGTGACATAGTCGGGGGTGAAGCCCACGAACCAGGCGTCTCGCCAGTTCTGGCTGGTGCCGGTCTTGCCGGCCGCCGGACGGCCGAAGGCGGCGCGTTTGGCGGTGCCTTCGGTGACGACCTTTTTCATCATCTTGACCATCATCGAGGCCCGGGCGAGGTCATAGACGGCCAGCGGCGTCGGCTGGGGCTGACGGGCGAAAACCGGAGCCCCGCCCTGGGTGACGATGCTCTCGATCACATAGGGCTCAAGCCGGTTGCCGCCCTGCTGGAACACCTGGAAAGCCGAGGTCAGCTGCAGCAGGCTGACTTCATACGAGCCCAGCGCCACCGACAGGTCGGGGCTGGGCGGCAGGGTGGTGATGCCAAAGCGCCGGACCAGTTCGCCGATCGCCGGACCGCCGGCTTCCTGGCCCAGTTTCACGGCGATGGTGTTGGTGGAATTGACCAGGGCCTGTTCCACAGTCATCGGACCGCGATAGCCGCCGGCATAGTTTTCCGGCGCCCAGTCGCCAAACTTCACCGGGGCGTCGACGCGGATATCGGTGGGCAAAACCCCCTTGTCGAGGGCGGCGGCATAGATGAACGGCTTGAAGGTCGAGCCCGGCTGGCGACGCGCCTGGACCGCCCGGTTGAAGGGGCTCTCGATATAGTCGGTCCCGCCGACCATGGCCCGGATGGCGCCGTCGGCCGACAGCGACAGCAGGGCCGCCTGTCCGGCCCCGGCCCGCTCGCCGTCAAAGGCGATGGCCTGGCGCACGGTCTCCGAACCCAGCTTCTGCAGCAGGGGGTCGATGGTCAGGCGAACCACCAGATCGGGCGCGTTCTGGCCGGCGATGCGCACGGCCTCGCTGGTGGCGTAGTCCAGAACCCAGCCGTAATTGCCCTCGTCCTGCACGGCAAGCGGCGACAGGCGCGGGGTGTCATCCAGCGCCCGGCTTTCCTGCTCGGCGGTGATCCAGCCCTCCTTGCGCATATTGGCCAGGACCAGCCGCGAACGGGCCAGGGCCCCGCTCATGTCGCGGGTCAGGGCCAGGCGCGACGGCGCCTTGGGCAGGGAGGCGAGCAGGGCGGCTTCCGACAGGGTCAGCTGACTGGCCGGCTTGCCGAAATAGGTGCGGCTGGCTCCGTCGACGCCAAAGGTGTTGGCCCCGAAGAACACGCGGTTGAGGTACAGTTCCAGCACCTCGTCCTTGGTCAGCACCTTCTCCAGCTCGCGGGCCATGACCATTTCCTGCAGCTTGCGCTTGACCGTGCGGTCAGGCGTCAGGAACAGGCCCTTGGCCAGTTGCTGGCTGAGGGTGGAGGCGCCCTGGACCGTGCGGCCGGCCTTCCAGTTGACGAGCGCCGCCCGGCCGATGCCGCGCAGGTCGATCGGGCCGTGCTGGTAGAACCGGCGGTCCTCGGCGGCCATGAAGGCCAGGGGCACATAGTTGGGCACGGTGGCCAGGGTGATGCGCTGACCATAGCGCGGACCGCGCGTGGCGATCACCTGGCCGTTCTTGTCCTCAAAGCGGATGCCCGGGGCGCGGTTGACGGCGAACAGGGCCTCGCGGGTGGGCAGCTTTGGCGTGTCGCGCAGATACTTCCACCACACATAGCCGGCCCCGCCGGCCACGGTCAGAACGCCCAGCAGCACCCCGACCAGCAGGGTCTTCCAGACCCAGCCAAAGCGTTTGGCCTTTTTGCCGGCCTTGAGGTGGGCCAGATCGGCGCGGAAGGGTTCTTCGGGTTCGGGTTCGGGCGGCGGCTTGGGCGCGAACGGGTCTTCCGGCGGGGGAGGCGGAGGCGCGCCAAACGACACCTCCGGCTTCTGCGGCGGCTTGGAGCCTTCTTCGAAACGGTACGGGGGAAGCGTCCAGTCGTTCACGGTTTCGATACGGCCCTGTTTGGTCTCAGCCTAAATTCGGTTTAGGACGCGCGCATGATGGTGCGCAAACCTTTCTGGGAGACGAAGTCCCTCCAGCAGATGACCGTCCCCGAGTGGGAGAGTCTATGCGACGGCTGCGGTCTTTGCTGCCTGGTTCGCTTCGAAGACGAAGATTCCGGCGAGGTCATTCCCACCCGCGTGCACTGCCAGCTGTTCGACGAGCACAAATGCAGCTGCAAGGACTACGCAAACCGCCGCAAGACGGTGCCCGACTGCATCAAGCTGACCCCCTACAATATCGAGGAGCTGGAGTGGATGCCCCCCTCCTGCGCCTATCGCCGCCTGCACGAGGGCAAGACCCTGCCCGACTGGCATCCGCTGGTCACCGGTGACCCCGACAGCACCCACAAGCAGGGCATCTCGGTGCGCGACCAGACCGTCAGCGAGCTGTCGTTCGAGCACCCCGAGGACGCCATGGACTTCGTGGCCACCGACCTGATGGTCGATCGCGGGGACGAGTATTACGAGCCGGAAGAGGGGTAGGGGGCGGCTGATACTGGCCCCCTCCTGACCTGCTTCGCAGGTCGTCCTCCCCCGTAGGGGGAAGATGAGGTCGGCGCGTTTCATCTTCCCCCTCCGGGGGAAGACGGCTGCGTAGCAGCCCGTAGGGGGCAAGTCGGCCGCACTCGAAAGTTATCCACAGGCTCTCTAGCCTTTTAGACACCCCAGCTCATGGGCCGCATCTGGTGTGGGGCGAGTCCAATATACCTGTCCGTCATTCCCGCCCTTGTGGCGGGAACCCCTCTGTCCGCCGCAGGTGCGGGAGAGGCGAAGTGCGCGCGCACTTCGCTGGCGCTTCACGGTTCAGCTGAACCAGGGGTTCCCGCCACAAGGGCGGGAATGACGATCAGTTTGGCCCGACCACGGGGATAGGCTGCCCTCCATCCTCTGCGTTCAGCGAATCGAATCCAGCGAAATCAATGCTTTGAAACTTTCTCGCACCTCTGGATCAGAGGCGCCCGCTGGTCCCGTATCTTTGTGTCATGGCCCAAAGAAGCGAGAGAGTTCGGGAGTGGGGCGAGATGCACCAGGACCGGCTCATGAAGGAAATGGACAGCGAGTGGGAGATCACCAGGGCTGCGACCGAGGTCCCAGTCGCCGTGCTGTCCAAGCGCAAGGCGGAGACCTATGGCGTGCACGCCCGCACCACGCGGTCGATCATGGTGATGATCCCTGAAGACAAGCCCGTCGCCCGAAAACCCCCAAAGCCGGAGCCGGAACCCGCGCCTGAAGAAGAGGCCCCGATGCATGACGATATTCCCGATGATCCGGCCGAGCTTCAGGCCGCTCTTGTCGCCAAGATCAGCGGCGTTGCTGACCTTATCGAGCTCAAGCGCCGCGAGGGATGCGACTATCATCGAGGCTATCGCGACCCTAGGCCACGAGGACCGGCAGGCGGTCCTCAGCGCCTGTCTGGCTAGGGCGTCGCCGCATCAGCAGCAGCCCGAACACACCGACTGGTCCGCGTGGCTGATGCTGGGCGGACGCGGGGCGGGCAAGACCTTCGCCGGCGCCCGCTGGATGGTCTGGCAGGCTCTGGCCTATCCCAGTCTGGCCCTGGTCGGCGCCACCCTGCACGATGTGCGCGAGGTGATGGTCGACGGACCCTCGGGTCTGCGGGCCATGAGCGGTCCGGCTTTTGCGCCCCGGTGGGAAACCTCCCGCAAGCGACTGATCTGGCCCAACGGCGCCGTCGCCTACGCCTTCTCGGCCGAAGATCCCGACAGCCTGCGCGGCCCGCAGTTCCACGCCGCCTGGGCCGACGAGTTCTGCGCCTGGCCCAAGCCGGCCGAAACCCTGGCCATGTTGCGGTTTGGCCTGCGGCTGGGGGATGATCCCCGGCTGGTGGTCACCACCACGCCCCGGCCGATCCGCGCGCTCAAGACCCTGATCGCCGAACCCGGCGTCGCGGTCACCCGGGCCGGCACGGCGGCCAATGCCGACAACCTGGCGCCGGCGTTTCTCTCTACCCTGGAGGCGCTCTATGGCGGCACCCGGCTGGCGGCCCAGGAGCTGGACGGCGTCATCGTCGAGGACGAGGGCGGCCTGTTTCGCGCCGAGGACCTGGCGCGCTGCCGGGGCGCCGCGCCGCCGGCCTTCGACCGGGTGGTGGTGGCGGTTGATCCGCCGGCCACGGCCACGGGCGACGCCTGCGGCATTGTCGTGGTCGGCAAGCTGGACGGCCGGGCTTTCGTGCTGGCCGACCGCTCGGCCAAGGGCCTGTCGCCCAATGGCTGGGCCCGACGGGCGGTGGCGGCCGCCCGCGAGTTCGGCGCCCACGCCCTGGTGGCCGAGGCCAATCAGGGCGGCGACATGGTCCGCGCGGTGCTGGTCCAGGCCGACCCGCCCTGCGCGGTGAAACTGGTCCGCGCCTCGCTGGGCAAACGCGCCCGCGCCGAACCGGTGGCGGCCCTGTACGAGCAGGGTCGGGTGATCCACTGCGGCGCCTTTCCGGCGCTGGAGGAGGAGCTCATGGCGCTGGGGACGGGCGATCTGGGGCACAGTCCGGACCGGGCGGATGCGCTGGTCTGGGCGGTGAGTGAGTTGATGCTGGGAGTGGGTAGGGCGCCGAGGTTGCGGGCGCTGTGACACTTGCCCCCTCCTGGCTGCTGCGCAGCCGTCCTCCCCCGTAGGGGGAAGACGAGATCATCTTCCCCCTACGGGGGAGGAGCGCGCCAGCGCGGAGGGGGCAAGTGATCCAGATGCCCCCTGATCCTCTCAAGCACCCCGTCCACCGACGCCATCACATCGTGGGCCGGAATTCGCAGTGTTCTGATCCCCTGACCGAGCAACCAACGATCGCGCTCGGCGTCGCGCGCTGGCCGCCCGTCAATACAGTGGAAGTAGCTGTCGATTTCTACGGCCAGCCGGCCTGACGCACAGAAAAAGTCCAGCACATACGGTCCGACCGGGTGCTGACGTCTGAACTTGAAGCCCTCCAGCCCGCCGCTTCGCAAGGCGAACCACAGTGTGACCTCGGGTGGTGTCATCGCCTTACGGAGCCGGCGTGCGTTGGCGACGGTGGGCTTGGGCTGGGGCATTGGACGTTCTTTCCCGGTTCTCCACTTGCCCCCTACGGACCGCTTCGCGGTCATCTTCCCCCGGAGGGGGAAGATGAGATCGCCGCCCTTCATCTTCCCCCTCCGGGGGAAGACGGCCGCAGGCCAGTAGGGGGCAAGTGACGATAAACAACCCTAACATGTTCACTATTCGTTCTCAACCGCGAGCCCCCCCATGCCCCTGTTCCGAAAACCCCGCCCACCCCAGTCCGAGCGAGAGGTCAAAGACTCCCGCGCCGCCCGCCTGATCGCCCTGACCACCGGCGGTCGCCCGCAGTGGACGCCGCGCGACTATGCGGCCCTGGCCAGCGAAGGCTTCGCCAAGAACCCCGTCGTCTATCGCTGTGTGCGGATGATCGCCGAGGCCGCCGCCGCCACGCCGCTGATCGTGTTCCACGGCGGCCAGCGCTCCCCCGACCACCCGCTGCAAAAGCTGCTGAAGACGCCCAATCCCGAACAAGGCGGCCCCGATCTGATGGAGGCGTTCTTCGGCAACCTGCAGACGGCCGGCAACGCCTATCTGGAAGCGGCCGGGGAGGGCGAGGCGCCGGGCGAGCTCTATGCCCTGCGTCCCGATCGCATGACCCTGGCGCCCGGCCCGCGCGGCTGGCCGCTGGCCTATGACTACCAGGCCGGCGGCCGCACGGCCCGGATCGGACGTGACGCCGACGGCTGGCTGCCGGTGCTGCACCTGAAGCTGTTCAACCCCACCAGCGACCACTACGGCCTGTCGCCGCTGGAGGCGGCGGCCTTCGCCATCGATGTGCACAACGCCTCCAGCGCCTGGAACAAGGCCCTGTTGGACAACAGTGCCAGGCCGTCCGGGGCGCTGGTCTATTCCAACCGAGAGGCGGGCGACCGGCTCTCCGACGAGCAGTTCGACCGCCTGAAGGCCGAGCTGTCCTCGGTCCACTCGGGCGCCGCCAACGCCGGCCGGCCGCTACTGCTGGAAGGCGGCCTCGACTGGCGGGCCATGTCGCTGACCCCGGCCGAGATGGACTTCACCGACGGCAAGCACGCCGCCGCCCGCGAGATCGCCCTGGCCTTCGGGGTGCCGCCCCAGCTGCTGGGCATCCCCGGCGACGCCACCTACGCCAACTATCGCGAGGCCAACGCCGCCCTCTGGCGCCACACGGTGGTGCCGCTGGTCGAGCGGGCGGCGCGGGCGATGACGGCCTGGCTGGCGGTCAAGTTCCCCGATGCCCGGATCGCGCCGGACCTCGACGCCGTGCCCGCCCTGTCCGCCGAACGTGACGCCCTGTGGGCCCGGCTCGACGCCGCCAGCTTCCTGACGCCGGAGGAGCGGAGAAGGCTGGCGGGGTTGGACGGCTGACTCAGCAGGGCCCCCTCCTGACCTGCTGCGCAGGTCGTCCTCCCCCTTTCAGGGGGAAGATGAGGTGGGCCCGTTTCATCTTCCCCCTCCGGGGGAAGACGGTCGCGAAGCGACCCGTAGGGGGCAAGTCCCCAAAAGGACCCAGAAAATGACCACCCCCAACCGCTGGCGGCTGGACCGCCAGATTTCGGTCGCCCTGATCGTGGCCGTCGCCCTGCAGGCCGCCGCCGCCCTGATGTGGGCCGGACGCGCCTCGGCCCGGATCGACGAGATGCAGAGCCGCCTCAA
The DNA here is from genome assembly GCF_058680895.1 of Caulobacter sp. GSs2. Next base: position 1,231,852 of record NZ_CM178725.1, on the reverse strand, counting down.
CGCCCAGGCCCCCGTCGCCGAGCGCCTGGCCCGGCTGGAGGAACAGGCGACCGCCGCCCGCGCGTCGCTGGCCCGCATCGAAACCCGGCTGGAGCGCGACCGATGAGCGACGCGCTGAAGATCGAGGGTTACGCCTCGCTGTTCTGGACCCGCGACCTCAATGACGACGTCACCGCCGCCGGGGCCTTCGCCGAGAGCCTGGCCGCGAGCGGCGCGGCGGGCGTCAAGATGCTGCACCAGCACGACGACGCCGAGCCGATCGGCGTCTGGGACGAGATCACCGAGGACGCCAAGGGGCTGTTCGTCCGTGGCCGCATTCTGCGCGCGACGCCGCGCGGCCGGCTGGTCGCGGCGCTGGTCGAGGCCGGCGCGCTGGACGGCCTGTCCATCGGCTTTCGGCAGGTGAAGGCGCGGCAGGAAGGGCGCCTGCGGGTGCTGGGGCGGGTGGAGCTGTGGGAGGTGTCGGTGGTGACCTTTCCGATGCTGCCCGGCGCCAGGCTGACCGTGGCCGGCGCCGATTGAACTCCCTTCCCCCTTCGATGGGGGAAGGGCGGGGATGGGGGTGACAGCGCGTCAGGACGAGCCCGTCCGGCGCCGCCCCTCCGTCCCACCCCCGGAGTGACCGGCCACCGCCGCAGTCACCCCCATCCCAAACCCTTCCCCCATCAAGGGTGAAGGGCTTTTTCGGAGAACTCCATGAAAGAGACCAAACACGCCCCGGCCTCGCCGGGCGCGATGATGCATGAGGTGCTGGCCGCGTTCGAGGCCTTCAAGGCCGCCAACGATCAGCGTCTGGCCGCCATCGAGACCAAGCGGGCCGACGTGCTGCTGGAGGAAAAGGTCAGCCGCATCGACGAGGCCGTCTCCCGCGCTCAGGATCGCCTGGACCGCGTGCTGGCCGACAGCCGGCGGCCTTCACTGGCCGGTGACCCGCCGCTGGCGCGGGTCGACGAGCGCAAGGCCGCCTTCGACCGCTACATCAAGACCGGCGAGACCCCGGCTCTGCTGCTGGAGGCCAAGGGCCTGTCGGAAGGCGTGGCCACGGCCGGCGGCTATGTGGCCCCGCCGGAGCTGGAGCGCTCGATCCTGCGTCGCCTGGCGGCCACCAGCCCGATGCGCGAGATCTGCCAGGTGCGCACCATCGGCGCGGGCGTGTTCCGCAAGCCGGTGTCGCCCGCCGGCCTGGCCGCCGCCTGGGTGGCCGAGACCGCGGCCCGGCCCGAGACCACGGCGCCCACGCTCGACATCATCGATTTCCCGGCCGGCGAACTCTATGCCAGCCCGGCCGCGACCCAGGCCCTGCTGGACGACGCCTATGTCAGCATCGACGAGTGGCTGGCCGAAGAGGTGCAGGACGCCTTCGCCGCCCAAGAGACCACGGCCTTCATCAGCGGCGACGGGGTCAACAAGCCCAAGGGCCTGCTGGCCTATACCGCCGCGCCGGACGCGTCCTACACCTGGGGTCAGATGGGCTATCTGGCCACCGGCGTCGCCGGCGGCTTCGCGGCCGCCAATCCGACCGACAAGCTGATCGACCTGATCTACGCGACCAAGGCCCAGTACCGCCAGAACGGCCGCTTCGTGATGAACCGCCGCACGGTCAGCGTGGTGCGCAAGTTCAAAGACGCCCAAGGCAACTACATCTGGAACGCGGCCCTGCAGCCGGGCCAGTCGGCCAGCTTGCTCGGCTATCCGGTGACCGAGATCGAGGCCATGCCCGATGTCGCGGCGGGCAGCCTGTCGCTGGCCTTTGGCGACTTCGAGAAGGGCTATCTGATCACCGACCGCGCCGGCGTGCGCGTGCTGCGCGACCCCTATTCGGCCAAGCCGCACGTGCTGTTCTACACCACCAAGCGCGTCGGCGGCGGGGTGCAGAACTTCGATGCGGTCAAGCTGCTGAAGTTCGCGGTTTCTTAGAACCGACCACTTGCCCCCACCGGGCTGCTGCGCAGCCGTCCGCCCCCGTAGGGGGCGGATGATCTCATCTTCCCCCTCCGGGGGAAGACGATCGCGAAGCGATCCGTAGGGGGGTAAGTCCCCCAATCCGAAAGCCCCCCCCCCATGCCCCAATCCCTCACCCTGGCCGAGGCCCGGGCGTTTCTGCGCGCGTCCGACGCCTCGGAGGACGCCACGATCAGCCTGCTGATCGACGCCGCCGAGGCCCGCGTCGCGGCGGCCACCGGCCTGACCCTGACGCCCGCCAGCCCCGCGCCCCTGCGCCTGGCGATCCTGACCCTGGTCTCCCACGCCTATGCCAACCGCGAAACCGGCGAGCCCTCGCTGGCCCTGGTCGAGCCGTGGCTGGCCCCTTACCGAAAGGCTCGCCTGTGAGCGATCAAGCCCTGGCCGACGGCCTCGTCGCCGCCCTCAAGGCCGCGCCGGCCATCACCGCCATCCTGGGCCAGCGGATCTATGCCCGCGCCCCGCGCGTGCCGACCTATCCCTGCCTGGCCGTCAGCCGCACCGAGAGCCGCATCGTCGAGGGTGAGGTGGTCGAGCATCTGCTGACCCTGACCTGCGTCTCGAAATTCGGCGGGCCGGAGGAGGCGAGAGCCGTGGTCGCCGCCGTCCGCGCCGTGATCCACGACGCCCGTCCGACCATCGCCGGCCGCCGGCTGGTCAACCTCCGCGTCGCCTATGCCGACGTCTTCCCCGCCGCCGAGCGCGAGCTGACCCTGGGCATCGTGCGCGTGCGGGCGGTGACTGAACCCCTTTAGCGAACCGCCCACTCGCCCCCTCCTGACCGCTGCGCGGTCGTCCTCCCCCGGAGGGGGAAGACGAAGCGCGGCCCCCTCATCTTCCCCCTCCGGGGGAGGAGCGCGCAGCGCGGAGGGGGCAAGTCCACCATCCTGAAAACGGAGCCCACCCATGGCCGCTCAAGCCGGCAAGGATATCCTGCTGAAGATCAGCGACGGGGCGCCCACCCCGACCTTCGTCACCGTCGCGGGCCTGCGGGCCCGGACCATCAGCCTCAACGCCCGCAGCATCGACACCACCGACAGCGACAGCACCGGCCGCTGGCGCGAGCTGCTGGCCGGGGCGGGCGTGCGCTCCTGCGCCGTTTCGGGCGCGGGGGTGTTTCGCGACGCGGCGTCGGACGCCCAGGTGCGCCAGAGTTTCTTCGACCAGTCGGCGCGGACGTGGCGGCTGGTGATCCCCGACTTTGGCCAGCTGGAAGGGCCGTTCCTGGTCGCGGCCCTGGACTATGCCGGCGACCACGACGGCGAGGCGGCGTTCGCGCTGAGCCTGGCGTCGGCGGGGGCGGTGACGTTCACGGCGATTTAGAGCGGCCGTTGAAGCCCAAAAAACCTTGTCATCCCGGCCGGACCCCGGCGAAGGCCGGGGGGAGCGCCGGGACCCAGGGGCAGCCGCGATGCGCCGGCCCCTGGGTCCCGGATAGCCTCTGCGAGGCTTCCGGGATGACAAGAATTTTGAACATTTGAAGGAGCGTGGAATGCCACCCCCAAACCCCGCCCGAGGCGAAGTCGCCATCACCCTGGCCGGAACCCCGCGCCGCCTGTGCCTGACCCTCGGCGCCCTGGCCCGTATCGAAGGCGCGCTGAACCTCACCGACTGGCGCGAGCTGCCAGCCCGGATGGAGACCCTGTCGGCTTGTGAACTGCTGGCCGTGCTGGCCGCCCTGATCGAGGGCGAACCGGCCGATCTCTCCGCCGTGACGATCCCCGAAGCCGTCGCCGCCGTGGCCGCCACCCTGGCGGCTTCGGCATGACCAGCTGGCCCGACGCCCTGCGCCTGGCCGTCCGGCTGCATATCCCGCCGCAGGCCTTCTGGCGGCTGTCCCTGCGCGAGTGGCGGATGCTGACCGCGACGCCCGTCGCGCCGGTGCTGACCCGTCCGTCGCTGGACGCCCTGATCGCCCGCTTTCCCGATGAGGAGACCCCGCCATGAGCGGTTTCGACACCGACGGCCTGTCGTCCGTCCCCGCCCGCGCCGCCGAGGCGGCCGCCGCGCTGGAGGCCCTGAAGGCGCCGGCCCAGCGCGCCGCCTCGTCCATCGAGGAGGCCTTCGCCCGGGCCGGCTCCAGCCTGGCCAGGTCCCTGGCCAGCGCCGCCGCCGACGGCGAGATCTCGCTGGCTGAACTGGCCCGCGCGGTCATCGGCGCGGCGGGCGCGGCGATGAAGGGGGGCGGGTTGGCCGAAGCTGTGTCCGGTGTCTTTGCAGGCGCCCGGGCCGATGGCGGACCGGTCACGGCGGGCGGGGCCTATCTGGTCGGCGAGCGCGGGCCCGAGGTGTTTCGGCCGTCCGGCGCGGGGTCCGTCGAGCCGCTTGGAAGCGGCGGCGTGTCGGTGACGGTCAATGTGCAGGGCGGCGACGCGGCGGGTCTGGCGCGGTCGGATGCTCAGCTGGCCCAGGCCCTGGCGCGGGCGGTGAGTTTGGGGGCGAGGGGGCTGTAGTCCGTGGACTTGCCCCCTCCGCGTCTTCGACGCTCCTCCCCCGGAGGGGGAAGATGAGAGCGTCTTCCCCCTCCGGGGGAGGACGGCTGCGAAGCAGCCAGGAGGGGGCGAGTATTAGATCGTCACCGCCGTCGTCGGCGCCGGGCCGTACTTGTTGTCGCCGGCCTGGCCGGTGCTGAAGCCGACCCACAGGGTGAAGGCCAGCCACACCGCGAAGGCGACGAACAGCGAGATGAAGAAGCCGCCCAGGGCGGCGATCGCCGCCAGGTCGGGCTCGCCGTTGCCGATGGCCGCCAGGGCCGCCGAGACGCCGATCGAGATGGCCGAACCGAACACCAGGACCGGGCCGAACACCCAGGGCAGGACCTGCCACCAGCCGGTCTGACCCATGTCGTGCAGGCGCTTGGTGTGGATACAGATCGAGCACCAGATCGAGGCCAGCGACAGCGCCCAACCGAAGAACGGCACCCAGCCGGCCACGACGTTCGCGCCCAGCAGGCACAGCCAGCCGATCCAGAACGCCTGACGGCCGATACGGCCTTCAGCCGAGAAAAACAGGTTCTTCCAGTCCATGACGGTCTCCAGTTCTTGTCCCCATACGTAAGGCCGGGGGGGCCGCGCAAGAAGTGAAAAGCGGGTCATGACGCAGACTTAATCGGGGGCTGCTTCCTCCGCGCCTTCGGCGCTCTTCTCCTGCAGGGCGGGGCAACCGCCTGGGAACAGCCCTCTACAAAGGCTGTCATCCCGGACAAGTCCGGCGATAGCCGGGCGCAGATCCGGGACCGCCGGAAGCGCAGAGCTCAGGCGTCGGTCCCGGATCTTCGCGCTGCGCGCTCGTCCGGAATGACAGTCGCCTTAGGCCTTGAGCCCCGTCCGCGGCGCTTGCCCCACCCATCCACATCCCAAACCACAGGAGCCGCCATGAGCGCCTTCCACGATATCCGCCTGCCCGCGCGGCTGGCGTTCGGCTGCACGGGCGGCGTCGAGCGGCGCACCGAGGTGGTGACCCTGGCCTCGGGCCACGAGCGCCGCTCCAGTCCTTGGGCCCAGGGTCGCCGCCGCTATCTGATCGCCACCGCCGCCCGGCCGCTGGACGAGGCGGCCCAGCTGGTCGCCTTCTTCGAGGCCCGGCGCGGGCGGCTGTATGGGTTCCGTTTTCGCGACCCGACTGACTTCAAGTCGTGCGTCCCGTCGGCCCAGCCGGCGGCGACCGACCAGGCCATCGGAACCGGGGACGGCGCGCGCAAGACCTTCCAGCTGGTCAAGGCCTATGGCGGCGCGCCCGAGGTCGCGACGCGCACGATCGCCAAACCGGCGGCCGGCACGGTGAAGGTCGCGGTCGCCGGCGTCGCCCTGGCCCCGGCCGCCTTCGCGGTCGACCTGGCCACAGGTCTCGTGACCCTGGTTGCCCCGCCCGCTGCCGGCGCGGCCGTGCGGGCGGGTTTCGAGTTCGACACGCCGGTGCGTTTCGACATCGACCGGCTGGACCTGCAGATGGAGGGCTTCGCCGCCGCGCGGATCACCGCCTGTCCGCTGGTCGAGGTGCGGGCCTGATGCGCGCGGTTCCCGCCGAACTGGCCGCGCGCCTGGAAGCGGGCGCGGCCAGCCTGTGTCACGCCTGGGTCCTGACTCGCGGCGACGCCGTGGTGCTGGGCTTCACCGATCACGACCGCGATCTGCTGGTCGAGGGCGTGACCTGTCGCGCCGCCACCGGCTGGACCGCCGGCGCCCACGAGACCGCCGCCGGCTTCGCGCCGGGCCTCTCGGCCGCGCTGGGCGCTCTGGAGGATGGGGCGGTCACGGCGCCGGATATCGAGGCGGGGCTCTATGACGGCGCGTCGGTGGCCTGCCTGCGCGTGGACTGGAGCCGCCCCGACCTGTTCGTGCGCCTGTGGACCGCGCGCATCGCCAGACTCCGCCGCCAGGGCGAGGCCTTCACCGCCGAGCTGGAAGGCCCGCTGGCCGCCCTCGACCGGGTGGCGGGCCGTACCTTCGGCCGGCTGTGCGACGCGGTGTTCGGCGACGCGCGCTGCGGGGTGTCGGCCGCGCCGGGCGTCAGCTGCGACAAGCGCTGGCGGACCTGCGTCGACAGCTTCGCCAACGGCGTCAATTTCCGGGGCTTTCCGGCCATGCCGGGCGAAGACTTCCTGACGCTCTATCCGTCCGAGGGCGAGCGGCATGACGGGGGGAAGAGGTGACTGTTTCATCCCCCAAATTTCCTTGTCATCCCGGAAGCCTCGCAGAGGCTATCCGGGACCCAGGGGCAACCGCACTGCCTTGGCCCCTGGGTCCCGGCTCTCCGCTTCGCTGCGGCCGGGATGACAAGTTTGTTGAGATCGAGGACCTTGTCCTCACCCTCGCCCGCCAGTGGCTGGGCACGCCCTACCGCCATCAGGCCAGCCTGCGCGGCGTCGGCTGCGACTGCCTGGGCCTGGTCCGGGGTGTCTGGCGCGCCCTGCATGGCGCTGAGCCTGAAAGCCCGCCGCCCTACCGGCCTGACTGGGCCGAGCTGGGCGAGCGCGAGATCCTGCTGGAGGCGCTGGGCCGCTGGCTGGTCCCGCTGCCCCCCGCCGACGCCCGCCCCGGCGACGTGCTGGTCTTCCGCATGGAGCCTGGCGCGATAGCCAAGCACTGCGCGATCCTGTCGGCTGAAGACCGCATGATCCACGCCTACTGGGGCCGCGCCTGCGTCGAAAGCTGGCTGGGGCGGTGGTGGAGAGAGCGGCTGGTGGCGGTGTTTCGGTTTCCGGAGCCACCGCCAAAAATCCCGCTCTCCCCGGCGAAGGCCGGGGCCCAGATCGAACCCTGAGCGATTGAGATTTTGGCTCCGGTCGAAGGCGCGTCATCCCCAGCCGTTCTGGATGAATCTGGGTCCCGGCGTTGGCTTCGCCGCCCTTCGGGTCGCCGGGAAGAGCGGATGAAATGAAGATTAAAGGAGCCCCCTAGATGGCCCAGGTGATCCTCTCCTCCGTCGGCGCGGCCCTGGGTGGCCCGGTCGGCGGTTTCGTTGGCGCGATGCTGGGCCGGGCGGCCGACAATGCGGTGCTCGGCGCCCTGTCGCCGGCCCGCCAGCTGGGACCGCGTATCCCCGAACTGCGCGTCACCGGCGCCGCCGAGGGCGCGGCGATCCCGTGCGCGTTCGGGCGCGGCCGGGTGGGCGGCCACATCCTCTGGGCCGCGCGCTTCCGCGAGAAGCGGATCGAGGGCCGGGTCGGCGGGAGCAAGGGCCAGAAGACCACCAGCTATGCCTACAGCCTGTCGTTCGCCGTGGCGGTGGGCGAGGGGCCCATCGACGGGATCGGCCGGGTCTGGGCCGACGGCAAGGTGATGGACATGGCCGGCGTCACGATGCGCCTGCACCGCGGAACCGAGGACCAGGCGCCCGACCCGCTGATCGAGGCGATCGAGGGCGCGGCCCCGGCCTATCGGGGGCTGGCCTATGTGGTGTTCGAGGACCTGCCGCTGGAGGCGTTCGGAAACCGTGCGCCGCAGCTGTCGTTCGAGGTGTTCCGTCGGCCCGGTGCGCCGACGGGGCTGGAGGCGCGGCTGAAGGGGGTGTGCCTGATCCCCGGGGCGGGGGAGTTTGTCTACGCCACCGATGCCGTCCTGCGCCGTGACGGCATCACCCGCACCACGGCCGAGAACGTCAACAACGCCGAGGGACGGCCAGATCTGGCCGTGTCGCTGGACCAGCTGCAGGCCCAGCTGCCGCAGGTGGATCATGTGACCCTGGTGGTGTCGTGGTTCGGGACTGACCTGCGCTGCGGCTCGTGCCAGATCAGGCCGGGCGTCGATCAGGCGTTCAAGGCGACCATCCCTTACGACTGGCGCGTGGGCGGCGTGGATCGCGGCGACGCCCACGTCATCTCGATCCACGACGGCGGCCCGGCCTATGGCGGCACCCCGTCGGACCGCTCGGTGCTGCAGGCCATCGCTGAGCTCAAGCGGCGCGGGCTGAAGGTGACGCTCTATCCGTTCGTGCTGATGGACGTGCCGGAGGGATCAAGCCTGCCCGATCCCTATGGCGGCGCGGGGCAGGGCGCCTATCCGTGGCGCGGGCGGATCACCTGCCATCCCGCGCCGGGGCAGGCGGGCTCACCCGATGGCGGGGCGACGGCGGCGTCGCAGGTCGCGGCCTTCTTTGGCGGGGCGACGCCGGCACAGGTGGGCGAGAGCGACGGCCTGCCCAGCTTCTCGGGCAGCGGCTGGGGCTTCCGGCGGATGATCCTGCACTATGCGCGGCTGGCTCAGCTGGCCGGCGGCGTGGACGGCTTCCTGATCGGCTCGGAGCTGCGCGGTCTGACCACGGTGCGCGGGGCGGGCGGGAGCTATCCGGCGGTGAGTGCCCTAAGGACGCTCGCGGCCGATGTGCGCGGCATGGTCGGGGCAGGGACCAAGATCGGCTACGCCGCCGACTGGAGCGAGTATTTCGGCCATCAGCCGGGCGGCGGCCACGCGGTGTTCCATCTCGATCCGCTTTGGGCCGACCCGGCCATCGATTTCGTGGGCGTCGACTTCTATCCGCCGGTCACCGACTGGCGGAACGGCGAGGATCATCTGGATGCGGCGGCCGGCTTCGAGGGACCGCACGACCCCGCCTATCTGCGCGCCCGCCTGACCGGCGGCGAGGGCTTTGACTGGTACTATGCCAGCCAGACCGACCGCGACGCCCAGGTCCGCACGGCCATCACCGACGGGGCCCATGGCGAGGCGTGGGTGTTCCGGCCCAAGGATCTGAAGAGCTGGTGGTCCAACCCCCATCACGACCGCCCCGCCGGGGTGCGCGCGGCGACGCCCACGGCCTGGGTTCCGCGTTCCAAGCCGCTCCGCCTGACCGAGTTTGGCTGTCCCGCCGTCGACAAGGGCGCCAATTCACCCAACCTGTTCGTCGATCCCAAGAGCGCCGAGAGCCACCTGCCGCCCTATTCGACCGGCGCGCGCGACGAATTTGGCCAAAGGCGCATGCTGGAGGCGGTGCTGGACTGGATCGCCGACCCGGCCGCCAATCCGCTCTCGCCCAGCTATGGCGGGCCGATGATCGAGGCGGCCAGCGCTTGGTGCTGGGACGCCCGGCCATTCCCCGATTTTCCGGCCCGCGCCAAGGTCTGGAGCGATGGCCCCAACTGGCCGCTGGGCCACTGGCTGAACGGCCGCGCCGGCGTGGCGCCGCTGGCCGAGCTGGTCGCGGCCCTGGGTGTGCGGGCTGATGTCACGCTCGATCCGGGCGAGGCCAGTGGGGCGGTGGTCGGCTATGTGGTCGATCGGCCCATGCGGCTGCGCGACGCCCTGGCGCCCCTGACCGCCGCCTTTGGCCTTGACGCCGTTGAGCGGGGCGGGGCTGCGCGGCTGATCGCGCACACCGGCCTGGCCAATGCCGCCCTCGACGAGGCCGATCTGGCCTGGCCCGAGGATCGCCCCGCCGCCGCGACCGCCAGCCGGACCCTGGTCGATCCGACCCAGGCCCTGCGCCTGCGCTTCATCGACGCCGGCCGCGACTATCAGACCGGCGCCCTGATCGTCCGCCGCGAGGACGGCCAGGGGACGGCCGACGCCGACGCGCCGATCGTCATGGCGCCGGCCGAGGCGGAACTGGCGGGGCGTCGGATGCTGAACGGCTCGGCGTCGGCGCGGCGCGAGACTGTCGTGCACCTTTCGCCCCTGGCCGCCCTGCGGCTGGAAGCCGGCGACCGGGTGACCTTCGCCGGCGAGACCTGGCGCGTGGCGCGGGTGGATCTGGACGAACACCCGCGCGCGACGCTGGCGCCGGTTCCTGCTGGCTCCGAACTGGATGGTCGCATCGACTGGACCCCGGCCCCGCCCCGCGAGCCCGTCGGGCCGCCGGCGCTGTGGATGCTCGACCTGCCGGCCAGCAGCGACGACGCCCGGCCGTGGGTCGCCGCCGCCGCCGAGCCGTGGCGACCGTTCGACATCCACGCCGGCGGTGTTCTGGACACCCTGAAGGTCCGCGCCCGCATCTCTGCGCCCGCCACCCTGGGCGAGACCATGACCGACCTGCCGCCCGCCTCGCCGCATCGGCTGGACCGCGCCAGCCGCCTGACCGTGCGACTGGAGGGCGCGACCCCGGCCAGTCGCACGCTGGCCGCTGTGCTGGCGGGCGACAACGCCCTGGCGGTGCTGGCGCCGTCGGGCGCGTGGGAGGTGATCGGTTTCACCACGGCGCAGATCGTCGCCGAAGATGTCTGGACCCTGTCGGGCCTGCTGCGCGGCCAGCGCGATGGCGCCGCGAGTGAGTTGACCATCCCGGCCGGCGCGCCGGTGGTTCTGCTGGACGAGGCGGTGGTCCGGCTGGAGGTCGCGCCGTTCGAACGTGGGGCGCCGTTGATCGTGCGCGCGGCGCCGGCCGGCGGTCCGCCTTCTGGGCCGGCGATGAGCCAGGTCGGCCTGACCTGGCGCGGCCGGGCCCTGCGTCCGCTGGCCCCGGCGCATCTGCGTGTGCGGGTCTCGGGCGGCGACCGCCTGGTCAGCTGGATCCGTCGCGACCGGCTGGGGGGCGATGTCTGGGAGGGCGAGGTCCCGCTCAGCGAAGCCGTCGAGGCCTGGCGCCTGCGGGTGCTGAACGGCGCGATCGTGGTCCGCGAGGCGGAACTGACCACGCCGGTCTTCATCCACACCGCCGCCATGAGGGTCGCCGATCTGGCCGCAGGATCGGCCGGCGAGCTGACCGTCGAGGTGGTTCAGGGCTCGGCCAGCCTCGGCTGGGGCGCGCCCACGACAAGGTTGCTGTGATAATAATGCAACATTGCGCTTGTGCGCCGCCGCGAAAGGCCTAAGTGAGGGCGGACTGATCCAATCACACTCGAGGACCTTCCTTGGCGCGCGACCCCTATCAGGAACTTGGCGTTTCCCGCACCGCGACGACGGACGAGATCCGCAAGGCGTTCCGCAAGCTCGCCAAGCAGTTTCACCCCGACGCCAATCCCGGCAACAAGGCTGCCGAGGACCGCTTCAAGCAGATCAGCGCCGCCTTCGATATTGTAGGCGACGCGGTCAAGAAGAAGAAGTTCGACGCCGGCGAGATCGATGCCGACGGTCGCGAGATCGCGCGTGGCTTCGGCGGCGCGGGCGGCAGTCCGTTTGGAGCCGGCGGCTTCAATCGCGGCGGCTTCCAGTCGCGCGGCGGTGGCGGCGGTGATGGTCCCGAGATCGACCTCGGCGATCTGTTCGGCGACATCCTGGGGCGCGGCGCGCGCAGCGGCTCGGCCGGCGGGTTCGGCGGCGCGGGCGGCGGCGGTTTCGCGCCACGGGGCGCCGATGTTCGGGCCCGTCTGGACATCGACCTGGAAGAGGCCATTCGCGGCGGCAAGAAGCGCGTCGCCTTCTCGGACGGCCGCACCATCGACGTCACCATCCCGCCCGGAGCCCAGGAGGGCCAGACCCTGCGCCTGAAGGGCCAGGGCAGTCCGGGTCGCGCCGGCCCCGGCGACGCCCTGATCGAACTGGCGATCAAGCCCCACGCCATCTATCGCCGCGAGGGCGAGACCCTGGTCATGGACCTGCCGATCTCGGTGCCCGACGCGGTGCTGGGCGGCAAGATCGAGGCGCCCACCCCCGACGGCGCCGTCATGCTGGCCGTGCCCAAAGGCTCCAACAGCGGCGCGACCCTGCGCCTGAAGGGCCGGGGCCTGGTCGACGCCAAGGGCAAGCGCGGCGACTTGCTGGCTCGCCTGGTGGTGACCCTGCCCGACGAGCCCGACAGCGACCTGGAAAAGTTCGCCCAGGCCTGGCGGGAGCAGAAGCCGTATTCGCCCAAGCGGAAATAGGCCAACGCCCACGGCGGGAAGCGCTTGAACAGCAGATCATGGCGCTGAACGAAGCCGTCCGGGGCAAGGCCGGGCTCGATTTGCCCTACGGCCTGGTCCATCCGTGACAGAACGCCACACGCCCTGCATAAGCTGTCTGTTCAGTCTCCATTCAGCCACCGTCCCTTACATCTGAGCGCATGAAACCGATCCGCGCCCTTCTCGTCGTCGCCGCGCTCGCCGCCACCCTTCCGGGTTCGGCGTCGGCGCAGCGCCGCCCGGACTCGCTGGGAGCCGACTGGCGCGCCCAGTCGGACCAGGCGCGGGGCGGCGTGCAGTCGGGCCGGCTGGTGCCGCTGTCGCGGGTGATCGAGCAGATCAGTCGCCGCACGCCGGGCCGGGTGCTGGACGCCGGGCTTGAGGGGCGCAACTATCGGGTCCGGTGGGCCACCACTGACGGCCGCCGCATCGACTTCATCGTCGACGCCGAGACCGGCCAGATCCTCAGCGCCAACTAAAGGTTCTGCTTCCATGCGTATCCTGCTCGTCGAGGACGATCCCGACCTGTCGCGCCAGCTGAAGCTGGCCCTCGGCGACGCCGGCTATGCCGTCGACCACGCCGGCGACGGCGAGGAAGCCCAGTTCCTGGGCGAGACCGAGCCCTATGACGCAGTGATCCTCGACCTTGGCCTGCCCAAGGTGGACGGGGTGTCGGTGCTGGAGCGCTGGCGGCGGGGCAATGTCGCCACGCCGGTGCTGATCCTGACCGCCCGCGCCGCCTGGAGCGACAAGGTCGCCGGCTTCGACGCCGGGGCCGACGACTATCTGGCCAAGCCGTTCCACACCGAAGAGCTGCTGGCCCGCCTGCGCGCCCTGCTGCGCCGCTCGGCCGGCCATGCCGCGCCCAGCCTGTCTTGTGGCGCCCTGCGTCTGGACCCGCGCGCCGCCCGGGCCAGCGTCAATGGCGAGCCCCTGCGTCTGACCTCGCTGGAATACCGCCTGCTGCACTACATGATCATGCACCAGGGCCGGGTGATCGGCCGCACCGAGCTGGTCGAGCACCTGTACGACCAGGACTTCGACCGCGACTCCAACACCATCGAGGTGTTCATCGGCCGACTGCGCAAGAAGCTGGGCAGCGACCGCATCGAGACGGTGCGCGGCCTGGGCTATCGCCTGACCGCCCTGGAGGGCGAGGCGACCGAGTGACGATCCGGGCGGAGGCCTGGGCGTGATCGATCTGCGCCGACCTTCGCTGGTTCGTCGGCTGGTGCTGCTGGCTGTCGTCTGGAACGCGGTGGTGCTGATCGTGGCGGGCGTGTTCCTGACCGCCCAGTTCCGTGACGCCGCCATCCGTCGCTTCGACCAGTCCCTGGCCGTGCTGACCGACGATCTCTATGCGTTGTCGAAGGTGGAGGACGGATTGGTCAAGGCTCCCGTCCTGACCGACATTCGCGCCACGCGGGCCTATTCGGGCCGCTATTGGACGATCTTCGCCAAGACCAGGGCCGGCTCGCTGAAAGTCATCGAACGCTCCCGCTCCCTTTGGGACAGCGATCTGATGGTGGCTTCGCAGCAGATCGACCTGCTGGACGCCGCTCCGGGCCGGACGCTGTATTTTGACATGCGCGGCCCCCAGGACAAACCGCTGCGGGCCGCGGCCATCCAGGCCCGCCTGCCGGGCTATGCCGATCCGGTGGTGTTCATCGCCGCCGAGGACCGCTCGCCGATCGACGCCGACGCCGACCATTTTGGCCGCATCACCGCCCTGGCCCTGCTGCTGCTGGGCGGGGGTCTGATCCTGGCGGTGGTGGTGCAGGTGAGGGTGGGTCTGGCCCCGCTGTTCCAGCTGCGCCGCGAGGTCGCCTCGGTGCGACGCGGCCGGGCCGAGCGCCTGACCCGCACCTATCCCGAAGAGCTGGAGCCGCTGGCCGTCGAACTGAACGCCCTGCTGGCCCACAACCAGGAAGTGGTCGAGCGCCAGCGCACCCATGTCGGCAACCTGGCCCACGCCCTGAAGACCCCGCTGTCGGTGATGATCACCGAAGCCAGCCAGCAGCCTGGCAGCCTGGCCGAGGTGGTCAGCCGCCAGGCTGATGTGATGCGCGATCAGGTCGACCACCATCTGCGCCGGGCCCGCGCCGCCGCCCGCTCCCAGACCAGCGGCGAGCGCACGCCGGTCGAACCGATCCTGGACGAGCTGGCGGTGACCCTTGAGCGGATCTTCCAGGACAAGTCAGAGGGGCAGGGCGTCGAGATCGACTGGCGCTGTCCGGAAGACCTGTGCTTCCAGGGCGAGAAGCAGGACCTGATGGAGCTGGCCGGCAACGTCATGGAAAACGCCGGCAAGTGGTGCAAGGCCCGTATCCGCGTGGTCGCCGCGCCCACCAGCCCTGAACGCTGGAGCCTGGTGGTCGAGGACGACGGCCCCGGCCTGCCGCCGGAACGCTGGGTCGATGCGCTCAAGCGCGGGCAACGCATGGACGAGCAAACGCCGGGCTCGGGCCTGGGTCTTTCCATCGTCGACGAACTGGCCAGGGCCTATGGCGGGTCTGTAACGCTGGGGGAGTCGTCCATGGGCGGTTTGCGCGTCAGCCTGGATCTTCCCAGGTCGGAAGCCTAGCGACAAGCTGTCGCAGCGGTTGTGTTTAACGGCCCTCTATCGGCATCGCTAAACCTCTGGCGCCTTTGATCTTTCCTCGATCTGGGGATGTGTGGAAAACGCTGACTTTTTTGAGGGGTTTGGGAAAGTCTTAACCTCGTTGCCAACATGGTTGACGCTGTCGGTCTTTTCGATCCGGCGGGGGATCATGGCCGCAATCGCTGCGCATAAATTGCAGATCGTCCGGATGTTGGTGGAAACCGCGCCGGACTCTGCCCTGCGCAGCCTGGAACTGGCCCTGGCCAGCGTCGGCGCCGTGGGTGGGCTGGCCCAGGTGCGCGGGCTGGTCGAGGACGAGACCACCGACCGATTCGTTCGCAACAACATCCTGGCTCCCATCGTGCCGATGTGCGCGATGCGCGGCCCCGGCCAGATCAGCTTTCCGCCGCGCGTCCTGCCGTTCCTCTGGAAGGCGCTGAAGACCATCGCGCCGCGGCGCGTCGAAGAGGCTGCGGCCAAGTGCAATCCGTGGGATCTGGAACAGGGCGCGCCAGAAGTCTTTGATGAGTTGTGCGCCCTTGCCGCGCGCGGCCTGCGCGACGCCGAACAGGATGCGTTCGACGCGACCCGCAGTCTTGGCGTGACCGACGAACTGATCAACTGCCTGGAAATTGGCCACATCGTTCGGGCCGCCCTGCCCAAGCTGTCTGAATGGGTCAGCCGGATGAGCGACGAGCGCGCCGCCGCCGCGCGTCTGGCCTATCGCGACGCCTGCGTCGTCCGCGAGGATTCCGGCGCCCGGATGTTTGACATGCTGGCCGCCCATCTGCCCGACGACTGGCGGATCCTGCGGGTGATCTCGGCGGTCATGGACCGGCCCAATGACCGCTATCTGGCCGCATCGGAAGTCAGCTCTTTTGGCGAGCGCGTGCTGGCCGAGATCGACACATCGATCAACCTGATCCGCGACTTCGATCTCGCCAAGGGCGAGAAGCTGGCCCGCGAGGCCGCCATGGCCGCCCAGCAGGTCGCACTGCAGATCACCGAGTTCGAGCAGTCGGTGAACATCGCCAAGGACGGTCCGTGGGGCCGCAGGCTGAGCAAGTACAAGCAGCAGATCGCCCAGGCCGTCGAGCTGCGGATGAGCACGGCCGACAAGGAACTGAGCGAGGCCCTGCCCACCAAGCCGATCTCGATCCTGGGCAAGAAGGGCGGCAAGGGCGTGGCCAAGCTGACCTCGCCGCCGGACGAGGCGCTGGTGGGTCGCGCCACGGCCATCCTGGTCTTCATCGAACACCTGCGGCCCTGCGCGGCCCAGAGCGGCTATGGCGCGACGCGCACCCAGGCCCTGGAAAAGCTCAACAAGCGTCTCGATCAGTATATCGAGGACGTGCTCTACGCGGCGCGCACCGGCGAGGGCGGCGATCCTGTCGTGGCCCAGCAATATCTTGATGTCGCCGCCGCGTTTATCGCCCACACCCGCGACGACAAGACCGCCGAAATCGTCCGTCGCCGGGCC
The DNA here is from genome assembly GCF_058680895.1 of Caulobacter sp. GSs2. The sequence goes on along the minus strand of NZ_CM178725.1, from coordinate 1,215,556 downwards.
GCCGCCGCGATCGCGGCCTGATCGGTCCCTTAAGCGCTTTTTTCGCTAACGGCGGCGCGCATTCCCGGCTAACAGGCGAGGTATGATCGCTTTCTGGATCTCGGCGGCCGCGCTGTCGGCTGCGGCCGGCGCCTTGATGCTGCGCAGCGCTGCGCGCGCGGGCGCCGCCGAAGGCGTCTCGGCCGACCTGGACGCCCACAAACGCCAGCTTGGCGAGATTGATCGGCTGGCCGAAGGCGGCCTGCTGGACGCCGCCGAGCGCAAGGCCGCACGGGCTGAGGCCGGCCGTCGCCTGCTGGCCGCCGCCGACACCGCCGAGACCTGGACTCCCGACGGGCGCGGATCGCGCCGCCTGGCGGTGACCGCCGCCGCTGTCGCGCCGCTGCTGGCCGTGGCGGTCTATGTGTTCATCGGTTCGCCAGGCTTTTCCGATCAGCCCTACGCCAAGCGGGTTGAGCAGTGGCGCGCCACCGATCCGGCCCTGCTGGATCCGCCGCGCATCGCCGCCGTGCTGGAGACCATCGCCGCCCAGCGCCCCAACGACGCCGAACCGCTCAAGCACCTGGCCCTGGCCCGCAGCGCCTCGGGCGATCTGGCCGGCGCCGAGCAGGCCCTGCGCCGCGCCGTGCGCCTGGCTCCCGGCCGCGCCGACCTGTGGACCGGGCTGGGCGAGACCTTCGTGGCCGAGGCGAACGGGGACGTCGGCCCCGACGCCAGATTGGCTTTCCGCGAAGCCCTCAAGATCGACCCCAACAGCCTGTCGGCCCGCTACCATCTGGGTCGGGGCCGGATTGGCGACGGTGACGTGGCCGGCGGCCTGGCCGACTGGCGCGCCCTGGCCGCCAGCCTGCCCGCCAATGATCCGCGTCGCGGGGCGATGAACCGCGAGATCGCCCAGGTCGAGGCGGCCGGCGGCATTCCCGCCCCTGAGGCCGCGCCCGAAGACAGCGCCCAGGTCCAGGGCATGATCGCCGGCATGGTCGAGGGCCTGGCCACGCGCCTGAAGACCTCGCCCGACGATCCCGATGGCTGGGTGCGGCTGGTGCGGGCCTATGCGGTGCTGGGCGAAGCCGCCAAGCGCGATGCTGCTCTGGCCTCGGCCAGCCAGCGCTATGCCGACCAGCCCAAGGTCCTGGCCGCCCTGCGTCAGGCGGCTCAGACCCCGCAGCAACCGAAGACCGCTCCATGAGTTTCTGGCCGAAATCCCGCAAGGCGCGCCGTCGCCTGACCATCCTTCTGGCGATCGCTCCGGTGCTCGCCCTGGCCGTGGGCCTGGCGCTGTACGGCATGCGCGACGCCATCTCGCTGTTCTATACGCCTGCCCAGGCCCAGGAGGCCAAGGTGCCGGCCGGCCGCAAGGTGCAGCTGGGCGGCCTGGTTCAGGCCGGCAGCGTGGTCAAGTATCCCGGCGGCGACGTTGAGTTCGTGGTGGCTGACCACAAGGCGACCGCCCTGGTGAAGTTCCACGGCGACCTGCCCGACCTGTTCCGCGAAGGACAGGGGATCGTGGCGCAGGGGACGTTCGACGAGAGCGGCGTCTTCATCGCCAAGCAGGTCCTGGCCAAGCACGACGAGCGCTACATGCCGCGCGAAGTCTCCAAGGCCCTGAAAGAGCAGGGCGAATGGCGCGGCGAGGGCTCCGGCCCGCCGGCCTATGAGGGCAAGACCGCCCCATGACCGTTGAACTGGGCGCCTTCGCCCTCATCCTGGCTCTGATCCTGTCGGTCGCGCAGACCGGCCTGTCGGCGGTCGCCGGCGTCCGGCGCGCGCCGATGCTGGCCGGGGCCGGTCGCGGCGCGGCTGTGGCGGCGTTCGGGGCGACAGGCATCACCTTTGCGTGCCTAGTCCTGGCCTTTGTGACCTCAGACTTTTCGGTCGCCAATGTGGCGGCCAACTCGCACACGGCCAAGCCGCTGCTGTTCAAGGTGGCCGGCGCCTGGGGCAGCCATGAGGGCTCGATGCTGCTGTGGTGCCTGGTCCTGACCGGCTACGGCGCGGCCATGGCCCTGTTCGGCGCCAGCCTGCCGCCCCGCCTGCGGGCCTATGCGGTGGCGGTGCAGGGCGCGCTGGGCGTGATGTTCCTGGCCTATACCGTCTTCGCCTCCAACCCGATGGCGCGGCTGGGCGATGTGCCGATCGAGGGGCGCTCGCTCAATCCGCTGCTGCAGGACTGGGCCCTGGCGGTGCATCCGCCCTTCCTTTACGCGGGCTATGTCGGCTTCTCGGTGGTCTATAGCCTGGCCATGGCGGCCCTGATCGACGGCCGTGTCGATGCGGCCTGGGCCCGCTGGGTGCGGCCCTGGACCCTGGCGGCCTGGAGCCTGCTGACCATCGGCATCACGCTGGGCGCCTTCTGGGCCTATTACGAACTGGGCTGGGGCGGCTGGTGGTTCTGGGATCCGGTCGAGAACGCCAGCTTCATGCCCTGGCTGATCGGCGCGGCCCTGCTGCACTCGGCCATCGTGATGGAAAAGCGCGGCGCCCTGCCGGGCTGGACCGTGTTTCTGGCCCTGTCGGCCTTCACCTTCTCGATGCTGGGCGCCTTCCTGGTGCGCTCGGGCGTGCTGACCAGCGTCCACGCCTTCGCGGTCGACCCGACCCGCGGCGTCCTGCTGCTGATCATGATGGGTGTCGCCGCGGGCGCCGGCTTCCTGCTGTTCGCCCTGCGCGCGCCCGCCCTGAACTCCGGCGGCCTGTTCGCCCCGGTCAGCCGCGAGAGCGCCATCGTGCTCAACAACATCGTGCTGTCGACCGCCACGGCCACCGTGCTGCTGGGCACCCTGTATCCGCTGATCCGTGAGGCCATCGATGGCGAGGCGGTGTCGGTGGGCCCGCCGTTCTTCAACCTGACCTTCACGCCGCTGATGCTGCTGGCCCTGGCCATCCTGCCCGCCGGACCGCTGCTGGCCTGGAAGCGCGGCGACGCCTCGGCGGTGATGCGCCGCCTGTGGGTGGCCCTGGCCGCCGCCGCCCTGCTGGGCCTGGTCACCTACGCCGTCGTCACCCCGCGCAAGGCCCTGGCCAGCGCCGGCGTCGCCATGGGCTTCTGGCTGATCGGCGGGGCGCTGGTCGAGCTGGCCGAGCGGCTGAAAGTCCTGCGCGCGCCGATCGCCGAGGTCTGGCGGCGCGCCATCGGCCTGCCGCGCGGGGCCTGGGGCACGACCCTGGCCCATGCCGGCATGGGCGTCTTTGTGCTGGGCGCCTCATTCGAGACCGCCTGGCGAGTCGAGCAGGCCCAGGCCCTGAGCCTGAACCAGTCGTTCAAGCTGGGCGCCTATACCCTGACCCTGACCGAGGTCGGCACGGTGGAGGGGCCCAACTATCTGGCCGAGCGCGGCCTGGTGCGGATCACCGACGCCGCAGGCCGGGTGGTCTGCAAGGCGCAGCCCGAGCGCCGCTTCTATCCCACCGGCGGTCAGACCACCTCCGAGGTCCATATCTGCCCCAAGGGGCTGGACGATCTCTATATCGTGCTGGGCGAGCGCCGGGCCGGAGAGGGCGGCAAGCCCGCCTGGCTGGTGCGCGCCTACGTCAATCCGTGGGTGCGGCTGATCTTCCTGGGGCCGCTTCTGATGGCCATCGGCGGCGCGGTGTCGCTGTCAGACCGCCGGCTGCGGCTGGGCGTCGGGCGCAAGGCGTCGGAGGCTCGGGCATGAAGAGGCTGCGGGCCGTGATTGTCGCCCTGGCCGCGATCGCCTGCATGGCCGCCGCATCCGAACCCAATGAGCGCCTGCCCGACCCGGCGCAGGAGGCTCGCGCCCGGGTGCTGTTCCGCGAGGTGCGCTGCCTGGTCTGCCAGAACGAGTCGATCGACGATTCCCAGGCCGACCTCGCCGCCGACCTGCGGGGCGTCGTCCGGCAGGAGATCGCCAAAGGCCGCAGCGATCGCGAGGTCCGCGCGTTTCTGGTGGCGCGCTATGGCGAGTTTGTTCTGCTCAAGCCGCCGTTTTCGCCGGGCAACCTCGCGCTGTGGCTGGCTCCCTTGGGGATTTTGGTTGTCGGCGGCGGGCTGATGGCGACGCTTCTGCGTCGGCGGCGCGAAGACGGCGCGGTCGAGCCGGACGAGGCCGAGGGCCTGTCTTCCGAAGAGGAAGCGCGGCTTGCGGCCCTGCTTGAAGACAAAGGCCACGATTGCGCCGAAAAGACCCCGCAAGAAGCACCTCCGGCGTGACGCAAAGATAATTCGAGAACCATTGCGCGTTACGCCATCACGACTAGGTTCTTCTGCGAAGCACGTTTTCGGCGCCGGGCGTCGAGAGCGAACAGGTCCCGGCGCTTTGCGCCGTGGGTGAGGAAAGACAAGAGATGACCGCTAGGAAGTCGGGTTTCATTGTGGGCGCCGTTGCCGGCGCGGGCGTCGCCGCCGCCGCTCTGGCGGGCATGGGCATGCGGATGGGTACGGCCGGTGCGGCCGAGGCTCCCGCCGCGATCCGTGTCTCGACGGTCGCCGCCCCGTCCTTCGCGCCCCCGCCCGGGGCCCCGATGTCTTTCGCCGACATCTTCGAGCGGGTTTCCCCGGCCGTCGTCCAGATTGACGTGACCTCCAAGGCCAGCCCCTCGCGCGGCCTGCGCATCCCGGGTCTTGAAGGCTTCGACATCGTGCCGCGCGGTCAGAAGCCGGGCGCCGAAGGCGAAGACGACACCCCCGCCGCGCCCAAGCAGCAGTCCTCGGGCTCGGGCTTCTTCATCTCGGCCGACGGCTACATCGTCACCAACAATCACGTCGTGGCCGACGCGGACGAGATCAATGTCGTCATGAAGGACGGCCGCCAGCTGAAGGCCACCGTGGTCGGCCGCGACGAAGGCACCGACCTGGCGGTGATCCGGGTCACCGACCCCAAGGCCAAGGGCGCGGCCTTCCCCTATGTCGATTTCGAGAACCAGGCCAAGCCGCGCGTCGGCGACTGGGTCATCACCATCGGCAACCCGTTCGGCCTGGGCGGCACCGCCACGGCCGGCATTATCTCGGCCTATAACCGCGACCTGGGCGACAGCTCTTCGCGCTTCGTCGACTACATCCAGATCGACGCGCCGATCAACCGGGGCAATTCGGGCGGTCCCAGCTTCGACATCTTCGGCCGCGTGATCGGCGTCAACACGGCGATCTTCTCGCCGACGGGCGGCTCGGTCGGCATCGGCTTTGCGATCCCGGCCGACGTGGCCGAGGCGACCGCCAAGCAACTGATCGCCAACGGCAAGGTCGTGCGCGGCTATATCGGCGCCAACATCCAGGACTTCTCCACAGAGATGGCCGAAGCCCAGGGCATGCCCGACGTGAAGGGCGCCATCATCGCCGAGCTGGTTGCAGGCGCGCCTGCCGCCAAGGCCGGCCTGATGCCGGAAGACATCGTGACCGCCGTCAATGGCGTCAACGTCAAGAGCGGCTCGGAGCTGACCCGCGAAGTGGCCAAGGCCAAGCCGGGCGATTCCATCCGCCTGTCGATCCTGCGCGGCGGCAAGCCCCGCACGGTCGAGGTCAAGTCGGGCGTTCGCCCGGCCGAGGACGCTCTGGGCGCCAATGACAACGACAAGGAGGACGGCGGCGCGCCGGCCTCGCCCGACAAGCCCCAGAGCCAGAAGTTCGAGGCCCTGGGTCTGACCCTGGCCCCGCTGGATACGACGGCGCGCACGACCTACAAGATCGCGCCCGAAGTGCGCGGTGTGCTGATCGCCGGCGTCAAGGCCGACTCCGACGCGGGCGAGAAGGGCCTTGTGAAGGGCGACGTCCTGTCCAGCGTCAATGGCGTGGCGGTCAACTCCACCGGCGAAGTGGCTGAGGCGATCTCGGCGGCCCAGAAGGGCGGCCGCACCAGCGTGCTGGCCAAGGTGGTCCGCCAGGGCCGCCCGGTCTTCGTGCCGCTGAAGATCGCACCCTAGACGGGCCCCGCTCTGCTCCCCTTGCGGGATGGAGCTTGAGGTTCAAACCCATTGCCATCCCGGGAACAGGTCCCGGGATGGCAATGAAGGGGGCTTGGGAACGACCAAGCGCCGCATCAGCATCTATCCATCATCTGCCTTTGCGGCCGGCTCTCTGAAGGGTGAGCATCTGACGGCCTCTGGCGCGCTCTGACATTTCAGCCTACCTATCAGGGCTCAACCCTGACGGAGCCTCACCGGTGTCTTCTCTTCCTGCCAAGGACGCCCGGTCGCGGTTGCTGGTGCTTGACGTCTGTTCTTCGTCGGGACTGGAGGACTGGTCGCCCGATCTGCAGAAGGCCAAGGTCTATGAGCGGATCCTGCTGGACCTGATCCTGGGCGAACTGGCTCCAGGCGCGCGGCTGGACGAGCAGTCGCTGGCGGCGCGTTACGAGGCCGGCCTGGCCGGCGTGCGCGACGCCCTTGGCCGGCTCGCCCTGGAAGGACTGGTTATTCGGCGCGCCCGCTCCGGCACGCTTGTGGCGCCCCTGGATCTGGTCGAGCTGCGCCAGGGCTATGAGGCCCGGGCCCTGATCGAGCCGCACTGCGCGGGCCTGGCCGCTCGCCATGCCTCCAAGGCCGAAGCCCAGGCGATCTTCGACGCCTTCGAGGGCGGGGAAGAGGCCGCCGCCAATCGTGACCTGCCCCTGCTGGTGGCCATGGACCAGCGCTTCCACGCCGCCGTGGCCCGGGCCAGTCAGAACCTGTCCCTGGCCCGCATCCTGATCCCCCTGCAGCACAAGGCCGCCCGCTTCTGGGTGTTCTCGTTCAACGGCGCGACCGAGGCCGAACTGCTGGCCGACATTGAACAGCACCGCGACGTGGCCCGGGTGATCGCGAGCGGCGATGTCGAGGGCGCGCGGTCGGCGATGATGCGCGTGCTGAACGTCACGCCCGAGGCGGTGCAACGCCCGGCGGTCGAGGCCTGATCGGTCGCATTGACCCGGAACAAGCTCGGGTTCGAATTGTGAGGCTATAGCGCCACACTGGCCTCATAATCTTAACTGAAATGTCAGAAGGCATTTTGACCAACCCTGGGTCATCCACCAGATGGTGGACGTCGTCGCCTGGTTGCTCCTCCCGCCGGGCGAGGTTGGGGTTTCCTGTCATGTCGCTTCGACGCCTGCTGCTCTCGGTCACCGCCTTCACGATGCTGGTCGCCACCGGGGCCTATGCGGAAACCCAGGTCGCTGAACAGGTCGACGCCGTCCTGGTCCTGGCGCGCGACAAGGCGGGCCTTCTGGAAAAGCAGCCGTCCGATACGGTGTTCGGCATCGACAAGCCGCTGATCGAGACGCCGCGTTCGGCCAGCCTGGTCAGCGACCTGACCCTCGAGCGCTTCGGCATCGAGACCCTGGACGGCGTCAGCGCCGTTTCACCCGGGACCCATACCGCCAGTTTCTACGGCGTGCCCGGCGCGCTGAACATCCGCGGCACCCTGGCCGAGAACTATTTCCGCGGCTTCAAGCGGGTCGAGAACCGCGGCACCTATTCCACGCCGATCGGCGGCGCGGCGCGGATCGAGGTGCTGCGCGGTCCGCCCACGCCGGTCTATGGCGCCGGCAAGGTCGGCGGGCTGGTCAACTTCATCCCCAAGTCGGCGCGCGACGAGGGGCGTTTCCTGGCCGGGCCCGAGGGTGAGGTCACCGCCACCTTCGGCAGCTACAACAAGAAGCTCGTCACCGGCCAGTTCGGCGCGCCGGTCAGCCTGGGCGCGGCGCAGGGCGGGGTCTATGTCTATGGCGAGGTCGAGGACAGCCACAGCTACTACCGGGGCATCTATCCACGTCGGCAACTGATCGAACTGTCGGCCGATTTTGACCTGGGCAACGGCTGGAGCACGGCCTTTGGCGGCATGGGCTTCCACTCGGACGGCGACGTCCAGACGCCCGGCTGGAACCGCCTGACCCAGGACCTGATCGACAACCGCACCTATATCACTGGCCGCGACACCAGCCTGGTCGACGCCGATGGCAATGGCCGTCTCACACCCGACGAGGTTGGCTTCTATCCCTATGCCAGCGCGCTCTACATTCCGTACTACGGCTTCGCGAGCAGCGACCCGGCCCACACCCTGGACACAGGCGTCGGCACGACCAAGCTGAACCGCCGCACGGTCTATATCAGCCCGGCCGACTTCTCGAAGACCACCACCGGCACGCTCTATTTCGACCTGGCCAAGGACCTGGGCGGCGACAGGACGCTGAAGCTGCAGCTGTTCCACGACCGCCAGGACAATGAGCGCTTCGTCTCCTACGGCTACCCTTCGGCCATCGACGCCAGGGTCTCGGAGGCCCGCGTCACCCTGGCGCTTCCCACGACAGTCGGCGCAGTCAGCGCCAGGACCCTGGTCGGCGCCTCGCACCGCCGGTTCGAAGGGCGGCGCCGGGAGAGCTTCAATAGCGGCCTGATCGCCCTGGATCGCCGCGACATCGCCTTCGGGTTCACGCCGACCGACACCATCGACAGCCCGTTCACCGACGAGCCCGGCGGTATCGGCCTGCGCTGGGAGAACGACAATCGGTCGGACTGGACCCAGTCGGGCCTGTTCTTCACCTCCGATATCGAGGCCGGGCGCTGGAACCTGATCGTCGGCGGTCGCCATGATCACTACGAGGTCGAGAGCCAGGACACCGGCTTTCTCAGCTACACGATCGCCGGCCGGCAAGCGGATGACCGCAACAAGACGACCTGGAACGCCAGCCTGACCTACAAGACCCCGTTCGGCCTGATGCCCTATGTCAGCTACGCCAAGGCCTCGGCCTTGGAGATGAGCCAGGCGGGCGATATCGCGCCGTCGCTGGTGGCCGATGGGTCATGGCTGTCGAGCTCGGATCTCGCCGAGACGGGCGTGAAGTTCCAGCTGCTGGACGGCACGCTGGTGGGCTCGCTGGCCGCCTATCGCCAGAACCGCACCCAGCTGACCAACAGCTCGCCGCCGACCGTGCTGGGCACGCGCGCCAGGGGAGTCGAGCTTGAGGTTCGCTGGTTGGCCAGCGAGCAGCTCAGCTTCACCTTCACCGGCAACAGTCAGCGGACCACGATTAAGGGACCGGACGCCTCGTTCCAGTATATCCCGGCCTATACGGCGGGGGTGGCGGGACCGAGCGCCTATGGCGGGTCCTATGTGGTCTGGAGCTTCGCGAGTCTTCCCGGGCGGGGCGGCGACTATGCCTATACCCTGATCCCCAAGTCGGTGGTCAGCCTGTACGGCGCCTATACCAGCAAGGGCTATGACTGGGGCCAGGCCGGCGCGACCCTGGGGGTCAGCCACGTGAGCCGAACCGCAGGGACGGTGCAGAACGCTGTCCGCTATCCCGCCTATTCGGTGATCAACGGCTCGGCCTATGTGACGCGCGGGCCTTATACGGCTCAGCTCAACATCGATAATCTGTTCGACACGTTCTATTTCACCCCTGACGCCGATACCTATGCCAATCTGGGCGCGCTGCCCGGCAAGGGTCGCGAATGGCGTGTGACCCTCAAGCGGACGTTTTGATCTTGGCTCCAACGAACATTCGCCGCCTCTCGCTGCTGGCGGGGTTCAGTCTGCTTCTGTTTCTGATCACCGCCTCGACCTACGGGTCGCTGGGTGTGGTTCTGCCGGCGATGATCGGTGAGCTGGGCTGGAGTTTCGAGAAGGCGTTCCTGGGCTTTTCGGTGCTGGGCGTCTTCACCGGCGCCTCGTCCTGGCTGCCGGCCATCCTGATCCGCAAGATCGGTGTGCGAGGGACCCTGCTGCTGGGCTCGGCGGTGCTGAGCGCCGGCCTGCTGGGCTTCGCGGGGTCCGAGAGCATCGCCCGCTACTATGTCGGTGCAGCCCTGTGCGGGATCGGCTTCCAGATGGCGGCGCTGATTCCCGGCACCCACGTGTTGTCGGCGCTGTATCGCAAGCGCGCCCTGCCGTTCGGGATTTATTTCACCTTCGGCTCGCTGGGCGGCGTCGCCGGCCCGTGGATGGCCCTGGCGATCATGGGCGGCAGCGACAATGACTGGCGACTGTACTGGCTGGTTCAGGCGGTTCTGGCCTGCGTCGTGGGCGCGGTCTGCGCCGCGATGGTCGGCGGTTCGAAGTGGCTGGCGCAGGCCGCTCATGACGTCGATGTCGAGGTGGAGCAGGAAGCCCGAGAAGCCCCCGCCGACGCCAGGATCCATCGCACCTCGCACGAGTGGACCGTCCAGGCGGCGCTGCGCACACCGCAATTCTATGTGCTGGTCGCGGCCTATTTCACCCATCTGCTGACCGGCGTGACGGTGGCCAGCGTGTCGGTCAGCCATATCGGCGAGATCGGCGTCGCCGCCGGCATGGCCGCCGCAGCGGCGGCCGCTATCGGGGCCAAGATGCTGAGCCTGGAATCACTGATGCAGACCCTGGCCCGGCTGGGTGGCGGCCTGATTGGCGACAGCATCGATCCCAAATGGCTGCTGGTCGGGGCGCAGGCGATGCTGGTGGCGGGCCTGCTGGCCCTGGCCTCGGCGACCACCGTGCCGCTGATGCTGCTCTATGCCGTCGGCACGGGGGTCGGCTTTGGCCTGACCGTCCTGGCCGTGACGGTGCTGCTGCTCAACTATTATGGCCGGCGCAGCAACCTGGAGCTCTTTTCCCTGACCTGCCTGGTCGGGGCCGTCTCGGCGGCGGGTCCGTTCATCGCCGGCGCGATGCGTGACCGGCTGGGCGGTTTCGCGCCGACCTTCCAGCTTTTTGCGGCCGTGATCGCCGTGGTCTTCGTGGCCGCGCTGTTCATGCGCCCCCCCGTTCCGCCCGCCGACATGGTCGACGTCCCCGACTGAACCGGGCAGGGATGAAGATCGGCAGTTTTCGCCCGCCGACCGCGTGCTACGAAAAGGCATGAACGCGTCTTCTCCCCATCACAAGGATTTCGGCGTCTTCCTGCCGGTGGCCAATGGCGGCTGGATCGTCTCCGAGACGACGCCGCGCATCGACGGCCTGTATCCACAGAACCGAGCCGCTGCCGTGCTGGCCGACGAGATCGGTCTCGACTTCATCATGTCGATGGCCAAGTTCCGGGGCTTCGGCGGCGCGACCGATCACTGGGGCACGGTGCTGGAATCGGTGACTCTGATGGCGGGCCTGGCCGAGGCCACCAAACGGGTAAAGATCTGGGCGACCCTGCATCCGCTGCTGCAGAACCCGGCCGTGGCGGCCAAGATGATCGCCACCCTGGATCACATCAGCGGCGGCCGCGCGGGGCTCAACATCGTCGCCGGCGCCTATCGCGAGGAATTCGCCCAGATGAGCGCCTGGGATGAGGCGCTGGATCACGACGACCGCTACGCCCTGGCCGAGGAATGGACCCATGTGGTCAAGCGGCTGTGGAGCGAGGAACGGGTCACTCATCATGGCCGCTTCTTCAATCTCGATGATTGCCAGTCTGAGCCCAAGCCCCTGTCGCGGCCTCGCCCGGACCTGATCTGCGCGGGCAGTTCGGCGCGCGGCTTTGCCTTTGCCGTGGCCGAGGCGGACGCCTGCTTTATCGGCGGGGCCACCACCGCTGATCGCCGCGACGCCAGCCGGCGCGCCAAGGCGATGGCGCAGGCGCTGGGCAAGTCGATCCGAACCTACGCCATGTGCACGGTCGTCCACGCCGACACCGACGAGGCCGCGCAGGCCTTGGCTCAATCCTATGCCGACGGGGTTGATCTGGGCGCCGTGCGAACCATGTTGCGAAGCTGGGGCGCGCCCGCCGAAAAGCTGGATGCTGCGGCCCTCAGGCAAGGAGCGTTCATGACCGAGACCGTGATCGGGTCTCCGGCGACCTGCGGCGAGAAGATCGAGGCCTTTGTCGCCGATTGCGAACTGGACGGCCTGATGCTGATCTTCCCCGACTATGTCGCAGGCCTGACCATGTTCGGCGCCGAGATCCTGCCGGGTCTGCGGCGGCGCTTCGCATGACCCAGGTCCAGCTCGAGCCAGACTGGATCGCGCCGGGCCGGACGGCCCTGCTGATCGTCGACATGCAGGTCGACTTCGCGGCGCCGGAAGGCGTGATCGGCCGCATGGGCGTCGATCTTTCGACCGTGGGGCCGGCCCTGGCCTGCGCTGAACGCCTGGCCGAGGCGGCGAGAGCGGCGGCCGTTCCGGTGATCTTCGTGGGCCTGTCGACCACGCCTGGAACCGACTCGCCGATGTGGCGCGAGCGGATGGCGCGGCGGGGCGGTGATCCCGATGTCGAAAGCGATCTTTGCCGGGCAGGGCGGGTCGGCTCTGACTTCTATGGCCCCAAGCCCGTCGCGGGCGAACTGGTGCTCGAGAAGATCCGCTACAGCGCCTTTGCCGGCACGGGCCTTGGCGACAGGCTGCGGGCGCGGGGCATAGACACCCTGATCCTGTGCGGGCTGACCACCGAGTGCTGCATCGACTGCACGGCCCGGGACGCCTTTCATCAGGACTTCCACGTCTTCGTGCCGGCCGACGCCTGCGCCGCTTACGAGGCCGACGTGCATGAGGCGGCGCTGAAGGTCATGGGTCTGAACTTCGCTATCCTGACCGACGTCGATGCGGTGGTGGACGTCTGGGGCCGGGGGCTCCGGCCGTAAGGCGCGGACGGTCAGCCCAAAGCAAAGAAAAAGCCGCCCCGGGTGACCGGGGCGGCTCCGTTCTGCGTCAATGACGCGAGACGTTATTCTTAGAACGCGGCCTTCAGGCTCACGGCGACGCGCGAGTCGTAGATGGCGCCGTAGCCATGCTCGTCGGTGTCGTGATAGCGCAGGTCGAGGCCGAGGTTGCTGGTGATGGCGTAGGTCGCGCCGATGTTCCAGGTGTTGTAGTCGCCAGCGAGCTTGATTTCCTGGTGACCGAGGGCGGCGCTGACCGAGATCTTTTCAGAAACCGGCATCGAACCGTTCACTTCGTAGTAGAACGCGCGGCCGGTGTCGGCCGGGAATTCCGGCGAGTAAAACGCCACGACGCCGAGGGTTGCGGGGCCAAAGCTGCGCGAGGCGGCGGCCTTCAGTTCAAGGTAGCTGAACGAACCGGGGATGCCCTTGTCCTTGGAATAGCCGTAGTAGACGAGGCCCAGGTCCAGGTTGGTGTCGCCCACGACAGGCTTCACGCCGGCATAGATATCGATTTCTGCCGAAGGGTCTTCGACGCCGAAGTCGACGTTCGAGGCCCAGACGCCCGCATAGCCAATGCCGTAGGTGGCGTCGACGCCGCCGAAGATTTGCGGATCTTCCTGGGTGTTGCTCACGCCGCGGAAGACGTAGTCGCTGGCGACGCCAACATTGTAGGACAGCTTCAGCGAGTCTTGCGCCATGGCGGCGCCGCTGAGAGCAACGGTAGCTGCGGCCGAAGCCAGCGCGATCTTCATGATGTTCATGGTGGTCTATCCCCTTCTTTGTGTCGCCTCCCGGAGGCTGGCTCCGAGTTCGACGGCGCCTGCAAGCGCACTGTGTCGACGACTCATTAGTCGCCGACCATCATGTAGTTGCAATCGCAGTGGGCAAAGCGCCAGCACGAACGGCGGTATTCGACTAAAGTTTGAACTTAGTGTGACGAATTTGCTTCAGAATGAACGACCTAAGCCACGATGCAGCGTTAAGGCTTGATTGACCTTTACCCGTGTCTTTCGCGCATCGCTGGTCTCTATCGCATTGAAAGACTCGCGCCGCCCAGATGCAGGCCGGCGTCCACCAGCAGGGTCTCGCCGGTCACGTGACGTGAAGCGGGAGAGGCGAGGAAGACCGCCGCTCCGGCCACATCCTCGGCCGTTGAGGCGACCTTGAGCGGGGTCGCGGCCGCCGCGCCGGCCCGCAGGCGATCCACCCTGTCGGCGTCCATCGCCTTGCCAAACCAGGGCGTATCGATGAAGCCGGGGCAGATGGCGTTGACGCGGATGCTGGGCGCCAGGGCCCTGGCCAGCGACAGGGTCATGGTGGTCATCGCGCCCTTCGAGGCGGCGTAGGGCACCGAAGAGCCGTTGCCGACCACGCCCGCGATGGACGAGGTATTGACCACTGCGCCGGGCTGCGGCGCAGCCTCGAGCAGGGACCGGGCGGCGCGAACCATCTGGAAGGCGCCGACCACATTGACGCTGTAGAGCCGCAGGAAGTCCTCGGCGTCGACCGCATCGAGATCGGCGTGGTTGGGCGCGAACTTGGTCATGCCGGCGTTGTTGAACAGGGCGTCGATCCGGCCGCTCGCGGCGGCGGCCTCCACAATCCTGCGGCAGTCGGCGTCCTGCGAAACGTCGCCCTGGGCCAGCACAGCCTTGGCGCCTTCGGCCTCAATGAGGCGGGCGGTTTCCTCGGCGTCCTGCGCGTTGCTGGCGAAGTTGACGACGATCAGGCCGGCGCCGCGCCGGGCGGTTTCCACCGCAATGGCCCGGCCAAGGCCCGTCGAGGCGCCGGTGACCACAACCGTGAAGCCTTCGAAATCCCGTCCCATCATGATGGTCCTCCCACGTTCGAACATGTGTTTGGACTTTTGTAGCGACCGGACACCCGCTTGTCTCGGGCGCTGGACGAGCCTAAATCCCGGCGATGACAGACCTCAACGTCACCCAGCTCGGCCAGATGGTCGACGCGCCCGCCAGTCCCGAGGCAGCGGTTCTAGAGCGCGTGCCCAATCCGCAGTCCGACGTGCTCTATCTGGCGCGCTTCGTGGCCCCGGAGTTTACCTCGCTGTGCCCGGTCACCGCCCAGCCCGATTTCGCGCACCTGGTCATCGACTATGCGCCGGGCGACTGGCTGATCGAGAGCAAGTCGCTGAAACTGTATCTGACCAGCTTCCGCAATCACGGCTCGTTCCACGAGGACTGCACGGTCAAGGTGGCCCGCAAGATCGTCGAGATCGCCCAGCCGCGCTGGCTGCGCATCGGCGGCTACTGGTATCCGCGCGGCGGCATTCCGATCGACGTTTTCTGGCAGACCGGCCCGGCGCCGGAAGGTCTGTGGGTCCCGGATCAGGGCGTTGCGCCCTATCGCGGCCGGGGCTGATCTAGACTTTCGAGAGTCGGCGACGGTTTGCGCGAACCTTCCAGCGCGGGTGGCAGGGCGAGCGCGCGGCCACCGCCGGGCCTGTCGTTCCCAACTGTCTGTTCATGGTCGGCATCGGCCGCGCCAAACGCGCGGGACGAGGCTTTGGCGCTAGCCAGGCGTCCATTCGCTGGTAATCGCCGCCACATCTGGCCGGACCCGTTCCTGGGGCTGCTCGCTTGACGTGCCCAGATAGAGAAAGCCGGCGACCTTTTCGCCCTCGGCGACGCCCAGGATCTGGAGCGCGCGCGGGTCGTAGGAATACCAGTCGGTGATCCAGTTGGCGCCCCAGCCCATGGCGGCCGCGGCCAGCAGCATCTGCATGCACACCGCCGAGGCGCTCTGGCGCTGCTCCCATTCGGGGATTTCACCGGGGATGTGACGCGAGATCACCGCCACGCAGACCGGCGGGCGGGTCAGCTTGCGCAGGGCGGCGTTGGCCTTGACCGGATTGGCTTGGTCGCTGGCCAGCGCTGTGATCTTCTCTGCGAAGACCTCCTTGGCCGCGCCGCGCAGGATCACGAACCGCCAGGGTGACAGCTTGCCGTGATCGGGCACGCGCGCCGCCAATCGCAGCAGGTCGGTCAGTTGCGCGTCGTCAGGACCCGGCGCGGTCAGGCTCATGGCCGAGGCCGAGCGGCGACGGGCCAGAAAGCTCAGCACCGACGGCGAGGTCTCGATCGGCAGGGTTTCGCCAAACGCCGGCGCGAGGGGAACGGAACCGGTCAAGACGATCTCCACGAAGCATTGTAGGAGCAGACACCTATGGCCGCCCGCCGGCCGCCACAAGTCGCGAGCCTTCGATGTCCGACAAACCTTCGTGGTTGAAGCCGCACGGAAAGCCCTGGAGCGTCAGCAGCAGTAAGCTGGTTTACGACAATCCATGGATCACCCTGACCGAGTACCAGGCCATCGCCCCGACGGGCCGGCCGGCGCTGTATGGCAAGGTCGGGTTCAAGAACCAGGCGATCGGCGTGGTGCCCCTGCACGAGGACGGCACGGTGACCCTGGTCGGCCAGAACCGCTTCTCGCTGGCCAACTACAGCTGGGAGCTGCCGGAGGGCGGCGCGCCGCTGGACGAGGATCCTTTGGAGGGCGCCAAGCGCGAACTGGCCGAGGAGGTTGGGCTGCAGGCCGCCGACTGGCGCCCGATCCTGCGGATGGAGCTCTCCAACTCGGTCACCGACGAGATCTGCCACGGCTTTCTGGCCATGGACCTGACGCCTACGCCGACCGCGCCGGACGAGACTGAAGATCTGGCCGTGGCCCGCGTGCCCTTCGCCGAGGCTCTGGACGCGGCGGTGGCCGGGCACATGCCGGACTCGTTGACGGTGGCGCTGCTGCTCAGGGTGCACCATATGGCGGTCAGGGGAGAGCTTCCGAGCGATCTCGCCCGTCTCGTGCTACAATAGGCGCGAGAGGGCGAAGGCGGGGCCTTTCCCAACAGGACTGGTGCGTCTTCAAAAAAGATGCTCTAGTCCCAGCAGGCAGAGGGAGAGCCCGGTGGCCAAGCATCTGGAAGTCGTAACCGACCAGTCGTCCGTCCCCGTCTGGGCGGCGCTGCGCAACCAGGCCGAACACGCCGCCAAGGCCGAGCCGGCCCTGGCCTCGCTGCTCAATGCGGTGATCCTTAGCCACGACAATCTGGCCGACGCCCTGACCTTCCAGCTGGCGCGCAAGCTGGGCGACCAGGAAATGCGGGCCATGACGGCGCGCGAGTTCGCCGCCGAAGCCTTCAATTCCGACCCGGCCCTGGTCACCGCCGCCGAGGCCGACCTGATGGCCGTGTTCGAACGCGATCCGGCCTGCAAGGGCTATGTCCAGCCGTTCCTGTTCTTCAAGGGCTTCCTGGCCCTGCAGACCCACCGCGTGTCGCACTGGCTGTGGAGCGAGGGCCGCGAGACCCTGGCCTTCTATCTGCAGAGCCGGTCCAGTGAGGTCTTCCAGGTCGATATCAATCCCGCCGCCCGTATCGGCCAAGGCGTGTTCATCGACCACGGCACCGGCATTGTCATCGGCGAGACGGCGGTGGTCGGCGACGACGTCTCGATGCTGCATGGGGTCACTCTTGGCGGCACGGGCGCTGATCGCGGCGACCGCCACCCCAAGATCGGTCGCGGCGTGCTGCTGGGCGCCGGCGCCAAGGTGCTGGGAAACATCACGGTGGGCGACTATGCCAAGGTTGCCTCGGGTTCAGTGGTGCTCAAGCCCGTGCCGCCGCACTGCACGGCCGCCGGCGTTCCGGCCCGCATCGTCAACTGCCCGACCTGCGAAGAGCCCGCCAAGTCGATGGACCAGACCCTGTCCGAGGCCGTCTACGACTACGTGATCTGAGTGCGGTCCGGCCCGCTCAAAAATCTGGGTCTCGCGGCTCTGCTGGCCGTCTGTACCGCTGGGTCGGCCTGGGCTGGCGCACCGCTTCGATACGGCTATGAGGTCGTAAAAACCTATCCGCACGATCCGGGCGCCTTCACCCAGGGCCTGCTGTGGCGTGACGGCTTTCTGTACGAAAGCACCGGCCTGCATGGCCGGTCCTCGGTCCGCAAGGTGACGCTGGAAACCGGCGTGCCCGAGCAGGAGCGCCTGATCGACAGCCGCTATTTTGGCGAGGGGATCGTTGACTGGAAGGACCGGCTGATTTCGCTGACCTGGCAGGGGGAGATGGGCTTCGTCTTCGACCTGGGCAGTTTCGAGCGGATTGGCGAGTTCTCCTATCCCGGCGAGGGCTGGGCCCTGACCCGTGACGAAACGCGGATCATCATGAGCGACGGCACCGCGTTCCTGCGATTCCTCGATCCCGAGACGCTTAGGGAGACCGGCCGTATCCAGGTCATGGACGATGGCAGGCCTGTGGATAACTTGAACGAGCTGGAATGGGTGAAGGGCGAGGTGCTGGCCAATATCTGGCAGACCGACCGCATCGCCCGCATCGATCCCGCGACCGGCCGCGTGACAGGGTGGATTGATCTGGCGGGCCTGCTGGGCGAGGCCGATCGGGCCGGCCGGCAGGTCGATGTGCTGAACGGCATCGCCTATGACCCGGCGGCCGACCGGCTGTTCGTTACCGGCAAGCTGTGGCCCAGGCTGTTCGAGATCAAGCTGACGCCCAAGGCTGGTTCGCCGCATTAGCAGCGACTGAGTCACCGGCCTTGGCCGAAGCGGCTTGCGACTCCGGCACGGAACGCTAGGTTCGCCTCAACATGCGCCACGGCGCTCAACGAGAAAACAGGAGCTCCCCGTGGACGCTGAATCCATCGCCAAGATCGAAAAGCACCTGAAGCGCACCTTCGGCAATCCGCATATCGCGCTGAAGGCCCGTCCCAAGCAGAAGGATTCCGCCGAGGTCGAAGTGGCCGGAGAATTCATCGGCGTCGTCTTCCAGGACGAGGACGAGGACGGCTCGTTCATGTTCGAAATGGCGATCCTGGCCGAAGACCTCGACTAGAACCACGACAGGCCAGGCCGGCAGGGCGAGATGAGTTCGCACGTCCTCGACCGGCCGGTCTGGTCGGCCTTCACGGGCCGGCAGGCGGATCGTGCGATCCGCCGGGGCCTGGCCCTCCGGGTCGCGCCGGCGTTTGGCCTGTTCACCGCCGCGGCCGACACCTCGATAGAGGCCCTTTCCGATCTGGGCGCCCTGGTCGTCGAGCATGGCGTCGGCGGCCTTGTCGAGCTTGCCGCGCCGCCGCCCATTCCAGGGACTCTGGTCGTCTCCAGCGCAATGTGCCTGCAGATGGTCGCCGAGACCGTCGCGCCGGCCTGGGACGTCGCCTTCGAGATGCTGCCGCTGGGCGACGCCGATGCGGCCGAGATGCTGGCCCTGGCCACCCTGACCAAACCCGGCCCCTTCTTCGCTCGCACCCATCAACTGGGCAGCTTCATCGGCGTGCGCGTCGACGGCCAACTGGTCGCCATGGCCGGCGAGCGGATGCGCCCTGAGGGCTATACCGAAGCCAGCGGGGTCTGCGTGCATCCCGATCACCGGGGCAAGGGCTATGCCGCGCGGCTTCTGCGCGAAGTGACGGCCAGGATCCTGGCGCGCGGCGAGAAGGCGTTTCTGCATAGCTATGCCGACAACGCCGCCGCCATCGGCCTCTACGGGTCGCTGGGCTATCGCGGCCGGCGCGAGGTGGTGTTCACGATCCTGGCGGCGGCCTAGGCCTCAGCCGTCTTCGCCGCCGCCTTTCGCGCCCAGCCGTAGAGCGCCAGGATCACGACCGCCGCAGCGACCAGGGCCAGGATCATGCCGGTGTGCTCAGGCGGCGCGAATGGCACGGCCAGGGGCGAGGGGTTGTTGGTTCCGACGATCAGACCCGCCAGGGCGACGTTGAACAGGCTCTCGCCGACGATGAAGCCCGAAGCCACCAGCACGCCCATGCGCTTGGCGGGCTCGGCCGTGCGGTCCTTGCTGACCACGCGCTCATAGATCCAGCCGATCACGGCGCCGACCACCACGGGGGCGGTCACCGCGCTGGGCAGATAGATGGCCAGGCCTACGCCCAGGGGCGGCAGGCTGAGGCGCTGGGCGCTCGCGCGGCGCACCAGAATGTCGACCAGCACCAGGCCCAGACCGATCGCGGCGCCGATGCCCAGCAGGTTCCAGGGCAGAACGCCGCCCATGACGCCCTTGGCCAGGGTGGAGATCAGCGTGGCCTGGGGCGCGCCGAGGTTTTCGGCGCCGGCGACGGTGCTGAGGTTGGGGGCTCCGGTGAAGCCGTTGGAGCGATTGAGCAGTTCCAGCATCACCGGAATGACCATCGATCCAGCCAGCACGCCGATCACCAGGGCGACCTGCTGCTTCCACGGGGTGGCGTCGACCAGCTGGCCGGTCTTCAGGTCCTGCAGGTTGTCATTGGCGACCACGGCCACGGCCAGAACGATGGCGGTGACGAACAGGGCGAAGGCGACCAGGGCGGTGGTGACGTCCGGTCCGATCGTCGTGCGGCCGATCGCCCCGACCATCAGCGAGGCGCCCAGCACGGTCAGGATGGCGATGCCCGAAACCGGGCTGTTGGACGAGCCGATCAGGCCGGCCATGTAGCCGCAGACAGCGGCGGCCAGCAGGCCGGCAAAGACCAGGAACGCGACGGCCGAGATGATCAGCGGCGTTGCGATGGCCGATAGCGGCCCGCCGCTGAGGAAGTGGGCCATAATCCAGCCGGCCGGGGCCAGCAGGGCGGTGGCGACGATGCCGACGATCAGGATCGGAATGTCCTGCTCGACCCGGGGGATCACGGCGCCATCGACGCGGCGGGCCTTGCCGGCCTCGAAGGCCGAAACCAGGCCCTGCCAGATCGGGACGATCAGCTTGCCCAGGGTCCAGATCGCGGCGGCGCCGATGACGCCCGCGCCCAGGAAGCGGACCTTGGTGCTCCACACCGTCAGGGCGTGGTCTGCGGCGCTGGCGCCCGGCATCGGGAAGATGTGGGTCATGATCGGCACCAGCACGGCCCAGGCGATGGCCAGGCCGGCGAACATGGCGATGCCGACGGTGATGCCCATCAGATGCCCCGCGCCCATCAGGGCCAGCGAGCTGGACGCCCCCAGGCCGGTCGCGCCGGCCCCGGCCTTGAAGTAGCCGGCCACCTCGCCGGCGAAGATCTTGGCGGCCGCCAGGGCGGCGAACAGCGCCGAAGCCAGGGTGCCTGCGGCGACAGCGACCAGACCGGCCTTGCCCTCGGCGGCGCCTTCGCGCGAGCCGGTGCCGACCTTCAGCACTTCGGCGGCGGCGACGCCCTCGGGATAGGGCAGGTTGGAATTGGTCACCAGGGCCCGGCGCAGGGGGATGGTATACATCACGCCCAGAATGCCGCCGACCGCGCAGGCCATGAAGGTGGTGAAGAACGGCACATGCGCCCACCAGCCGATCATCAGCAGGCCGGGCAGGACGAAGATCACCGAGGCCAGGGTGCCCGCCGCCGAGGCGATGGTCTGGACGATGTTGTTTTCCTGGATGGTCGAGGTCTTGAAGGCCCGCAGCAGCGCCATCGAGATCACCGCCGCCGGGATCGAGGTCGCGAAGGTCAGGCCGACCTTGAGGCCCAGATAGACCTGGGCCGCCGTGAACACCAGGGTGATGGCGATCCCGAGCAGCACGCCGCGAATGGTGAATTCCGAGCGTGGAACGGCGGTGGCGGCATCGGCCATGAGGCGATCCTGAAACAGTTAAGGCGGCCGGACCTTGCACGTCCGGCCGCCCCAAACTCAAGCCTTCGATTGAGCCGCTGTTAGGAAATCACAGAACGCTCAGCATCTCCGCGACCAGGGGGTGACGGACGATGTCGCGGTCAGCCAAGCGGACCACGCCGATGTTCTCCAGCGCTTCGAACTTGGCGGCCACGTCGGCCAGGCCCGAAATGCCGGGCAGCAGGTCTGACTGGTTGGGGTCGCCGGTGACGACCATGGTGGAGTTCCAGCCCAGGCGGGTCAGCAGCATCTTCAGCTGCATGTAGGTGCAGTTCTGGGCCTCGTCGATGACCACGAAGGCGTTGTTCAGGGTGCGACCCCGCATGAAGCCCACGGGCGCGATCTCGATGGCGCCCTCGGCCATCAGCGCGCGCATGCGCCGGGTCGAAAGGCGGTCGGTGAGGGCGTCATAGAGCGGGCGCAGATAGGGGGCCAGTTTGTCTTCCATGTCACCGGGCAGATAGCCCAGCGACTCGCCGGCCTCGACAGCGGGGCGCGACAGGACGATGCGGGCCACGCTGCCGGCTTCCAGGGCTTCAACAGCCTTGGCGATGGCGATGTAGGTCTTGCCGGTGCCTGCGGGGCCCAGCGCCATGACCAGGTTCTTCTTGTCGATGGCCTCCATCAACTCGGACTGGCCTGGAGATTTGGGTTTTATGGTCTTGAGGTAGCTTTGATCCCGCTCCGGCCCTTTTGCGGCCCCGTCAGGCCCCAGGGGCGACCAGCTATTGCCTCGCTCCCGAATATCGACCGGCAAGCGACGCACCTTGGCGTCGTCGCCATAGTGGCCGGTCTCGGTCGCGCCTTCGCGCGCCATACGCTTCAGGGCTCGCTTGGTCATGAAAGCCTCCATTCAGGCATAAAAAAAAGGACGAAGCCGTGTGGCGTCGTCCTTGGCGGTGGGGAGGAGATGAACGAAGGCGCGTGCGCAACGGGCGGCTCGGTGCTGGACCGAGAGGGCGGTGGTTCCGAGGAACGCCTGTACGCCAAAAGCGACACCCTGATCTCCGTCGTCGGGAGCCGGGGCCGAACATCGACCCCGGTGGGAATCGATGGGATTTCTCCCCTCGAATCGCCCGACTAGGATGATGCTAACGTGGTTTCTCAGATGTTAATCAAGCGACGATTTCAAGAAAATGGGGTGTACGGATGACTGTCTATTCCTTGGGCGCCGCTAGCCCGATCCTTCCCGAGGCGGGCGAATACTGGATCGCCCCGACCGCATCGGTCATGGGCAATGTCATTTTGAAGAGAAACGCCAGTATATGGTGGGGCGCAATTGCTCGGGGTGACAACGATCCGATCGAGATCGGTGAGAACAGCAATGTTCAAGACGGTTCAGTACTTCACACCGACCATGGTGCGCCGCTGACCATCGGGGCCAACGTGACCATCGGTCACATGGTTATGCTGCATGGCTGCACCATCGGCGACGGCTCGCTGATCGGGATCGGGGCGATCGTGCTCAATGGCGCGAAGATTGGTCGCAACTGTCTGATCGGCGCCGGGGCCCTGATCACCGAGGGCAAGGAAATTCCCGACAATTCGATGGTGATGGGCGCGCCCGCCAAGGTGGTGCGCGAGATTGGCGAGCAGCATGCTCTGATCCTTCAAGGCTCGGCCCTGCACTATGTCGAGAACTGGAAGCGCTACAGCCGCGACCTGTTGCCCGTCTGACCTGCGGCTTCGGGAGCGCCGCTTCCTGTCGGGGGAGGAGTCGGAAGCGGCGCTCTCGATCCCGCATGGAATCATCACGTGCGGGGCAGGCGTTCGACGCCGGCGCTCAGATCGCCTGCAGCCGAAGCCGGAAGGCGAACCCGGTGGGGCAACCAGATCCGCACTCAACCTAAAGCGTCAGCGCCGACTTGGTTGCATCGCGCAGTGAACTCGCCTGTGGCGAAAAGCCCTCGGTGATCAGTCCTGGCGATGGATCGAGACGCGCTTGACCCTGTTCGTTCCGTGGTCAGCCAAACTTGACCGTGCAATGTCCCGGCGGAAGATCGGCAGGCGCGGCCGCTTGCATCCCTCAGGCAAGCTGTTGCAAAGCTCTCCGCACCCGTTTCCGAACGCGCCTTCCGGGAGGGTCGCTTGAAATCCAAGAAGCCGACCATTGACGATGTCGCCCGCGTCTCTGGCGTGGCGCGCGTCACGGTTTCCCGCGTGCTGAACGGCGGGCCCAATGTCCGCGACGAGGTGCGCGACAGGGTGATGCGGGCGGTCGAAAGCCTGGACTACAAGGTCAATCCCCAGGCGCGCAGCCTGGCGGGCGGCGCCAGCCGGCTGCTGGCCTTTGTGTTCGCGTCCGACCCCGACAAGGAGCCCAATTCCTACTACGAGTCCGCTCTGGAACTTGGCGCCCTGCGCGCCTGTCTGGCCCTGGGCTACCAGGTGCTGATCCAGAACGTGCCGCAGAATACGCCTGATCGTCAGAAGCGGGTGATGGACCTGATCACGACCCAGCGCTGTGAGGGTCTGATCCTCTCGCCGCCCTACAGCGATGACGTCGAACTGATTGACGCGGCGCTGGCCCTGGGCTGTCGCGTGGTGGCGGTGTCGCCGGGCGGGATGGGGCGGGGCAGGGCAGACAGCGTCGGCATCGATGACGAGGCCGGCGGCTACGACATGGCCCGTGAGCTTCTGCGCCTGGGTCATCGCCGGTTCGGCTTCATCGCCGGCCTGGAGGGGCACCTCTCGGCGGACCGACGCCTGGAAGGCTTCAAGCGCGCCCTGGCCGAGCAGGGGCTTGGCGACGAGGCCTATGTCATGGTTCGCGGCGACTTCACGTTCCGGTCAGGCACCCGCCTGGCGCCGGAACTGCTGGATCACGCCCTGAAGCCGACGGTCCTGGTCTGCGCCAATGACGACATGGCCGCCGGAGGGCTGTCGGCCGCTCACGCTCGGGGGCTGAGCATTCCCGGCGATCTGTCGATCACCGGCTTCGACGATGCGCCGGTCGCCGGGATCGTCTGGCCGCCACTGACGACGGTGAATCAACCGGTGAAGGACCTCGGCCAGCGGGCCGTCGAGCTTCTTGTCGCCCGTCTGACCGGCGCCAATCTGGCGTCCGAGCCCGTCTTCCATCTTCTCGACCATATGGTCGTTTCGCGACAAACAACCGCGCCGCTGCCGGGTCGTTGAACGCCGTTTCTGTTTCAAACTTGACAACGTTGTCGACGGATCGCTAATTGGAAGCGCTTCCAATTAGCTCAAGACGGGCGGTTGGTGTGAAAACGACAAGAAGCGCCGCCACAACGGGCGCAGTTCAGGGGAGAGCTATGCGAAACCGCATCACGCGCCGGGCGCGTCCGTCGATCAGTCGATTCTATGCCACAGCCTCCGTCGCTGCGATCACCGTGGCGCTGGCAGGCTCGATCGCCAATGCCCAGGAGGTCCCGGACAGGCCCGACGCCGACACCGTCGAAGCGGTGGTCGTTACCGGGATCAAGGCCGGCATCCAGAACTCGATCAACATCAAGAAGAACGAGACCTCAATCGTCGAGGCGATCTCGGCCGAAGACATCGGCAAGCTGCCCGACGTGTCGATCGGCGAGTCCATCGCCCGCCTGCCGGGTCTGGCGGCCCAGCGCGTCAATGGTCGCGCCCAGGTGATCTCGATCCGGGGCCTCGCGCCCGACTTCACCACCACCCTGCTGAACGGCCGCCAGCAGGCCAGCTCCGGCGACAACCGCGCCGTCGAGTTCGACCAGTATCCGTCGGAACTGCTGTCCAGCGTCGTGATCTACAAGACGCCCGACGCCCAGGTCTCGGGCATGGGCCTCTCGGGCACCGCCGATCTGCGCACCGTGCGTCCGCTGGCCTATGGGCGCCGCGCCCTGGTCCTGAACCTGCGGGGCGAACAGACGGCCGGCAAGAAGCTCAATGACGACGTCGCCAATCGCGGCGGCCGTTTCAGCGCCAGCTATATCAATCAGTTCGCCGACGACACAATCGGTGTGGCTCTAGGCTATGCGCACCTCGACTCGCCTTCGCAGGTTAAGCACTACAAGGCCTACGGCTATGAGGCTTTCGGCTTCGCCGTCACGCCCGACAGCGCCGACAACGCCCTGATGCTGAACGGCCAGGAGATCTTCGTCACCTCGCGCCTGAACAAGCGCGACGCCGCCATCGGCATCTTCGAATATCAGCCGAACGATCGCATCCACTCGACCCTCGACCTCTACTATTCGACCTTCAAGCAGAACGAGACCACGCGCGGCGCGCAGTGGTTCTCGAACGGCTGGGCCGACAACGCCACCTTCACCAACGTCAAGACCAAGCAGCTGGGCGGCTCGACCTTCGCCGAAAGCGGCACCCTCAACCGGGGCGTTCTGCAGCTGCGCAACGACTTCAACAAGCGCCAGGACCAGCTGTTCTCGGCCGGGCTGAACAACGAGTTCAAGCTGAGCGAGCACACCACGCTGCTGGCGGATCTGTCCTATTCTTCCAACAAGCGCAAAGAACAGATCATGGAAACCTACGCCGGCTATGGCCAGGGCGTGGGCGGGGTGAAGCCCGGTACTCCGGATGTCGGGCGCACCTTTGACACCATCGGCTTCCAGGTCGCCGACAAGGGCTTCTCGCAATATGACGAAGGCCTGAACTATGCCGACGCCACCAAGGTCACCCTCGGCGACCGCGCCCCCTGGGGCGGCTGGGGCCACGATGGGGCGATCCGCTATCCACACGTGAAGGAAGACGTGTCGGCTCTGGACCTGCGCCTTGAGCACGAGATGGACGGCTTCATCACCGGCGTCGATGTCGGCCTGAACTACACCAAGCGCGAAAAGACCAAGTCCGTCCTGGACAACGACCTGTTCCTCAAGAACGGCCGCCAGCAGGTCTATGTGGACGCCGGCGATCTGGTCGACCCGACCCAGCTTGGCTTCGCCGGATTTGGCGGCGTGCTCAGCGTCAAGATCGGCGACGTCTGGAAGAAGTACTACAACGCTGCGCCGATCCTCGACGCCAACTACTTCGACAAGAACTGGGCGATTACCGAGGAGGTCACGACCGCTTTCGCCAAGGCCAACTTCCAGGTCGGCGATCTGCGCGGCAATCTGGGCGTTCAGGTGGTCAAGCAGTCGCAGGACTCGAGCGGCGTCGTGATCAATGGCCTGGAGCCGGGCAAGCCTATCGTCCCGACCAAGATCAAGGACGGGGCCGACTACACCGACGTCCTGCCCAGCCTGAACATGATCTACGACCTGGGCGGCGGTCATCGTCTGCGCTTCGCCCTGTCCAAGACCATGGCCCGTCCGCGCATGGACGACCTGCGCGCCAATGTGACGCCGGGCTTCAATTCGCTGGTCTGCAGCGGCCAGCCCTGCGCGCCGGGCACGACTGTCAATCCGTGGTCGGCCAGCGGTGGCAATCCGAACCTCAAGCCCTGGATGGCCAAGGCCGCTGACCTTGCCTACGAGTGGTACGTCAGTCCGGCGACCTACCTGTCGGTGGCTGCGTTCTACAAGAAGCTCGACACCTACATCTATCAGCAGACCGGCACGTTCGACTTCACGGGTATCCCGCTGCCGTCGACCGCGACGGCGATCCCGCCGGGCATCGTCATCAGCAATATCGGCCAGATCACCCTGCCGGCCAACGGCAAGGGCGGCGAGGTCAAGGGGCTGGAGTTCAGCGGCGCGGTTGACCTGGGTGAGATCATCGATCCGCTGAAGGGCTTCGGCATGCAGGGCAGCCTGTCGCTGACGGAGTCGAACCTCAATCCGACCACCAGCACCGATCCGAAACAGAAGGTGCGCATCCCGGGTCTGTCGGGAACGGTCTATAACGTCACCGGCTACTATGAACGCGGCGGCTTCCAGGCGCGGATCAGCCAGCGCTATCGCTCCGCCTTCAAGGGCGAGGTGGTGCAGCTGTTCGCCACGCGAGGTTTCACCGAGATCCTGGCCGACAAGC
Source organism: Caulobacter sp. GSs2 (assembly GCF_058680895.1). The sequence continues at coordinate 1,188,541 of NZ_CM178725.1, read as the reverse complement.
AGGTCGACGCCCAGATCGGCTACACCTTCCAGGAGGGCCGGCTGGAGAACCTGGGCTTCCTCTTACAGGTCAACAACCTGACGGACTCGCCCTACCGCACGCGTCTGGGCCTCGATGGTGGCGGCACGACCACCAGCGGCGGCGCCACCCTGCCCGAGACCTACGAAAAGTACGGCCGTCAGATCCTGTTCGGCGTCAACTATCGGTTCTAACCCTGACATCGCGCGGACGGCTTCCAGGAGCGGTCCGCGCACAGGCAAGAACCGGTGAAGGTCGGAGCCGACTCCCCGCGGCCCCGACCTTCAACCTCATGGGAGGCGGGCTATGCAACCGCTGAAGAAGATCCTGATCGCCGGCGGCGGCTCGGCCGGCTGGATGACAGCCGCCCTCTGCGCGCGCCTGCTCCAGGGGCTGTATGAAATCGTCCTGATCGAGTCCGAAGAGATCGGAACGGTCGGTGTGGGCGAGGCGACGATCCCCGCCATCAAGAAGTTCAACGAGCTTCTGGGCCTGGACGAGGATGCGTTTCTGCGCGGCACGCAGGGCAGCTTCAAGCTGGGCATCCAGTTCAAGGACTGGGGGCGCAAGGGCGAAAGCTACATCCATGGCTTTGGCGTCATCGGCCAGGATCTGGGATGGCTGCGTTGCCACCAGTACTGGCTGCGCATGCGGGAACTGGGCCGCGAAGGCAATTTCTCGAACCTGTCGATCAATACGGCCGCCGCGCTGCAGGACCGGTTCATGCGCGCCCGCCCCGACATGGGCGACTCGCCGATGGGCCATATCGCCCACGCCTTCCATTTCGATGCTGGCCTCTATGCCCGCTATCTCAGCGGCTTTGCCCAGGCGCGCGGCGTGCAGCGGCGCGAGGGCCGGATCGTCGATGTGACGCTGAGACCCGAGGACGGCTTCGTCCAGTCGGTGACCATGAACGACGGCGAGGTCATCGCCGCCGACTTCTTCGTCGACTGCTCGGGATTCCGGGGCCTGATCATCGAGCAGGCCATGAAGACCGGCTATGAGGAGTGGAAGCACTGGCTGCCGTGCGACCGCGCCATCGCCGTGCCATGCGACCGCTCCGAGGATTTCACGCCCTACACCCGCTCGACCGCCCGCTCGGCCGGCTGGCAATGGCGGATCCCGCTGCAGCATCGCACCGGCAACGGCCACGTCTATTCCAGCCAGCACATCGACGATGACGAGGCCGAGCGCGTCCTGCTGGACAATCTCGACGGGGCCCAGCGGGCCGACCCGTTGCGTATCCGGTTCGTGACCGGCAAGCGCCGCAAGATCTGGAACAAGAACTGCGTCGCCATTGGCCTGGCCAGTGGCTTTCTGGAGCCGCTGGAATCGACCAGCCTGCACCTGATCCAGTCGGCGGCCATCCGGATGGTCCGGCTGCTGCCGGACGCCGGTTTCGATCAGGCCGGGATCGACGAGTTCAATCGCCAGAGCGACTTCGAATACGAGCGCATCCGCGACTTCATCATCCTGCACTACAAGGCCACCCAGCGCGACGACACGCCGTTCTGGCGTTACTGCCGCGACATGGACATTCCCGCCACCCTGCGGCGGAAGATGGATCTGTTCTCGGCCAACGGCCGGGTCTTTCGCGAGGACGACGAGCTCTTCACCGAGGAGAGCTGGATCCAGGTGTTCCTGGGCCAGGGCGTCATCCCGCGCGGCCATGATCCGCTGGTCGGCGTCCAGTCCGACGACGAGATCGCCCGCTATCTGGCCAATATCGAGACCGTCATCGGCAAGTGCGTGAACCTCATGCCCGGCCACGCCGAGTTCGTCGCCCGGACCTGCCCCGCGCCGCCGCTGGTCCAGTCCAAAGCCCTCGCCCTCTAGATTGTAGCCCACGGAGTATCGCCATGACGACCGCAGCCCTGCCCTTGTCCGCCCTGCGGATCCTGTGCCGGACCACAGCCGCCGTGGCTCTGCTGGCCCTGACGCCGGCTGCCGCGACCATGGCCCAGGTCATGCCAACCCAGGACAGCGCCCCGCTGGCGCCCCGCGCCGGTGACCCGGCCTGGGCCCGGGCCGACGCCCTGGTCCGGCAGATGACCCTGGACGAGAAGATCAGCTACCTGCACGGCCTGTTCCCGCCGATGACCAAGACGGTCGCGGCCGACATGATCCCGTCTGCCGGCTATGTGCCCGGCGTGCCGCGCCTGAAGATTCCGACCCTGCGCCAGAGCGACGCCAGCCTGGGCGTCGCCAACCAGGTCGAGCAGCGCAAGGGCGATGTGGCCACGGCCCTGCCGTCAGGCCTGGCCCTGGCGTCCACCTTCGAGCCCGAACTGGCCTATCAGGGCGGCGCCATGATCGGCGCCGAGGCCCGGGCCAAGACCTTCAACGTGCTGCTGGCCGGCGGCGTGAACCTGACCCGCGACCCGTGGGCGGGGCGAAACTTCGAGTATCTGGGCGAGGATTCGCTGCTGGCCGGCGAGATGGCCGGCGCGCAGATCAGGGGTGTCCAGAGCAACAACATCGTCTCGACGATCAAGCACCTTGCCCTCAACGCCCAAGAGACCGGCCGCCACGTGATGGATGCCCAGATCGACGAGGCCGACCTGCGGGAAAGTGACCTGCTGGCCTTCCAGATCGCCATCGAGAAGAGCAATCCCGCCTCGGTGATGTGCGCCTACAACAAGGTCAATGGCGACTGGGCCTGCCAGAACGACCACCTGCTGAACAGGGTGCTCAAGCGCGACTGGAACTATCCCGGCTGGGTGATGTCGGACTGGGGCGCGGTGCACAGCACCACCAAGGCGGCGCTGGCGGGGCTCGACCAGCAGTCGGGCCAGGAACTGGATACCCAGATCTTCTTCGGCGACGACCTGAAGGCTGCGGTGGCCAAGGGCGAGGTCAGTCAGGCCCGCGTCGACGACATGGTCCGCCGCATCCTGCACGGGGTGATCACCTCGGGCCTGATGGACAACCCGATCTCGACGATCGCCCAGCCCATCGACTATGCCGCCCACGCCCAGGTCGCCCAGGCGGTGGCCGAGCGGGGTTCGGTGCTGCTGAAGAACGACGGCAATCTGCTGCCGCTGGCCAGGACAGCCCGGAAGATCGTGCTGATCGGCGCCCATGCCGATGTCGGCGTGATCTCGGGCGGCGGCTCGTCCCAGGTCCGGTCGGTCGGCGGCGCTCCGGTCGAGATCCCGCTGAACGGCGGGGAGGCGGCGTCGTTCGTCCGGGTGACCTGGCATGCCTCGTCGCCGCTGGAGGCGATCAGGGCCGCCGCGCCCAACGCCCAGGTGATCTATGTCGACGGCAAGGACCCCGTCGCCGCAGCGGCGGCGGCCAGGGACGCCGATGTCGCGATCGTCTTTGCCTGGCACTGGCAGACCGAGGCCCAGGACGCGCCCTCGATCGCCCTGCCCGAGAACCAGGACGCCCTGATCGAGGCCGTCTCGGCCGCCAACAAGAACGCCATCGTCGTGCTGGAGACCGGCGGCCCGGTGCTGATGCCGTGGCTCGACCGCGTCGGCGCGGTGCTGCAGGCCTGGTATCCGGGCCAGCGCGGCGGCCAGGCTATCGCCCGCCTGCTGTTTGGCGAGGTTAATCCGTCGGGCCGTCTGTCGATGACCTTCCCCAAAACCGCCGAACAGGCCCCGCGCGCCAGCGCGCCGGGTTTCGCCGAACAGGCCGCCATCGACGACGCCCGCCGCGCCGGTCAGAAGGCCGGACCGATCAAGGGCTTCCCGGTCAGCTATGTTGAAGGCGCCGCCGTCGGCTATCGCTGGTACGCCCAGCAGAAACTGCAGCCGCTTTATCCGTTCGGCTATGGCCTGTCCTACACCCGCTTTGACTACGCCAATCTCAAGGTCGAGGACGGCGACGGGCTGAAGGTCAGTTTCGATGTGACCAATACCGGCAAGGTCGCCGGCGCCGATACGCCTCAACTGTACGTCACGGCCGGCGCCCGCCGTCCGATGCTGCGCCTGGCCGGCTTCCAGAAGGTGGACCTTGCTCCGGGCGAGACCCGGCGGGTCACGCTGGAGGTCGAACCGCGTCTTCTCGCTGACTATGATGTCGCCAAGCCCGGCTGGACAATCGCCGCCGGAACCTATCCTCTCTATGTCGGCCGCCATGCGGGCGACACCGCCTTGACCGGCAAGGCCCAGTTGAGGTCCTGGTCAAGGAAGCCCTGATGCGCCGGTCCGGCCTCGCCACGGCCCTGGCGGCCATCGCCCTGACCTTCGGCGGCTGCGCCGCGCTTCCCAAGGCCGGTCCGTCGACGGCGCGGGCCTGGATCACCACGGGCGATCGCTCGCAGTTGCTCGCCGAGCAAGGGCCGTCGACCTTCATGGAGGTCGACGACAGCGCGAGCGCTCCCTTGCTCGTCGTCGACGCCGCCGAGCGCCACCAGACCATGGTCGGCTTTGGCGCGGCGATCACCGACGCCTCGGCCTGGCTGATTCAGACCAAGCTTTCGCCTCAGCAACGCGACCAGTTGATGGGCGAGTTGTTCGGGCGGGGCGAGGGCGGTCTGGGCTTCAGTTTCACGCGGGTGACGATCGGCGCGTCCGACTTTTCGCTCGATCATTACAGTCTGGACGACGCGCCCGGCGGCGCGCCTGATCCGGAGCTGAAGTCCTTTTCGATCGAGCGGCCCGCCCAGTACGTCTTCCCGACCGTGCGACAGGCCCTGGCCATCAATCGCGACCTGAAGGTCATGGCCTCGCCCTGGAGCGCCCCGGCCTGGATGAAGACCACCAACTCCCTGGTGAAAGGGCAGCTGAAGTCCGAGGCCTATCCCGTCTATGCCGAGTTCTTCGCCCGCTATGTGAAGGCCGCCAGCAAGGTCGGCGTGCCCACCGACTATCTCAGCATCCAGAACGAGCCAGATTTCGAGCCGGAGAACTATCCGGGCATGCGCTGGTCGGCGCCCGATCGCGCCCGTTTCTTCGGCGAGAACCTGGGACCGGTCTTCCAGCGCGAGCGGATCAAGACCCGCATCCTCGACTGGGACCACAACTGGGATCATCCCGAACAGCCCCTGACCGTGCTGGCGGACGCCCGGGCCCGGGCCTTCGTCTCGGGCGTCGCCTGGCACTGCTACGGCGGTGACGTCTCGGCCCAGGCGCAGGTGGCGGCGGCCCATCCCGACAAGGATGTGTTCTTCACCGAATGCTCCGGTGGGCAGTGGTCGCCGAAGTTCGATGAAAGCTTCAGCTGGATGATGAGCAAGCTGATCATCGGCTCGACGCGCGGCGGCGCGCGTGGCGTGCTGATGTGGAACCTGGCCCTGGATGAGGCCTATGGCCCGCACGCCGGCGGCTGCGGAGACTGTCGCGGCGTGGTGACCATCGACAGCCGCACCGGCGCCGTCGAACGGAACCAGGAGTACTACGCGTTCGGTCACGCCAGCCGCTTTGTGAAGCCCGGCGCCGTTCGCATCGGATCGCCCGCCAAGGTCGGCGATCTGGAGACCGTGGCGTTCCTGAACCGCGACGGCGGGCGCGTCCTGATCGTGCTCAACGGCGGTCAAACCCCATCCGCCTTCGCCGTCGCCGACGGTGGTCGCCGGTTCAGGGCGACGATCCCGGCGCGGTCCGCAGCGACGCTGGTCTGGTAGCCTTGCGGTCCTGAGCCGGTCTGTTACGGGGCCTTTGCCGTCGCGGCCGCGTCCCGCCCGTCCGAAGATCATCGAGACCGAGCCGGGCGTCGGCTATCGGTTCATCGCCGATTGAGCCGCTAAACGTTCCCAAGTTCGGCCCGACCCGTACGGCGGGCTCAGGCCAGCCGCATATGCTGAGCGTGCCAGCGACGAGACGCGCGCAGGCCTTTTGCGCCGGTGAAGAGCGCCCGCCAAAGCCCGGGGGATCGCTGACAGGGAGGCCTTGACCCTCGCCGGGAGGCGCCTACGACTTGTCGAGCGCAGGGAAAGCACAAGCCATGACGTCCTTCTATGATCGCCACATTCTGCCTCGTGTCATCGGCTGCGCCTGTGGGGCGGGGGCCATCGCCAAGCAGCGCGCCCGGGTGGTGCCACAGGCGGAAGGACGGGTTCTGGAGCTGGGGATCGGCGGTGGGCTGAACCTGGCTTTCTATGATCCGTCGCGGGTGACCAGCGTCACCGGCATTGATCCATCGGAGGGCTTGCGCGATCGGGCGTTGGCCGCGCCGCGCCCGGAAGGTCTCAAGGTCGAGATCCTGGCGGGGGAGGCCGAGCAGATGGGCTTTGACAGCCAGAGTTTCGATACCGTCGTCTGCACCTTCACCCTCTGCTCGGTGCACACACCCACCGCAGTTTTGGCCGAGGCGCGCCGGGTTCTGAAGCCGGGCGGCCGGTTCCTCTTCTGCGAGCATGGGCTATCGCCCGACGCCCCGGTCGCGCGCTGGCAGAAACGCATCGAACCCTTCTGGACGCCGCTGGCGGGCGGATGCCGTCTTACCCGGCCCGTGGGCGCGGCGATCACCGCCGCGGGGTTCGTGATCAAGGAGACCAAGGCATTCTATATGCCCAAGGCGCCCCGGCCTTTGGGCTGGTGCGAGCTTGGCGTCGCGCTCTCCGCCTGAGGCCTATCCCGTTCCATCAAGCGGCGCCTTGGCCGCCGCCCGTTCCTTGCCTGCACAGACAGGCACAGCCCGCCTTGCGTCGGGCGACGAGCCTCGCCCGACTTGCGATAGTTGATCAAGGCGACCGTCTTGCGTGTTCCGTCTCGCAGGGCGCGCAGCAGCGCGCTGCGGATTGCCGCGCCACTCGGAAATTTACCCATATTGGGTAGATTTTCCAGAGCCGCTCAGGGGCGGAGGGGCGTCAATTAAGATGGCGTTAGCAATTTTGGACAAAGCTCTCTGCAAGGTTGTTCTTGGAGCGAATTGGGCCGCCATGTTGTTCTCAAGCACGGCCAAGACTAGGCAAGCTGCGATTGCTTTGGAACTGCGCGAGTTAAGGGCCCTGGTCGCGGCCATGGATCGCTCCCAGGCGGTGATCGAGTTCAAGCTCGACGGAACCATCCTGAAAGCCAATGCCAATTTCCTGAACGCTCTGGGCTATCGAGCCGAAGAGGTCGTAGGGCAGCATCACCGGATTTTCGTCCCGCCAGCCGAAGCGGCGAGCGCCGAGTATCGCGCCTTCTGGGATGAGCTCAACAGTGGCCAGTTCGTGGCCCGCAAGTTCTTACGGGTGACCAAACAGGGCGCGGAGTGCTGGATTCAAGCCTCCTACAACCCCGTGCTGGACGAGAACGGCAAGCCTTACAAGATCATCAAGTTTGCGAGCGACATCACGGCCGTTGAGGTCGAGCGCATCCGGTTGGAGGCCGAGCGACACCGCGCTGCCGAGGAGCAGGAGGAGGTTATCGCCAACCTCGCTGCTAGCCTGAAGCGGATGGCGCAAGGCGACCTGACCGCCCGGATCACCGCCCAGTTCCTGGGTCGCTACGGTCAGATCAAGGATGACTTCAACGCCGCGATTGATTCATTGCGGACGACGATGAGCAGCATTTCGGCGACGACGGGCGGCCTGCGCGCGGGTGCGGATGAAATCTCGTCGGCCTCCGACGATCTGTCGCGTCGCACCGAGCAGCAGGCCGCCAGCCTCGAACAGACGGCGGCGGCGCTCGACGAGATCACCGCGACCGTCAAGCGCAGCGCCGCAGGCGCCAAGCAGGCCTCGACCACGGCCTCGGGCGCGCGAAGCGATGCGGCCCGCTCGGGCGACGTCATGCGAGACGCCGTGACGGCCATGGGCGAAATTGAACAAAGCTCAGGTCAGATTACCCAGATCATCGGCGTCATTGACGAGATCGCTTTCCAGACCAACCTCTTGGCTTTGAATGCCGGCGTGGAAGCAGCTCGCGCCGGCGAAGCGGGACGGGGTTTCGCGGTCGTCGCCCAGGAAGTCCGAGCCTTGGCGCAACGCTCCGCCGAAGCGGCTAAGGAGATCAAGACCCTGATCGCCAGCAGCACGGCCCAGGTCGAGCGCGGGGTCAGGCTGGTGGGCGACACCGGACAGGCCCTGACGGGCATCGTCAGCAAGATCGCTGAAATCGACGTATTGATCTCCGAGATCGCCACATCGTCTCAGGAACAGGCCACTGGTCTCAATGAGGTCAATACCGCCGTCAACCAGATGGACCAGGTGACCCAGCAGAACGCGGCCATGGTGGAAGAGGCCACTGCGGCGGCCTCAAACCTCAGTACCGAGGCTGCCGAGCTGGCCTCGCTGGTCGCGCGCTTCCAGACGGGCGAGCCTGTCGCCCGGCTAGAACCCGCCCAGGCCGGTCGCCATGCCCCGGCGGCCAATCCCGTTGCGCGGTCCCAGGCCAAGATCGCGGCTTTCGCGCGTCCCGGCGGCGGCGGACAGGCGGCGACCCAGTCCTGGGAAGAGTTCTGATCCACGCGCGGCACGGACAAGACGAATGGTGAGCGACGGCGGCCTGTCCAGAGAGGGTAGACTGGAGCTGATCTCCTTCGAGATCGGTGGCCAGGAGTTCTGTATCGATATCCGCAGTGTTCGCGAGATCCGGGGCTGGACCCCGGCCACGCCGATGCCTCACACGCCCGGTTACGTGCTGGGCGTGATCAATCTTCGGGGCGCGGTGATGCCCGTCATCGATCTGCGCTATCGGTTGGGTCTGGGCGTGACCGAGGTGTCGTCACGGCACGTGATCGTGGTGATCCAGCACGGCGCGCAGCTGGCCGGTGTACTGGTCGACGGCGTTCAGGAAACCTTTCAGGTGGATGCGAGCGTGCTGCAAGAGCCGCCTCAGATCGAAGCCACCACACCAGACCTCTTCGTCGACGCCATCATTCCGATCGAAGACCGCCTGCTCAGTCGACTGGTCGTGAGGGCCCTGCTCCCTGCGCAGAGTCAGGCAGCGTAGAAAAGGCTGCCCGCTCGCCGGGATGTGCTGATCAACCTGCGCCTCGCAGCGCCACGTACACGGTCGGCGCAGGTTTGAGCTGTCCCTCCACTCCCGCAACGGAGGTAGGCCAGGTGGCCAGAGGAACGACACAGCTGAATCGCGGCCGGCTCATCGACCACTTCCAACTGGTCGTCCGCGATCAGTCCGCCGGCAGGCGCTCCTCGACGCCCGACCTGAAGAAGAACCTCAGGGTCAGCTGCTATCATTTGGGGCACATGGCCTATGGCGACCTCGCGGCGCTGAAGAAGATGAAAGCCGATCTGGACTCCTTCTACGCCGCCGCTCAGAAGGCATCGCCAGTAGCCCGCAACGACGCTCGCCCATGAGGGCGATGGAGACCGCAATGAAACTCGCGCGACGATCGGTTCTGCTCCTGGCCCTGCTCGTCGCCTCGACGGCTCTTGGAGCGGCGGGGGGGCGGCAGGCCGTTGCGGGCGAGCGCGCGGTCATCGGTTACAAGATTCACATTCATGACCTGGCCGGCCAGACGGTGGATGTCGAGGCGAGCCTCCCGGTCAGCCAGCCGGTAGAAACCCTCTACATCCCGGTCTGGACGCCCGGCTACTACGTCAAGGAGGACTACAAGAAGAACGTCCTTCGCCTCCAGGCGTACGACGAAGGCGGGCGCGAGCTGGCCGTGACAGACGGCGGCTCCAATCGCTGGACGGTGAACACCAGCGGCGCCAAGCGGCTGGTCGTTCGCTACGTGCTTTCCGCGAAGGAACGGTCCGTGTCGAAGGACGAGGTGACGTCCACCTACGCCGTGCTCAACGGCTCGGCGACCTACATCACCATCAAGGGCGGCGAGTATCTTGGCCAAGAGGTCGCTCTCGACCTGCCCAAAGGCTGGGTCAGCGCGACCGGTCTCAAGAGGGTCGGGCCGGCCTCAGCTTCGCATTTTGCGGCCGCTAGCTATGAGGAGCTGGTCGATTCCCCGATCATGGCCGGCGACCTTGAGGTCCTCGACTTCACCTCGAAGGGCACGCGCCACCAGATCGCCTACAACCGCGGCGCGGTGGCCGTGGACAAGGCGCGGATGGCTTCCGATCTCAAGAAGGTGGTGGATGAGACGCGCGGTTTCTGGGGCGCGAAGCCCTGGCGGCAGTATGCGTTCCTGATCGCCTTCCGCACCAACACTGGCGGTGGCCTGGAGCATAGCCATTCGACCTTCGTGAACGTCAATCCCGAGCGGTTCGCCACCGCGCCGGGCTATGACGCCTTCGTGGCTCTGCTCGCCCACGAGTACCAGCACGCGTTCAACGTGAAGCGACTGCGCCCCGCGGAGCTGGGTCCCTTCGACTACGAAACAGTCCCGACCGTCTCTACCCTTTGGATCTCGGAGGGCCTGACCTCCTACTACAGCAACCTCATGCTGAGGCGGAGCGGGCTGATCGACGACGATCGCTATCTGGGCATGATGTCAAAGCAGATCACCGCCCTCCAGAACGCCCCCGGCCGGCTGAAGCAGTCGCTGGAGCAATCGTCGATGGGGGTGTGGTCGAACAGCCTGTCCGGTGTCGGCGCCTCGGACGCGACGGTCAGCTACTACGTCAAGGGCGAGGTCGCGGGCTTCCTGCTGGACGCGCATATCCGCAAGCTGACCGGCGGCAAGGCCAGCCTCGACGACGTCATGCGCAAGGCCTACGTCCAGTACTCTGGCAAGACCGGATTCCGGCCGGAGGAGTTCACGGCGGTGGCGGAAGGCGTCGCGGGTCAGCCGCTGCAGGACTGGTTCGCCAGCGTCATCGGCGCTCCGGGCGAAGTCGACTACGCCGAGGCGCTCGACCTGTACGGGCTGGACCTGAAGCGGAGCGAAGGCAAGGACGGCGCCAAATTTGTTCTATCGAGCGCGGCGAACGCGAACCAGAGTCAGACGGCCCGGCGGCGGTCCTGGCTTGGACCCCAATGATCGAGCCGCAAGTCGCCCTCAGGACGCATTGATGAACGCGCTAGAAAACGGCGCCTGAACGGCGGCGTCTTCCGGCTCGGTCTCCGCGAACAGTCTCGCCCGCGCGATGACGCGAAGACCGGTTGCCGCTGGACTGCCGGCAGCTCAAAGTGCGTTGCTGGCGCAGAGAGGTACGGCGGGCTCACCCCGGACGGCTTGGACGGCTTTTGCAGAATCTAGCCCCGTTCTTGAACGAACCGGGCTAGGTGGACGCTCCACCTGCGAGAGTCTCCCATGCCCGCCTTCACCATCGTCACCACCAGCGCGACCCACGGCAGCGATGCGGTGGAGGTGAGCACACTGAGCGACGATTTCACAAACGACAGCGAAGCCCTGGGCTATTCGCGCCGCATGGCCGAAGAAATGGTGGGCATGGCTCACCAGCTGGCCCTGGATTTCGATTTTAGCACCGTGGGCCTTTATGACGGCGACCTGATCGACGAGGACATCGATCAGTCCCACCCCGCTTTCCTTGGGGCCTGGGTCATGGACGAAGAGGGTGTGTCCTTCGTCGGAGCCGATGAACTGCGCGATGGCGAAACCGCCCCCGCAGGCGCCTGACGTCGGGCAGCTGGGGTAGCGGCTAGACCGAAAGCCGGCGTCAGCGTCCCTCGATAGGTTGAGCTTCGGCGGCGTTGAGCTGCGGCCCGCTGGTGGCGCCAGTTGCTGCCACCGGCTAGGCTTCACGGATGGTTCAGGTCAGCGGCCCTTCGTGGTGGCTCAGAGCTGAGCGCGCTGCGCGCTCGCTGAAGGCGACAAGCCGGGGCGCCGCCAGGGCCCGGCACTCAGTCTATGTGATCTTGCTCCACGATGCGCGTAAGGCCGACCCATGGGGTGTCTATGTCGGCCAGACTTCGCGCGACCCCGACCTGCGCTTTGATCAACACAAGAACGGCTACAAGGCCAGCAGCGCGGCCAAACGGTTTGGTGTGCGACTGGTCCCCGACCTGACCGAGCACCTCAATCCCATGCGACAGTGGGAGTCTTTGGAACTCGAGGCAGCCCTCGCCGACGCGTTTAGAGCCGCCGGCGTGCCTTGGGTGGAGGGTGGTCACTGAACCCTTGAGGGGGGCGTGAATGTCCACTTTCTGGAGCCACCTCAACCTCAGCTTCTGGCGCGTCCCCGAGCCCAGGGGCGAGTCCCAGGGACGCCCTGCGGCAAGGGACAATGCCAACTTGCTTTTGGGCCACTTCTAAGTTGCGCCGACATACACAGCCCGTCTTGCATCGGGCGAAAAGCCGCGTCACTCTCTGCCTTAACAATGATAACATTCAGGGAGGGCGTCAGGGTCATGGCCAGCGAACGCTTCGATTACATCGTCATCGGCGCCGGTTCGGCGGGCTGCGTTCTGGCCGCGCGACTGACGGAAGATCCCAACATCAAGGTGCTGCTGCTGGAAGCCGGCGGCAAGAACACCTCGATCCTGGTCAAGATGCCGGCGGGGGTCGGTGAACTGATCAAGGCCAAGGGCGACCAGAACTGGGGCTTCTGGACCGAGGAAGAGCCGCACCTGAATAACCGCAAGCTATGGTGGCCGCGCGGCAAGGGCCTGGGCGGCTCCTCGGCGATCAACGGCATGATCTATATTCGCGGCCATGCGCGCGACTATGACCAGTGGCGGCAGATGGGCCTGTCGGGTTGGTCGTATTCGGAGGTGCTGCCCTATTTCAAGCGCTCGGAAACCCACCATGCGGGCGGCGACGCCTATCATGGCGGCGAGGGTCCGCTGCACGTGTCCGGGGGCGAGTCGCCCAGCCCGTTCTATCCTGCCCTGATCGAGGCCGGCCGCCAGGCGGGCTACAAGACCACCAAGGATTTCAACGGCTACCAACAAGAGGGCTTTGGGCCCTACGACCTGACCATCCGCGACGGCAAGCGCTGGAGCGCGGCGGCGGCCTATTTGACGGCGGCCCTGTCGCGGCCGAACCTGACGTGCGTGACCGAAGCCCGGACGACGAAGATCCTGATCGAGAAAGGCCGCGCCATCGGCGTCGACTACGTCGTCGGCAAGGGCGGCGAAAAGCGCACGGCCCACGCCGACGCCGAGGTGCTGCTGAGCGCCGGCGCGGTGCAGTCGCCGCAGATCCTGCAGCTGTCGGGCATCGGGGCGCCGGATCTGCTGAAGTCGCACGGCGTGGCGGTGGTCCAGGAGTCCAAGGGCGTCGGCGCCAATCTGCAGGATCACCTGGACGTCTGCCTGTCGTGGACGACCAAGAACCTGACGACCGCCTATTCGGCCAACAAGGGCCTCAGGAAGCTCGGCACCGGCCTCTCCTACATGCTGATGGGCAAGGGGATGGGGCGGCAGCAGTTCCTGGAGAGCGGCGCCTTCCTGAAGTCTCGGCCCGACCTGGACCGTCCCGACCTGCAGATCCATGGCGTGCTGGCCATCATGCAGGATCACGGCAAGACCCTGATCGAGAAGGACGGCTTCACCCTGCACGTCTGCCAGTTGCGTCCGGAAAGCCGCGGCGCGGTGGGTCTGCGCTCGGCCGATCCGTTCGACGATCCGACCATCCTGGGCAACTACCTTGCCGCCGACGAGGATCGCCGCGCTCTGCGCGAGGGCGTCCGCATGGCGCGTGAAGTCGCGGCCCAGGCGGCCCTGGACCCCTATCGTGACGCCGAGTATGCGCCGGGCGCCGATGTGCGGGCCGACGCCGATCTCGACGCCTGGATCCGGGCCAAGTCCGAGACGATCTATCACCCGGTCGGCACCTGCCGCATGGGCGCGGCGGGCGACGCCATGGCGGTGGTCGACGATCAGCTGCGGGTGCAGGGGATTGCAGGCCTGCGGGTCGTGGATGCGTCGGTCATGCCCACCCTGGTGGGCGGCAACACCAATGCTCCGACCATCATGGTGGCCGAGCGGGCAGCGGACATGATCATGGGCAAGGCGGCCCTGGCCCCGATGGACGCGCCGGTGTTCGAGGACGGACGAGCGGTGGCGGCGTGATCCTCTAGCCATGCAGCGTCGCCCCCTCGGCCGTTCCGGCCTCTCGATCGCCCCGCTGGTGTTTGGCGGGAATGTCTTTGGCTGGACGGCGGACGAGGCGACCTCGTATCGCCTGCTCGATGCCTTCGTCGGCGGCGGCTTCAACGCCGTCGACACGGCAGACGTCTATTCGGCCTGGGTTCCCGGGCACGGCGGGGGCGAGTCCGAGAGCGTCATCGGTCGCTGGCTGAAGGCGCGGGGCAGGCGCGACGACGTGCTGATCCTGACCAAGGTGGCCATGTGGCCCAAGCAGCCGGGCCTGTCGGCCGCCAATATCGAGGCGGCGGTCGAGGGTTCGCTGCGGCGGCTGCAGACCGACCATATCGACCTCTATCAGTCGCATCAGGACGATGCGGCGACCCCGGTCGAGGAGACACTGGAGGCCTATGGCCGCCTGGTGAAGGCGGGCAAGGTGCGGGCCATTGGGGCGTCCAATTTCTCACCGGCCCGGCTGGCCGAGAGCCTGGCGGCTTCGGCGGCCAACGGTCTGCCGCGCTACGAGACAATCCAGCCGAAGTTCAATCTCTATGACCGCGACCAGGTCGAGGGTGAGCTGGCCGCTCTGACGGCGGCGGAAGGCCTGGGCGTCATTCCGTTCTACGGTCTGGCCGCAGGCTTCCTGACGGGCAAGTATCGCGCTGAGGCCGACCTTGAAGGGCGCGCGCGGCGACACACGATCAAGCGCGACTACATGAACGACAAGGGCGTTCGGGTGCTGGCGGCCCTGGACAAGGCCGTCGAGGCGACCGGAGCCACGCACGCCCAGATCGCGCTGGCCTGGATCATGGCCCATCCGGCCATCACCGCCCCCATCGCCAGCGCGACCAGCGTCGCCCAGTTGGAAGAGCTGATGGGCGCGGCTCGGCTGATCCTGCCCGCCGAGGTGGTCGCCGACCTCGACGCGGCCGGGCGGGGCTAGCCGCCATGAGCGCCGCGCTGATCGAAAGCAGTCTGGAGCTGGCGGCCCAGCGCTGCGACGATCTCACGCCCCTGGTCTATGAGCGGCTCTTTCGCCAGCAGCCGGACATGGAGCCGCTGTTCTGCATGGACGCCAATGGCCAGGTGCGCGGCGAGATGCTGTCGCAGGTGATCCGGGCCATCCTGGACTTCATCGGCGAGCGTCAATACGCGGCCACCCTGATCCAGTCCGAAGCGATGAACCACGCCGGCTATGACGTGCCGCCGCACGTGTTCGGGACTTTCTTTGGCGTGGTGGCTGACACCCTGCGCGAGGTGCTGGGCGCGGACTGGACAGCCGAGATCGACGCGGCCTGGCGCGAACTGCTGGTCGAACTGGACTACTACGTCACCCATACCAACCAGTTCGAGACCGCAAAGGCGGCGAGGGGCTAGGCGATCCGGCGGCCGTCCAGGGTGGCCAGACGCAGCCGCGCGCCTTCCTGATTGGCGAGGCCCAGGGGCTGGATCTGGCGAACGCCCAGTTCATAGGCCGGGCGACCTTCCAGGCGCGCGGTCATGGCGATGGGCTGATAGAGGCCCAGGAACCGGTCGGTTTCGCCGTCCACGCCGCGCAGGGGCGCAAACAGCACCTCCATGCCGACCGACGGAACCCCCTGGGCCCGAATGTCGGCCGTCACCACCACCGGCTGGCAACGGCGACGGGCGATCTCCAGCGACGACTTCAGTTCCAGCCGATGCGACAGGGCCCACAGGCTGAGCAGATCCTCGCCGCGCAGATCGCGGGCGTGCAGGTCGGCCAGGAACCCGCCGGCCAGACGGAAGGGCATGCGGCCCAGCTTCTCGCGTCCGGCAATGAAGACCTGAGGCAGAAGGTCGGTGAAATCGCCCGGATTGATGTCGGCGCGCGACGGCGCGGGCGCGTCGCCTTTGCGGTCGCGCCAATAGTCTATCAACCGTTGTGTGCTTGGATGGAACATCGTCGTCCCCTCAGCGGGTCCTTCCACGGCTGTTTTTTGCCGCATGGGGCTTGCTAGGAGATCCGGGCCAAAGCCCCGACCGTCCCGTTTTGGCGCAAGCCGACCGGGAGGCGGGCGGCGGCTCGATTCTTGCTGGCCAAACGGCCGGACGACGTCGTGTGAAGGGGATCGCCATGAAGGCGCCGAAACGATCGATGCGCGGGCTGACCTGGGGCCTCGGCGCCCTGCTGGGAAGCCTGACGCTGGGCGGCGCGGCCTATGCTGCGGGCTGCACGACCGGCTGTCCGCCACCGCCCCCGGTCTGTTGCAAGCCTCCGGCGCCTCCGCCTAAGCCTCCCAAACCGCCCACTCCCCCGTGCTGCACGCCGGGTCACAACGTCAATATTCCGGGCGTGAACATCAATGTCGGCGCGACGGTGATCGTCAACGCCAATGCCAACGCCACGGCTTCGGCCGGTGCGTCTTCGGGCGCGGGCGCCGGGGCCGGCGGGGGCGCCAGCACCAACGTCTATTATGGTGGCGGCGGTCACGGCGGTTACTATTCTGGTCCGATGTCGACCGGCTATATCCAGGGCCTCAATGTCGAGGGCGGCGAAGTGCGCCGTCGCGCATCGTATGAAGCCACCCGCACCAAGCTGCGCCGCGTCGTCATCCGCGCCGTGTGCCTGGACGATCGTGACGTGCCGCACCCGGCCTCCCAGGTCACGCCCGACCGCGACATCGACGACCGCTATGACGGCGAGCTGTATCGCTGCATCGCCGGTTCGCGCATGCAGTACGTGATTGGCGACTACGAGAGCAGCATCGACATCAGCACCAATGGCCGCGGCGCCCAGACGTACATCTGCGCCAAGAACGAGGCCCTCTATCATGCTCCTGGCGCAGGCCAGGCCGGCCAGGCGGGGACCTTGACCTGCCGTCCGCAGCGTCCGGCCCGCGACTGCAACGAGCGCTCGCTGCTCCGCCGCTTTGGGGCTGGCGTGAAGATCCTGACCATCCTGACCAGCGAGACCTACACGGCCTATCGCGAGGAGCAGGTCCGTGAGACCAGCGCGTCTTCGATGAGCTTCAGCCTCGATGGCGGCGTCGGCGGCGTGGTCTACTAGACCTTCGCCATCGCCGGAAAAGTTCAGGCCCTCCCGCCAGCCGGCGGGAGGGCCTTTTCGTGTCTACCTGGCTTCCGGCTTGACCAGCACGGTCCAGGACCTGTCCTCGCCCAGGAAGGTGCGGGCGGCCTTCTGGACGTCGGCGGCCTTGACCCGTTCCAGCCCGGCGATCACCGAGCGGGTGGCGTCCAGGATCCGCGGATCGGTCTGGGCGCCCGACAGGTTGCCCAGCCAGTATTCGTTGGTGACCCGCGACTTCTCGATCTGGTCGATGCGCGGCTTCTTGGCCCGTTCCAGTTCATCTTCGGTAACGGGCTTGTCGCGCAGGTCGGCGGCGATCTGGCGGATGGTGGCGGCCACGCCGTCCAGCTTGTCCGGCGGCACCTCGACGCTGACCGACAGATAGCCCCAGTCGTTGAAGATCACGCTGTGGGTGGCCCCGGCCGAGGGCGAATAGGTCGCCCCCTGCTTTTCGCGCAGTTCGTCGGTCAGCCGCAACTGCATCACCTGGGCCAGGACCGAGGTGTCGCGTGAGCGCTGCAGGTCGGAGAACAGGTCGTCGGTTCTCCAGCTCATGAACAGCTGGGCCTGGTCGGCGCGACCCTTGTGGGTCAGCACCACCGGCGTCTGTGACGGGGCGGGGAAGGGAACCTGACGCGCGGCGACGGGATCGGCCAGACCCGGGCGGGTGGGCAGGGCCCCGAAGGTCTCGGCTACGGCGGCGATCGCCTTGTCAACAGTGATGTCGCCAACGACCACGACCTCGATCGCGCCCTTGCTGAGCGGATCGGTGACCGCCGCCTTCAGGCCATCGAGCGAGGCGGCGGCGATGTCCGTGCGGGACGGGAAGGTCCAGCGCCTGTCGCCGTTGTGCAGCAGCCCGCTGAGGTCGCGCCCGATGACGCCGCCGGTGGTGGTTTCCAGCTGGTCGTGAATGGTGCCGTAGTAGGTCTTGATCCGCGAGAAGGCCTCGGGCCGCCAGCCCGGCTCCATCGCGAAGCCGGCCAGCACCTGCAGTTCCGTGCCGACATCCTCGGGCCGCGTGCGGCCGCTGAGGGTGAAGGCGTCATCCTCGACGCCCAGGCTGGCGTTCCAGATCTTGCCGTTCAGCACACGCTCCATGTCCTGGGCGCTGATCTGCTTGAGACCGCCCTCAATGAAGGCCGAGCTGGACCACAGCGGGCTCTGGGCCCCCGAGGGCAGATCCAGCAGGCCGTTACCGATGCGGGCCTTGATCAGCACCTGATCGTCGCGGAACTTGGTCGGCTTGACCGTCAGTCGCACGCCGTTCTCGAACCGCACGAAGACGGTGTCGAGGTCGGTGACGTCCTTCTGCTCGGCGACCTTGCCGATCGGTCCGAAGCTGGCATAGGGCCAGGCCGTGACGCCAGGCGCGGCGGGGGGCAGTACGGCGACCTTGCGGGCGTCTGCATAGGCGGCGAGCACAGTCTTCTCGGCACCCTCGATATTGGTCGGGCTGGGGATCAGGATCAGCGGCCCCTGGCCGGCGAAGGCCGCTTTCAGGGCCGCGCTGACACGGTCGGCGGTCAGGCCCTTCACGATCTCATCGAAGGCGGCCAGGTTCTGGCTGGGGCTGGTGACGGTCTCGCCGTCGCCGAGGGTTCCGACGATGCCGCTGGCCAGGGCGGTCGTGCGCTGGGTGGCCTCACCCGACACGGCCGCGACCAGGGATGAGCGCATGCTGGCGATCTCGCGGTCCAGCTCGTCCTGGCGCACGCCATGTTGCACGGCGCGGCGCTGTTCCTGGTCCAGGGCCGACAGCGCCTCGCGCCAGCGACCGGGCTGGGCGGTGGCGCCCAGGGTGGTCATGCGCACGGCGCCGTACTGATCGCCAGTAAAGGCGCCGCCGGCGATGAAGGGTGGATCGGCCGCGCGGCTCAGGGCCTGCATGCGGCGGTTCAGCACCGCAAAGCCCAGGTTCTTCAGCGTGTCGCGCTCGTCGGCGGCCTTGGTTTCGATCCTGTCGTCCGGCGCGCCGGCCCAGGATAGCTGCACCGACAGGGCCGCGCCGGGCTCGACGATCACCCTCGCGGTCTCGCCGCGCTTGGCCACCTTGCCGACCACGGGATCAGCGCCGGCCGGACCCTTTGCGGTCCAGTCGCCGAAGCGGGTCTTGATCTTGGCCTCCATGGCGTCGAGGTCGAAGTCGCCGACCGCCACCAGCACCGCCCGCTCAGGGCGATAATAGGCCTCGTAATAGTCGCGGATCCGCTGGGCGGGGGCGGTCTTCAGCACCTCGGTCTTGCCGATGGGAATGCGCTTGGGTGGCAGCTGGCCTTCCATCTGGAAGTCCATCGACTTGATGGCCACGCGATAGCCGGGGCTGTCGCGGGTGCGCTCTTCCGACAGCACCACGCCGCGCTCGCGATCGACGGCCTCGGGCGCGATGGTCAGCTCGCCGGCCGCCTCGCGCAGCAGCATCAGCGAGGTGTCGACCGTCGCGTCGTCGGTCTTGGGAAGGTCCAGCTGATAGATGGTCTCGTCGAGGCCGGTGGAGGCGTTGGTGTCGGCTCCGAAGGCCAGACCGTGGCGCTCCAGGATCTTGATCATCTCGCCTTCGGGCACGTTCTTGCTGCCGTTGAAGGCCATGTGCTCCAGGAAGTGGGCCAGGCCCTGCTGGTCGTCGGCCTCCATCATCGAGCCGGTGTCGAACCACAGGCGCAGGGCGGCCTGCTGGGGCGGGGTGGCGTTCTTCATCAGGGCGTAGCGCATGCCGCTGGGCAGGACGCCGAACCGCACGCGGGGGTCGGGCGCGACGTCCGAGACCTCATGAGCCCACTGACCGGGCTTCAGTGACGCCAGGGCCGGCCCAGCGGGCTGGGCCGGCGCGAGGGTCGCCTCCCTGCCAGGCAGGGACGGCATGGACAGCTTGGGCAGGGCCGAGCAGGCGGCGAGGGACAGGCCGACGGCGGCCAGAAGTGTCAGGCGCGAAGCGCGAATCATAGACAGCCTAAGGTTAGGTGAGCTTGGTCGAAGCCACACCTTGGGCGTCCGTGAAGGCGCAAGCAAGGCGGCCAGCGCCCCGCTAAAGCCGCGATCAGGCGGCGGCCCCGTCGCCGCTCTGGCGGCGCAGGCGCCAGAAGCGGATGGTCCGCAGCGCCGCGTCCCGGGGCAGGGCGCCATAGAGTTCGCCATAGACCTTGGCCTTGCCCATCACGTCATCGGACGGATCCAGGATCAGCAGGGCGAAGGTCAGGAACAGAGCGCGGTCGAAATCGGCCGCCCTGCAGACCACGGCCAGGGCGTCCAGTTCGCGGCGCTCGAGGATCTTGCGGGCGGTGTGGAAGTCGATATCGGCCATGTCGGCCAGGGCGACCAGGAACAGCGTGGTCTTTTTGGCGCGCAGCATCCCGGCCAGGGCCTGGGGCGAGACGCCGCCCTTGGCCTTGATGGCGTTGAACTCGTTCTCGGCCTGGGCGTGATCGACGGGCAGGGCGCCGTCCTGGGCGGCCACGCGCTTGCGACCGGCATTGAGCGCCGCTTCCAGCGTGGCCGGATCCATGCCGGCGTTCTTCTCCATGATCCGGTCGCGAAGCTTGGCCTCGACCATGAAGTACATTTCGTTGAGCAGATCGACCGGCAGGCTGTGGCGGTCGATGACGGCCTCATGCAGGGCCGGATTGGCGGCGGCGCGGTCGACGACGGCCTCATGCGCTTCACGCGACAGTACAGCGCCTTCATTGCGCAGCAGGACGCCAAGCGTGTCGTCATCGCCGCGCTGGACGATGGCGTCCGATACCGCGCTGGGAACGCTGGCGCGCTGCGAGATGGCGCGCAGATGGTCCTGGCCGCGGGTGCGGGCCACTTCCAGCAGGTCTTCTTCCGACAGGCTGGACGAGCCGCGCAGGATCGGCTGGGCGACGGCGATGCTGTCGAGGGCCAGGGCCCTGTTGAGGCCGCGCGGCGGGGCCGGCGCGTGGCTCAAGCGCTCGGCCAGCTCGACCTTGACAGCCTCTTCCATCTCGCCGGCCAGCTGGCTCATGACGTCGTCGAAAAGGCCCATCTGCACGGGGTCGTGGACATCGCCGGCGAAGAACAGATCGGTGACGCCGCGCAGCAGCTCGCGGCGCTTTTCGCTCGACGGCTCGTCGGCCAGGGCGATCAGGTCGTGAAGCCGGGACTGCATCAGAGCGACCGGTCCTTGTTGTCGCGCTCGCCGTCTTCGTCGCCGCGCGCGCCGGCCGCCAGCCATTCGGCCGAACCGTGCCGGGGCTCGTCGTCCTTGAGGCGGGGCGCTTCTTCGGACGGAGCGATGAACACCATGCCGTTCGGCTGCAGCGGGGGCAGGGCGTCAGGCTGCTGGCCATATTGCCGGCCTACGGAATAGGTGCGGGCCATGCTCGGGGCCATGGCCTGCGACGGAGGCGAATAGGACGCCATCGTCGCGGGCGAGGCCTGGAGCTGCGCCGCCGGGATCGATGGGCGGTTGATCTGGGGCGGGGGGGCGATGGGCTGACGATCGGCCTGGGCGAGCGGCCCCGTGGGCTGTGGTCGTGCGCCAAGGCTCCGCCAGGGTTCCGACATCGGCGCCTGGGCCTGGGTGTTAGTCATGGTCTGGCGCGCCTGCGGCGCGACATAGGGCTGACGCCAGGGCTCCGATACGGGCTGAGAGCCTTGGGCGCGCGGCGCGGCGGACTCCTGCTTGCCGGCCCAGCTCAGGATCGGCCCGCCATAGCCCGACGCGGGTGTCAGGGCGCCCGTCTGGCGGCTTGGTCGCGGACCATAGCGGCTCTCGCGCGTGTCCTCGGCGCGCGCGGCGGACGCGGCGCAAGCAAGGACGGCGATGAGAACCATGGTGCGCATGAGGCGGCCTGACGGAGGACTCCGAGGTTTCAGCCTTAGCCTGCCCCGCTTAATCCGGACCTAACGTCCGCGCCAAACTGCGAGCAGTCGACGCTCGGCCAGCTCCATCAGGGCGTGAAGCGCCACACCCAGCAGGGCCAGGGTCAACAGGGCGGCGAACACGCGCGCCGTCTGCAGGCGATTATAGGCCTCCAGGATCCGCCAGGCGAGGCCCTGGGAGCCGCCTGAACCGGCGACGAACTCGGCTACCACGGCCCCGATCACGGCCAGGCCGGAGGCGACCTTGTGGCCTTCCAGAAGCGCGGGGACGGCCGAGGGCAGGCGCAGGCGCCACAGGCGCTGGGCTGACGATGCGCCATAGAGGTCGAAAAGGCGGGCCAGGTCTGGATCCACGGCCTTCAGGCCGGTCAGGGCGCCCGAGAAGATCGGGAAGAAGGCGACGACGGCGGCCAGGCCGATCACGGCGCGTTCAGGATGGTCGATCCCCGCCCAGATGGTGACCAGCGGCGCGATGGCGACCAGCGGCGTGACTTGCAGCGTGACGGCGATGGGACGGATCGCGTCTTCCAGCAGGGGGCTCAAACTGACCGTCAAAGCCAGGGTGCAGGCCAGCAGGCTGGCGATGGCCAGCGCCAGCAGGGCCGTCGACAGCGTGCCCCAGGCCGAGGCCAGCAGCAGCGGCCAGCCCTCGATCAGGGCCGTCCAGATCGCGCTGGGTGGCGGCAGCAGATAGGCCGGCACGGCCAGGCGCGCGCAGGCCAGCTCCCAGCCCGCCAGCAGCAGGCCGATCAGCACGAGCGGCGACAGGAAGGCCGACAAGGTCCTCACGCGGCGCGAACTCCGGCCTGGGCCAGCAGGCCCGACACCGTCTCGGCGGCTTGGCGAAAGGCTTCGGTGGTGCGAAAGCCTGCAGGGCGGATCAGGGGGGCGTCGATGGCCACTTCTCCCGCGATGCGGCCGGGGCCGGGGGTCATGACCACGACCCGGCCGGCCATATAGACCGCCTCCTCGACATTGTGGGTGACGAAGATCATGGCCGGCGACAGCTCCCCGGCCAGGGCCAGAACGTCGTCGGCCAGGGCGCGGCGCGTGATCTCGTCCAGCGCCGCGAACGGTTCGTCCAGCAGCAGCAGGCGAGGGCGGGTGACCAGGGCGCGGGCCAGAGACACCCGCATGGCCATGCCGCCCGACAACTGGGCGGGCCGCGCCGCAAGCGCCTCGCCCAGACCGACCTTGGCCAGGGCCTGGGCGGCGGCGGTCATGGCGTCGGCGTGCCGCTCGCCGGCCAGTTCCAGAGGGAGGGCCACATTGGCCTGGGCGCTGAGCCACGGCGCGAGCGTGGGAGCCTGGAAGACCACGGCGGTCTCGCCCCTGGCGGCGGCGCGGGTCACGGCGCCCCGTGTGGGCTGTTCAAGTCCCGCCAGCAAACGCAGGGCGGTGGACTTGCCGCAACCGGACGGCCCCACGAGGGCGACAATTTCGCCGGCGCGCAGATCCAGATCCACCGGCCCCAGGGCGCGGCCGCGCCGAGGATAGTCGACTTCGACGGCGGAAAGAGCGGCGATGGTCAGTGTCATTGGCCCTTGGGCAGGAACTGCAGCGTGTAGGCGCCCTTGTAGTCCATATCCTTGGGATAGACGCCCTGATCCGATGCGACCTTGAAGAACTCCGCCCAGCGGGCGTCGGTCATCTGGCCAATGCCGTCCTTGGGGACGATGCCGTAGGACCGCATCTTCTCGCGGGCCTGGTCGAGGACGTCCTGGGTCATCTCAGGATTGTCCTTGAGGATGGCCGCGTCGCCCGGCTTGGCGTCGCCATAGAGATAGGATTTCCAGCCCGCAGCCGTGGCCTCGACGAAGGCCTGCGCGGCCGACGGGTTTTTGGCAATGAAGCTGTCGGGCATCAGAGCCATCGAGGCGTAGGCGGGATAGCCGCTGTCGGCCAGCAAGAACACCGCCGGCTTGATCTTGCCCTCCTTCTCGATGAGGTAGGGCTCGCTGGTGACATAGCCCTGCTGGACAATGCGCTTGTCGGCTAGGAACGGCGCAGCGCTGTAGTTGTATTTGCGGACTTGAGCGTCGGTGAAGCCGTACTTGGCCTTCAGCCAGACCCAGAAGGCGGTGATCGAGGCGTCCGCCAGTAGGATCGGGCGGTCCTTCATGTCGGCGATCGCGTTGATGCCTTGGCCGGGGTGGGCGATCAGCACCTGGGGGTCCTTGTCCATGAAGGCGGCCACGGCCTTAACCGGGGCCTTTTCCTTGGCCAGGTTCATGACGATGAAGCTGTTGGAGCCGACCCCGGCATCCACCGCGCCCGTGGCCAGCAACTGGGGCACGTTCACGCCGGGACCGCCCTGGATCAGGGTCACATCCAGCCCGCGCCTGGCGTATTCGCCAGTAGCCAAGGCCTGATAGTAGCCGCCAAGCTCGGCTTGGGCGCGCCAGTCGGTGGCCAGCTTCATGGCGGTGCGACCGGGAGCGTCGGCGGGTTCCTGGCCGGCGGGCGAGCAGGCGGCGAGCAGCGTGCAAAGGGTGAGCACGGCCAGTTTGCGGAAACCCATGAATCCCTCCCGGACAAGGTCGCGAGAGGTTAGGCGGCGCGGCCGCATCTTCCAAGAGCGAACGCGGTTCGGTTAGTCGATGCTGGTGGGAGCGGTCCGCCAGCGCTCGACCTTGGCATAGAGCACCTCGCGCTGAATCGGCTTGGCGATGTGATCGACCATTCCGGCCGCGTAGCAGCGCTCGACCTGCTGGGGCAGGGCGTCGGCGCTCATGGCGATGATCGGAACCCGGCTGGCGGGCGAGTTCAGGGCGCGGATGGCGCGGGTGGCGGCCAACCCGTCCATCAGCGGCATGTGGATATCCATCAGGATCATGTCGTACTCGCCGGTCGCAGCCGCCTCGACGGCCTGCTGACCGTTTTCGGCGATATCGACCTCGCAGCCGGCCAGGGTCAGCAGGGCGACGCCGATTTCACGGTTCATCGGATGGTCGTCGACCAGCAGGATACGGGCGGCGCCTGGCAAAAGGGGTGTCCGTTGCTCGGGAACGCCCAAGGACTCGGCGATCGGCGCGGCGATCTCCATCCAGAAGCATGAGCCGCGACCCGGCACGCTGTCGACGCCGATCTTGCCGCCCATCAGTTCGACCAGCGCCCGGCTGATCGCCAGGCCCAGGCCCGCGCCGCCATAGGTGCGGCTTGCCGAACTGTCGATCTGCGAGAAGCGCTGGAACAGCAGGGCCTGTTTCTCGATCGAGATGCCGGCGCCGGTGTCGGTGATTTCGAAACGCAATCGATCTTCATGATCGCCCGGCTCGACAATCAGGGTGGCGTCGATGCGTCCCGTATCGGTGAACTTCACCGCGTTGTTGAGCAGGTTGAGCAACACCTGGCGCAGGCGGGCGTCGTCCAGGTCGTGCAGGGCGTCGATCGGATCGATGATCTCGAGGTTCAGTTTGAGGCCCTTGGCGCGCGCCTCAGGCGCCATGATCGCGACAGTGTCGCGCAGCAGGTTCGCGGCCGAGGTCGGTTGCAGCAGCAGTTCCACCTGGCCGGCCTCGACCCGCGAGAAGTCGAGGATGTCGTTGACCACGGTCAGCAGGGCGCCGCCGGCGGAGTCGATCAGGTTTACTTGCCGGCGGGCGTCCGGCGGCAGGTCGTTGCGGGCCGCCAGCAGTTGGGCAAAGCCCAGCACACTGTTCAGCGGGGTGCGGATCTCGTGGCTCATGGTCGCCAGGAACTCGGTCTTGGCCTCGGTCGCGGCCAGGGCGCGGGCGCGGGCGGCGCGGGTCAGCTGTTCGCGGCGCACCAGCAGGCGCTTCAGGCGCTCCTGCTGCGCCAGGGCCAGGCCGGTCGCCAGATTGGTGCCGAACAGCAGGCTGATGAAGACCTGGGCGACGCGGGTGGGATTGGCGGTTTCCCATCGCATGCCCATGGCCAGATAGCCGGTGGAAGTCACCAGGGGAATGGCGATAAAGGCCACCACCAGAGAGCTTTCCGCAGCCCCCCGGGCGCCCAGTCGAAAGGCGGCCAGCATAGCCAGGGGGAAGATCAGGAAGGGCGCCGGAACACCGTCAGGATGAAAGCAGACCGCAGTCATCGCGGCGATCGACGCATACAGCGCCAGGCGCTCGGTAATCGAGCGATGGAAGGCGCGACGATGCTCCGCGTCCAGCAACACCAGCACAGCGGGGAGCACGACGGCGAGCCCCAGGCCGCTTCGCGCGAACCAGGCCCACATCAAGGTCAGCACGGGCGCTCCCGAGATTATCGAGAGCAGCGGCGCGCAGATGATCGCGGCGGCTGCTGCGATGGGGGCGCCTACCGCGACGAGAAGCGCTAGCTGCCGCATTGTCCGCAGCCGCAGCAAACCGCCGGAAATCCGGCGCGCCACGGCCCAGACCGCATAGGCTTCCAGAACGTCGACGCTGGTGAAGAGCAAGGCCTTGCCGAGGCTGTCTCCGACAAGCAGGTCGATGATCAAATGGAAGACAATCATCACGCTGGTCAGGGCGATGCGGCGCGGCGCATTCAGCGCCATCAGACCGACGATCAGGAGGCCGTTCGCGGGCCAGAACGCCGCGACACCCAGATTGGTCCGGGTCAGGAAGTCGCTGAAGGCCAGGCTGGCGACGACGGCCACAGCCAAGCTCAGCAGCAGGGTGTTCTGCCGCCGTTGTTCTTGTTGTGCCAGCTGTTGCCGCATGTTTGTCCCGTCCCCCCGGATCAATACGCTTCCGACTGTTCAAGGTTGCTGCCCAATTTGGTCGCTGTGGCGCTTTGTCGCAGGCGATGATCGCTTTCGACTAAGGTCCGACCTTGAGCCACCCCCCTTTTACTTTGGCGGAGGCACGACAATGCATAAGACAGCGGGCGCTTCAAGCACAGGTCGCGTCTCAAGGCCGCTCGGCCGGTCGTTGCCGCGTTCCTGACAGGCGCTTGTCGGGGGGCGTCGGGGCAATCACCCGGCGAGCGGGTTGATCGCCGGCGAGCGGGTGACGCAACGGCAGGGCTGCCAGACCCGCCGCCAGAACTTCAACGCCACCAGAGTCCGCCATCGCTGGCGATCTTGGTCCATAGACCTATCCCGCTCCCTCGCCACACTGAGCGGAAGCCGGCATTCCAATAGCGCGCGAGCGGGAAGAGAGCGGTCGGGTAGCCGCTAGCTGGAAAGGGTCTCGCGCTTCTCTTCCAGAGCCATCCAGTCCTCTTCGGCCTGCGCCAGGTCAGCGCGGGCCTTGTCGAGGGTCTTCATGACCTTGTCGAAGCCGGCGGGATCGCGCGCGTAGAAGTTCGGATCGGCCAGCCTGGCTTCCAGATCGCCGATGATCTTGGGGCTGGCCGCGACCAGGGCTTCGCACTCCTCGAGCCGACGCTGATCCTTGTAGGACAGTTTGACGGTCTTCTTGGGCGGAGCGACTACCGCCGGAGCGGCCTTGGC
This sequence comes from Caulobacter sp. GSs2, assembly GCF_058680895.1. The sequence goes on along the minus strand of NZ_CM178725.1, from coordinate 1,161,438 downwards.
GGCTCCCGTGGCGAAGTCGCCGCCACCGGCGCCGCGCGCGCCCTTGAAGAAGTCGGGGCTCTGGTCGATCAGGTCGCTCCAGCCGCCCGGAGTCTCGATCACCTGGCCATGGCCGTTCATGGCGATGGTCGAGGTGGCCAGCCGATCGATGAAGTCGCGATCGTGGCTGACCAGGATCAGCGTACCTTCGAAGTCGGCCAGCAGGTCCTCCAGCAGGTCCAGCGTGTCCATGTCCAGGTCGTTGGTGGGCTCATCGAGCACCATCAGGTTCGTGGGCGTGGCCAGGGCGCGGGCCAGCAGCAGGCGGTTGCGTTCCCCGCCCGACAGGCTGGTCACGGGCTGGCGCAGTTGGGCCTCGGTGAACAGGAAGTCCTTGGCGTAGCCGGCGACATGCTTGGGCAGGCCGCGCACCAGGATGGAGTCGCCGCCGCCGGGGGTCAGGAAATCCCAGACGGTGATCTTGTCCGACAGGGCCATGCGGGCCTGGTCGACATAGGAGATCTCGAGGTTGGTCCCCAGGGTCACCGTGCCGGAATCGACGGCCAGTTCGCCCAGCAGCAGCTTGACCAGGGTGGTCTTGCCCGCGCCGTTGGGGCCGACCAGGGCCACGCGGTCGCCGCGCAGGATGCGGGTCGAGAAGTCTTCGACGATCACCCGATCGCCGAACTTCTTGGTGACGTTCTTGGCCTCGGCGACCTTCTTGCCCGAGGTCCCCGCCGCTTCGACAGCCATGTAGATGCTGCCGCGCATGTCGCTCTGGCGATCCTTCTTCTCGGCGCGCAGGTCCATCAGGGCGCGGCGGCGACCTTCATTGCGGGCCCGGCGCCCCTGGACGCCACGCGCCAGCCAGGCGTTCTCGCGCTCCAGCGCCTTGTTCAGGCGGCGCGCTTCGTCAGCGTCGGCGGCCATGACCGCCTCGCTCCAAGTCTCGAACTCAAGGAAGCCCTTGTCCAGTCGGCGCACCTTGCGGTGCTCGAGCCAGAAGGTGCGCTGGGTGACGCGGTTGAGGAAGGCCCGGTCGTGGCTGACGATCAGGGCGGCGCACTTGGAGCCGGCCAGTTCCTCTTCCAGCGTCTGGATGGCGAAGATGTCCAGGTGGTTGGTCGGCTCGTCCAGCAGCAGCACGTCGGGCTGCTCGGCGAAGGCGCGGGCCAGGGCCGCGCGACGCTTCTCGCCGCCCGAAAGGCCTTCGGTGCCCTTTTCGGGGTCCAGGCCAAAGTCGGCCAGGGTGGCCTGGGCTTCGTAGTCCTGGGCGCCGCCGGCGGTGCAATAGTCCAGCAGGGTCGCGCCGGTGATCTCCGGCTCCTGGCTGACAAAGACAATGCGCGCTCCGGGCTGCACGATACGCTCGCCGCTGTCGGGTTCGGCGCCCTGGGCGGCCAGGATCTTCAGCAGGGTGCTCTTGCCCGCGCCGTTGCGGCCGACCAGACAGGCGCGGATGCGCGGCTCCAGCGCCAGGTCGACGCCGTCGAACAGGGGCTTGGCGCCGTCGGCTAGCCGGACGTCCTTGAGGGCGAGAATGGGCGCGCGGGCAGGGGAAGCCATAAGGTGCTCGTACTGGGGGAGGCGTCAGAGTGTCGCGGAGGATGCGGCCTATAACAGGGATGGCCGGGAAAAGACGCCAAAATCCGGGTGATCCGGCTCGATTACCTGGCAAGGCGTCATCTGGCGCGGGGCGCGACACAATCGCCCGTTAACAGGTGGCCAATCGCGACATGCCTAGGGTCAAGCTGTCCCTGAGAGATGAATGCGCGCCTTGTCGTCGAAAACCGGCATACCCACCGCTTCTGCTCGTCTTCCTTTCGCGGTGGACGGCTTCGACAGTCTGCGCCAGCCGGTCTGGGTGTTTGATGACGCGCGCAAGCGCAAGGTCTACGCCAATCGGGCGGCGCTGGAGCTATGGGGGGCGGCCTCTCTCGAAGAGCTTCAGGCGCGCGACTTCGCGGACCAGTCTCCGGCTGTGCGCATCCGGATGGACGCCATCAGTGAACGCATCGCCCGAGGCGAGACCGTTCATGACCGCTGGACCTTCTATCCCCACGGCGCGCCCGTCACGGTGCGAACAGCCATATCGCTCATTCCACTGCTGGATGGCGGATCGGGCATGTTGTTCGAGGCGGCCGAGGTCGAGGCGCAAGAGCATCGGGCCATAGAGGCCTTGCGGCACACCACGGTGCTTGTCGCTCTGTACAATACCGAGGGCGCGCGGCTGTTTGCCAACCCGGCGGCGATGGCCGCCTATCCGGCTGACAATGCCTCCTTCGTCGATTCCTTTGTGGATCGCGAGGCTGGCGAGCAGGTCTGGCGCAACGCCCTGTCTGGACGACCCGGCTATGGGTCTTTCCTGCTGGCGACGTCCGCTGGCGCTCGCTGGCATAGCGTCGACGCCCGATGGGCCCGTGACCCCGTCAGCGGCGACTGCTGCGTGCTGGTCAACGAGACCGACATCACCGCCGAGATCGAGGCCCGTTCGGCCCTGGGTGAGGCCCGCGAGCGCGCCGAAAGCGCCGTGCGGGCGCGTCAGGAGTTCCTGGCCAATATGAGCCACGAGCTTCGCACGCCCCTGACCAGCGTCATCGGCTTTGCCGACCTGCTGGCTGCCAGCGCTCTGGACGACGTGCAGAGCAGCCAACTGGGTCGAATCCAGGATGCAGGTTCGGCCCTGATGGCGACGCTGAACGATGTGCTGGACCTGTCCAAACTTGAGGCCGGCGGCGTCGAGCTGCAGCCCCGTCCGTTTGCGCTGCGGCCCATGCTCTCCCAGGCTGTCGGCATTGTGGAGGCTCAGGCCCTGGCCAAGCGCCTGGCTTTGAACATGACGATCCACGAGAGCTGTCCGGCCTGGATCGAGGGCGATCCGGAACGTCTGCGACAGGTGCTGGTCAATCTGCTGGGCAACGCCGTCAAGTTTACCGACGAGGGCGCCGTAGGCTTGACGATCACCCGCCGGCCCCACCCGGACGCCACCGTGGCCCGCCTGGAATTTGCCGTCAGCGACACAGGTGTCGGGGTGCCTGAGGCTATGTTGGGCATGGTCTTCGATCGTTTCGCCCAGGCCGGACCGGAGGTTACCCGACGCTTTGGCGGCACCGGGCTGGGGCTGACCATCACCCGGCAGCTGGTTGAAATGATGGGCGGCCAGATCGGCGTCGACAGCACGGCCGGTCAGGGCTCGCGCTTCTGGTGCGTCGTCGACCTGCCCGTCGCCGGCAGGATCGAGACGTCCGCACCGGCTGTCGCGCCGCGCATTGCGGGAGGCCTGCGGCTGCTGGTGGCGGACGATAACGAGGCCAATCGCGAACTGATCGGCGCTATCCTTCGGTCGGCCGGCCATGACGTCCAGGTCGTCCGCGACGGCGCCGAGGCGCTGGCGGCGGTTCGGTCGGGTGACTACGACCTTGTCCTGATGGACGTGCGGATGCCGGTGATGGACGGCCTGACCGCCACCCTCAGCATTCGGGCTCTGGACGGCGATGTCGCGGAGATCCCGATCATTGCCCTGACTGCCAATGTCCTGGCCGATCAGGTGGCCTTCTATCGCGAGCAGGGCATGGACGACCATGTCGGCAAGCCGATCAATCCGCGCGACCTGCTGATCAAGATCGCCCAGTGGAGCTCGGCAAGGGTCCAGCGAGACCCCGTAACCGCCTGACGCCTCAGGTGCCGGGCGAGCTCACATAGAAGCTGGCGTTGTTGCCGGTGGCGGTGGTGACGCCGCTGACCGACCGCGCCGAGCCTGCGGTGGTCGTGGTGCGGGCGCCCACCTCGGCGCTGTTGACCTGATTGTTCTTGATCGTCATCTGGCCGTTGCACTGCGAGCAGGCATAGCCGGTGACGGCATTGCCCATGGCCGTGGACGAGACCACGGCGTCATAGCCGTCATTGCCCTCGAAGCTGGCCACAACCTCGACGCCACCGCCCGCATTGGTCTGGATGTTGTCCAGCACAACCTCGGTTCCATAGTTGCCGACCAGGGCGGAATTGCCGACGCCATGGGCGCCGACCTGGGCGGCGCTGAACTGGTAGGAGGTCGCCTCGGCCTGGGCGCGGACATAGGCGGTGTTGTACTGGCTTGAGGCCACGTCCAGCAGCGGGCCTTCATTGGTCGCCGACAGGTTGTTGCCGCTGGCCGAGGCTGCCGTGCTGGTCAGGTAACTGGAGCCATAGGCCGTGAACTTGCTGGCCTGGGTGATGCCGGCATTGGACTGCTCGGTGATCACCCGCGCCGCCGACTGCTCGGTTCCCGACAGTGTGATGTTGTTGCCTGTCGCCGTGCCGGCGACGGCGGCGGTACCGGTGATCGCGCTGGCGATCGCGCCGCCATCGGCCAGGACATTGGCCGTATTGCCCTGGCTGACCCGCACGCCCATGGCGCCGTTGATCAGGGTCAGGCCCTGGCTGTTGCCCTGGGCCAGGGTGCTCATCGACATGTCGTGCAGTTCGGCCTCGTGAGCCTCAAGCTGGCTGCGCGCTGTGACCGGTCCGGTGTTCAGCTGGGTGGCGCGGCCCGTCAGCGTGCCGTTGTCTGCCGCCGCCGTACCCGCATTGCCGACCGCCGTGGTCGTGAAGTTGCTGTTGGCGCCCCCATTGGTCCCGACATTGACCACACCGTGCGCGAGGACCGCGCCGGCGTTTTCCTGGTTCGAGGTCATCGCGGCGTCGGTGTTCTGCACCGAAATCAGGGCGCTGTTGGCCGGCGCAATGGTGCTGGCGCTGAAGCCGTCGGTGACGGTCTCGACGTTCAGGGTCTGCTCGGCGAACACGTCGCCCAGATTGATCTGGTTGTTCAGAACCGTGCTGGGCGCGGTCTGGCTAGTAGCGACCCCGCTTAGCATCGCGCATATCGGGATCGCTGCGAGCGTTCCAGCGAGACGGGTCTTCGCGGGTCTGCGCATTGTTGGTTCCCAGATTGTTGTAGGCCGGCACGAAGGCGCCCGTCTGTCCGACGGTGGAATCGCCCATCGGGTCGTAGCGCATGCAGCCTTGCGGGCCTGGCATGCCGTAGAGATTGGCGCTGAACTCGACGACCGAGCGCTCGATCAGCGCCCGCACGGCCAGCTGGATCGGCTCCAGCGCGCCCCGGCCGCCCGAGATGTCGAACAGGTTGCCATTGAGGAAGTCGAAGACCCCCAGGCTGATCTCGCGGCCCACCACCTGCTTCTGGTAGGCGACGACGTCGACCACCTCCAGCGTGCGGGTGTTCACCAGGCGCAGGTCCAGCGCGATGTTCATCACGAACACCCGACGCTTGAAATTGCCCTTCAGGCCGTCGGTGTCCTTGTCGCCGGCATAGGCGTCGATGCCGGCCGAACGGATGTTGTAGTTCAGCTCGGTAATGCCGCCGACCACATAGAAGTCCGAGCCCGGCACCTGGCCGGCCAGGATCCGGCGATAGTCCACAGGCACGTCCGCGCTTGGATTGGGGCGGTCGCTGATCAGCTTGTTGTTGGCGTATTTCAGCTCGAACTCCGACACCGAGGTGTCGAAGCGTTCGACCATCGGCATGCCGGCCTTGGCGAAGGCGGTCATGGCCAGCAGGGAGGCGCCCTGGGTGACCTTGCGGCCCGAGCCGTCGGACTCTTCCTTGCCGGTATAGTCGGCGATACGGCCGATCGCGACGCGCGGCGCGGCGATGCGGTTCTGCTTGGCATACTGGTTGAGGCAGACCAGCGCCGCCGAATAGTCGGTCGGGTTGGCGGTGACGGGCGCCTTGCCGATCGGCTTGGCGTAGTTTCCCTCCATCGACACCTTGGGCATGCCTGTTCCGCACGCCGTCAGGGCGGTGCAGGCCAGGACCGCCCCGATGAACGCGAGACGCTTACTTCCCATCGGATCCGCCCTTGACCGACGATCCCGCCGAGATGTTGCCGGTATTGGTCTGGGTCGAATTGACGATCACCGTATTGTTGTTGCCCTGGGTGATGACCGTCAGATTGTTGCCGATCGCCGTCGAGCTGCTGTAGCCGCGACCCCCGACGCCGGAATAGGCGTCTAGCGACCCCGAGGAATTGCTGGACGAATAGACGCTCTGGTCGGCGCCGGTCAGCATCACGCCATCGACCACGACGCGGTTGCCGTTAACGTCGCGGGTCGAATATTCGACCATGCGGCTTTCCTGGCCGGCGATACGGCCATAGCCGGCGTTGAAGGCGGCGGAGTTGCTGGACATCGTCTGGGCGCCGGCCGCGCCGAGCGCGCCAAGGCCCACGACGGCGGCGGTGAAGCCCGCGCCAAAGTCGATGCTGTTCTTGATCTGCCAGGCCATGAGAGCCTCCGCGACTGCCGACCCGAAGGTGCAAGCAACCCTCGTGCCAAATTCATACAGTCTCTGGTCTAGCGCCAAGGTCTCGCAAATTGGTTAAGCGAGAGAGGGTGCGACCCTGAATCGCGTGCGCCCCGCGAGTCGACCGCCTAGGTAAGAGTGTGATGACCCCCGACCGTCCCGACGACCGCCCCGAACAGATCTTCAACGCGCCCTGGCCGGCGGTGCTGGCGGCCGTCAGCATCCTGCTCCCGAACCTGGTGCTGGGCGGGGCCAGCGACGAGACCGTCTATCGCTTGGCCTTGGAGCCGGTGCGGATCTGGCGCGGCGATGTGGCGGGGCTGGTGACGTCGCTCTTTGTTCATGGCGGCTGGATTCACGCCCTGATGAATGCCGCCTTCGCCCTGGCCTTCGGCGCTCCGGTTGCGCGCCTGCTGGGTCTGGGGGGGAGGGGAGGGAGCGTCTTCGTCGTCTTCTATATAGTGTGTGGCGTCCTGGCCGGTCTGGGCTATGCGGCGATCCATCCGGGATCGACCAGTCTGGTCGTCGGCGCTTCGGGCGCTGTGGCCGGCCTGATGGGCGCCGCCGCCAGATTGATGGATCGGCCCGGGCGGCTGAGCAGCCCGCTTGCGCCGCGCGCCCTGTCCCTGGCTCTCAGCTGGCTGGTCATCAATCTGGTGATGGCGGCGCTCGGGGGTTTCCCGGGCCTGACGGGAGCCGTGGCCTGGGAGGCGCATCTGTTCGGCTTCGCGGCCGGGGCCCTGCTCATCTCGCTGGCCGTCCGCCTGAGCCCAAATTCAGAGACCCATTGATCCCCGAACCGCTTTGCGAGACCCTCGTTATTATAAGAACGAACAAGGGAGATGCGCAGTGCTGGTTTCTCAGATCCTGAAAGACAAGGGCGACCTGGTCTTCACGGCCTCGCCGCAGGAGACGGTAGGAGCGGCTGCGGCCCTGCTCCATACCCGCCGCGTGGGAGCCATGGTCGTCCTCGACGCCGACGAAGCGATTGTCGGCATTCTGTCGGAACGCGACATCGTGCGTGTGATCGCCAAGGAAGGCGCGGGCGCCCTGAACAAGCCGATCGCCGCCTGCATGAGCGCCGAGGTGATCTTCGCCCAACCCGAAGAGTCGATCGACATCCTGCTCGAACGCATGACCGACCGCCGCATTCGCCACCTGCCGGTAGTGCGTGACGGGCGCTTGGTCGGGATCATCTCGATCGGCGATCTGGTGAAGTACAAGATCAATGAGGCCCAGGCGGAGGCCGAAGGGCTCAAGGCCTATATAGCGGCGGGGTAAGGTCTCCGCTTACGGAGGCGGCGGCCGGCTTGGCCTGACCTTTTCCGGTGAGAGGGCTTAGCCCATGGCCGTCGTCCATTTGAAGCGTTGGAACCTGTCGATCGGCGCGGGCCAACCCTTGGTCGTGATCGCCGGGCTCAATGTGCTTGAGAACCTTGAGCTCGCGCTTGAGGTCGGCCGGTCGCTCAAGGCCGTCACGGCTGACCTCGGCCTGCCATTCATTTTCAAGGCCAGTTTCGACAAAGCCAATCGCTCCTCGATCAAGAGCTATCGCGGCCCAGGACTTAACGACGGTCTGGCAATGCTGGCGGAAGTGAAGCGGCGATTGGACGTTCCGATCGCTACCGACCTGCACGAGATCGATCAGGCGGGGCCGGTGGCCGCCGTTGCCGATCTCGTTCAGATCCCGGCCTTCCTTGTGCGCCAGACCGACTTGATCGTAGCGGCCGCTCGGGCGACCCAGGCAGCTGGCGGTTGCCTCCATATCAAGAAGGCTCAGTTCCTGGCGCCGTGGGACTGCAAAAACATCATCGAAAAGGCCCGGGAGGCCGCCCCGGGGCGTCGACATTGTCTTGTGCGAGCGAGGGAGCGCGTTCGGCTTCAACAATCTGATCGTCGACATGCTGGGCATTGGCGAGATGCAGAAGCTCGGGGTTCCTGTGACGATTGATGCGACCCATTCGGTGCAACTACCGGGCGCCGATCCGCGCACCCTTGGCGCCTCGACGGGCGGCCGGCGCGAGGGAGTGCCGATCATCGCCAAGGCAGCGGTGGCAGCGGGGGCCGACGGCGTGTTCCTGGAGTTTCACCCCGATCCCGACAAGGCGCTGTGCGATGGGCCGAGCTGTCTGCCGCTCGACGCGGCCGCCGGCCTGCTGTCGACCCTCAGGGCGATCCACCGCGCGGTGCGTCTATAGAAGTGGGGGAGGGGCGCTCTATCCGCCCAGCAGTTCCGCGCCTTCGCCGGCGACGGCGTCGGCCAGGCTGTAGCCTTCCAGAACCAGTGCCGTGGCGTCGCGCGCCTTGAGTAGCGCCTCGCGCAGGGCGCAGGTGGCCAGGTCGCGGCAGTCCTCGCAGCGGCGGAAGGCCGTGCGGCTGACGCAGGGGGCCAGGGCCAGGGGGCCGTCAACAAGGCGGATGACCTCGGCGAAGCTGATTGCGGTGGCCGATCGGCCCAGCATATAGCCGCCGAACTTGCCTCTGCGGCTGACCACCAGGCCCTCGCGCGCGAGGGCGAGAAGGATAGCCTCCAGAAACTTGCGGGGTGCGTCGGCGCGGATCGAAAGCTCGCCCGCCGTGACTTGCCCGTCCTCGCGGGCCAGTTCGATCATGGCGCGCAGTGCGTATCGGGCCTTTTGGGACAACATGGACGCT